>JANZZE010000019.1 GCA_026419545.1 Acidimicrobiales bacterium
AGATGTGTATAAGAGACAGGAGAGTGCGCAGGTGATGCCTCAGCTGGGACCGACGACCCGGCTCTTGCGTTGTTGGCTGCAGGGGTTGCGGCTGCTGACGGGCGCTTGGACGAGGCCCGGCGGCTGGCTGAGCACGTGGCCACAACGACGTCTGATCAGCCAAAGGCAGCAGCTTTTGCGATGTGGGGATGGGTAGAGGCAGCCAAGGCGGTTGCAGTCAGGGCTGTCGGTGGGGAGACCGCGGCCGCCACGCGTGAGGCCAGGCAGGTCGGCGCAGTTCGGGCGCGCGGCCACGATCTTGTCAACCTTGGACCGGCGATCCGGCTGCTCCGCGACAGTGCTGACCGGGCTGATCGCGCCGGATTGGTTGAGTTTGCCCTGCACACCCGGCGAGTCGCGGCCTGTCTCGCCGGATGGTCGGCACTCGATCCCCTGCCGATTGAAACGGTGCGCAACGCGGCAGCTGCCGCACGGCTCCCCAGACTCGTCGTCGCGATCGATGCCGAGCTCGCCGAGCTGTACGCCGCTCGCTGGGATCGCGAGCGGGCGCACGCAGCCCTGTGGCGGTGCCGTCGCCTGGCCGAGCGGCTCGGCATGCTGGATGAGCCAGGCCAGCTGGCTCTGTTGCTCGCCATCGAGAGCGAGATCACCGCGCTTACTGGCGACCGCAACGCGGTCGATGGCTTTGGCGCTCGACTCGAGGAGTCCGGTGCTCCCGATGCCGCACGTCTCCGATGGCTGATGAGTGTCGCCATGGTTCACTTGGTCGAGGCCGATCTGGCCGGCGCTCTTGCGGCTCTCGACCAGGCCGGCGCGCTTTCACCCGGATCCCCGAACGTAGCCAGCGTGCCGATCGGCTGCTTCCGGCCATTTGCCTGGCAGGCGTTGCTCCAGGCGGCGACCAGTGATGAGCAGGTTCACCTGGAACGGAGCAGCCCCCCCGGCGAGGAATCACACGTACACACTGAAGCCTTCCGCGCTGGCAGCCCTGACGGCGTCAGCAACCACCGATTGTCACCGACCTTTGCCTGGGAACAACCATTGTGGGAGTGCGCCGCGGCGCTTGCAGCAAGTCATGCCGGTGACCGTGACGCTGTCCAAGAAGCCGCGGCTCGTGGTCTTGCCCGGTTTGCGGCGTTCGGTGAAACGGGTGCTCGGTATGTCGCGCTGTGGTTGGTGTCGGAGATGGCCGCGGTCGGCGGTTGGGGTGAGCCGGAGCGCTGGAGCCGCGAAGCGGTCCGCTGGTTCGAGGCGGCCGGTTATCCAAGGCTCGCAGCAGCGTGTCGGTCGGTCTTGCGGTCGACGGGGGCGAGAGTCCCGCGCCGGGGCCGAGGTGAATCGAGGGTTCCCACCGCTCTCGCTGGCCTTGGGTTGACCAGTCGCGAGGTCGACGTGTTGGCACTTGTGGCTGAAGGCTTGACCAACAAAGAAATTGCCCGCCGTCTTTTCATTTCTCCCCGGACGGTCGGTACCCACATAGCGCATCTGCTGGCGAAGACCGGCACCCGGAACCGAAGACAACTCCGTGAGCTAGCCCAACGTCACGGTCTCGCTGACCGCTAGGTAAGACCACTCGCGCCTGACGAGTGCTTCCCCCGTATTGAATGGTGTAGCGCACCCCTCAGGGGTCAGCGCACGAGTTCGAAGTCCTCGAGGCGTGGGGCGGCCATCTCAGCGCGGAAACGGTCAAAGGACCATGGCCATGCCGAGGGGATGCCTCGGTCGTCGAGATACCAGCTGCGGCACCCGGTGACCCAGACCGTGTTCCGGGCGGCGTCCACCCGTGCCTGCTCGAAGCGCTCGGTAGCTTCCGTGGTTGCGGTGATGAGGCGGGCCTCGCCCCGGGCGATGAGGTCGATGAGTTGGCTGATGTAGTCGAACTGCAGCTCTGCGACGTCGATGAGCGAGAAATTGCCGACCGGCCCATTGGGGCCGTTGAGGAGGAACAGGTTCGGTAACCCTGGGATCGAGATCGAGTAATACGCGTACGGTCGTTGTGCCCACAGCTCTTCGAGGGTGACGCCGGTGGGCCCAGTTACCTCGATCGGGCGGAGGAATTGGTCGACCCGGAAACCGGTGGCCAGCACCAGCACGTCGAGCTCGTGCAGTGTCCCGTCGGTCGTGCGCACCCCTTGCGGCTCAATCCGCAAGATCTTCTCTGTGATGAGATGCGCATTGGGCTGCTGAATCGCCTCGTAGAAGTCCGGTGATACGACGAGTCGCTTGCATGCCGGTCGGTAGTCAGGGCGCAGCCGTTCGCGGAGCTCCGGATCACGAACCGAGTTCTCGAGGTTCTGCCGGCACATCTCCTCGATGAACGCCATCTGCGGTGAGTTGGCGTCGACAACGGCATTCGCGAAGCTCGTCTCGAACGTGTGGGCAAGCTCTTTGCGCAGTGCGTCCATCGAAGCCGGGTCTTGACGGAACACCGCCCGTTGCTCCTCGTCGATCGGCGGGTTCGGCACTGGCAGGATCCACTGAGGTGTGCGTTGGAACAGATAGAGATTGCCGACGGTGCCGATGATGGCGGAGACGATCTGCACGGCGCTGGAGCCGGTCCCGATGATGCCGACCCGGCGGCCAGTGAGTTCGACCGAGTGATCCCAGCGGGCGCTGTGGAAGCAGGCCCCGCCGAACGTACCGAGACCGTCGATGTCCGGATAACGCGGATGGTGCAACACGCCGGTGGCGCCGATGACCACGTCTGCTTGGTCGGTGGAGCCGTTGGAGAGCTCGACCTGCCACCGCTCCCCGTCGTGGCGTAACCGTGTCACTTCCGTGTTGAGCTGGATGGCGTCGGTCACGCCGAATCGCTCTGCCACCCCTTCGAGGTAGGCGAGGATCTCGGGGCCAGGTGCGAACGTGTGGGTCCAGTTGGGGTTCGGGGCGAACGAATAACGGTAGAGGTGGGACGGGATGTCACACGCGATTCCTGGATAGGTGTTGTCTCGCCACGTACCGCCGAGGCGGTCAGCCTTCTCGTACACCGCGACTGAGCCGAATCCTGCTTCCCGGAGTTTGATCGCGCTCAGGATGCCGGCCATACCAGCGCCGATGACCACAAAGCGAAGCGGACGGCGGACCCCATCATGATCAGGGCTCATCAGGGCAACCTCCTGGGTCGTACGGCCGTTGCGATGGCGACCTGCGCACGCGCGCGTCGCGGGTCTGTGGGGCGTACCTGTCTCTCCCCGCAGGATGACAGAAAGTTGGACACATGTCCAGACTTTGTTCGGTCGGTACCGATTGCTGTACCGGGCGGACCTGGCGTTGGGGGTCGGGAGCAACGCGCCTTGGAGGGGTCAGCTGCCGCTGATCGGGATCGGATCGATCTCGGGATCGGTCTCGGCGTCAGGGAACAACGAGCCTTGGAGGGGTCAGCTTCCGCTCATGGCGTAGGGGCGCGGTGGGGTGCAATTGTTTGGGGGAACGGGCCCCAGATGGGGTCAGACCGCGGCTGGCGATGGCGGGTCGAGTCCTGAGAGTGCACCGAGATGTCGCAGCACGGTCCCGAGAGGAGTGAGGCCAGCAGCGTCGTGCATTGCGATTCCGAATAGGTACGCGTTGATGGCCCGGGCTTTCTCGAGGGCCGTTGCCGTGTCTAGACCGGCTGCCACAAGGAGCTCGGCCACCAACGCGACGAGGCGTTGGTGCAAAGTGGCGATTGGTCCGGTGCGACCAGCCCGCATACAGGCTGCCCAATATTCCAACCATAGGGGCAATATCGAACGATCTCCCGCAGCAAAGGGCTCTCGGCACGCCTTCATCACTGCCCAGAACGCGCGCTGCGGGCTCGGCGCCTGTTCGGCGATGCCGGTGAGCCAGCTGATCCACACGTCTGTGGCTCGCTCCATGGCGAGATCGAGGATCTCTTCGATGTCCCGGAAGTAGTAGTGCACTGACCCGTTGGCGACGCCGGCTCGAGCAGCCACCGCTCTTACGGTGCAGGCGTGGACGCCTTCAGCCAGCAGCAGCGAGACTGCAGCGTCCAGGAGGTCGTCCCGTTTGGAGTTCCGGGTGCCGGTTCGCGCCACGTAGGTGACAGTATCGGTCGGGGCGGGTCAGGCTCGACTGTATGTTCGTAGCAACGACCCTTGGTCGGTGTCCGTTGCCGCGGCGAGGTGCAGACGATTGTACGGAAGTGCCGGGGCGCTATTGGCAGTAGTGGATCCAGCGTCAACGGCCGTCGCGTTGGACCGACCCGTTACCGACGACTGGTTCCGGTCAGTTCGTTGACCAGATCGATCACGGCGACGGCCGTCGCGGTGTAGGCGTCGGCTCCGACGTGGCGGGCGATGACTTCGTCGACGCCAGCGCCGCCGATGAAGACTGGGACGGATGTCACCCCGCGGACAGTGTCGATGGTCTGCCGCAGCGCTCGGCGATTGGGGGCCACCGTCGCACAGATCCCGACCGCCCGTAGGCGATCGACGGCTTGGGCTGCGTCGGCGAACGCAGGTGGCGGGCAGTTGGCGCCCAAGTCACAGACGTCGACGTGGTTGATGCGGAGCAGGTCTGCGACGAGCTGGACCGGTAGCGAGTGTTGGTCGCCCGGCGCGGCGCCGATGATCACCGTTGCTCGTCGTCGGCCCCGTGGACGGAGCTGCGCGCCGAGCCGAGCGATCAGTCGTTGCATCACTGCGGTCGCTCGGTGCTCGCCGGCTACTGGCAGGACCCCAGCTTCCCATTGTGCGCCGATGTGGCGCATGGCCGGTGCCAACACTTCGAGGTACACCGCATCAGGTTTCATGCCACTCGCAAGCCTGGATTCGAGCAGCACCCACGCACCTGCTTCGTCGCCTTGTACCAGGGCGGCGGCCAGTTCGATCGGATAGGCCTTCCGGACGGATCCGGGCGCGTGCCGGTGGGATCGGCGTGGTCGCGTTGGCCCTGACCGGTTTTGCAGGCGGCGTACGTCGCGTTCGTCGATCCGCCACTGTCCGTTCACTTGGATCGCCCGCAACCGACCGGTCTTGATGTAGCGGTAGGCCGTCATGTAGTGCACCCCAAGGCGCTCGGCCACCTGGTTCAACGTCAGACCGTTGCTACTCACGCTCGTCGCTCCAGGATCGCGAGAACTCGTGCACGGTTGAACCGTTGCACCGCGATGAAAGGCAGGTTGGCGACAATGGCGTACCCCATCATGGCGAGATCCAGGACCGGCGGATTCCACAAGAGGAACACCGGCCCCGAACCCAATAGGCCCCAGTGCACGAGCTCTGCTCTCCTGGTCTCGACTGCGAAGCGTTCCAGGTCCTCCCGCCGGTGACCGGGCAGGCGCCGCTTCGACATGCCGCCGCGGAAGAACGAGCCCGCTTCCGGAAGCCGGTCCTTCCACCGTTTGATTCCAAGGCGTACGTAGAGCCGTCCGTTCTGCTCCCAGGAGCGCAGTCGCGTCAGTGAGCTGTCTGTGGACAGGCGATGTGGAGGTAACCGGTGACCCCAGTAACCGATCCCGAAGCCGAGCACGGTCCAGGCGGCGATATCGAGGATGAGGGCATTGGTGGTCGTCATGGGTGCTTGGCGATCGGCGTTATCCATATGGTGCGCCGGACCGGGATGGTCCGGCCTCGCCACCGGACGCTGCCGAACACGATCACGCGCACCACCGACCAGCTGAAGACGACAAGGAACCAGGCCAATTGCACGGGGAAGAGGAGCCAGGCTGGAGGAGGGAAGCTGCCAACCCGGCGCGCGAACACCCCCAATTGAACCGACCAGCATGCGGCCCCGAGCCACCACAACCCGCCATTGCCGGCCGCAGCTGCAACGGCGGTGAGGCCACTGGCGATCCATGCGATGACCCCGACTAGCCGGAGTGGCGGCGTAGTCGCAGCGCCGACCGCGATGTTCTTGACCCAGCCCTCTCGCAAGCTTCGTAGCCCGTCGGGATACATCCGGTAGGAGATCAACCGGCCTCCTCCGAGGACCTCGAGTTCGAGCCCAGCCTCATGTGCCCTCGACGCAAGGGCCAAGTCATCGGCGACTTCAGCCCGGACTGCAGCGTGACCCCCGAGCCGCTCGTAATCGGCTCGCCGAAGAACGATCACTGGGCCGAACGCGCCCCGGATGTGCCGCCGTCGGAGTGTCGCGGCGCCAGTGCCCATCACTGCCACGATGTTGAAGAGCAAGGAAAGCCATTCGTAGGGTCGGCGTACCAGGTGCCAGGGCGCGACCGAGGTGAGGCGCCCTGGAGTGCACTCGCCGAGCAAGGCCTGGAGCGCACCAGGGCGGAACTCGACGTCGGCGTCAATGAACATCAACACGGGTGCGTTGGTTTCGGCCGCTCCCCGATGGCACGCCCATGCTTTCCCTGTCCAACCGGGTGGTCGGCAACCGGGGTGGATGACACGGGCGCCGGCTCGGGACGCTTCGAGTGGGGTGTCGTCAACCGAGTCGTCGTCGACGACCACGATCTCAGCAGGCCCAGGTCGTTGTGCCCGCAGGCTGGCGACCAGTCGCTTGATGTTGGCGGCTTCGTTGCGGGCTGGGATGATCACGCTGACGTTGCGGGGGTCCGTAGCGGCATGGATGACCGGGTGGGCCGTGGACGATTGGTTTGCACGGTTGCTCTTGTTCGTGACGTGTTCGAGGCGGGGAAGCCTCCACAGAAGCAGCCAACCAGCCACCCAGCCTGCGATGAACAGCACCGAACTCACGGAGGAGGTTTTAGCACTAAAATCCTGAGTGCGCATGCGTGTACGCAACACCGCTGCGTCCGGCTCGACGATGACGACATACTGTCGATATCATGCCGACAATACGTCGACAAAGATTGGATGGATACGCATGTTTCTCGGGTTGCGCGACCTCCGGGTTTCCAAGAGTCGTTTCGTGCTGGTCGGTTCGGTACTCGCTTTGATCGCGTTGCTGTCCACGCTGCTGTCCGGACTGGCCAACGGTCTGGTGGATGACGGCATCTCCGGTCTTCGGGCACTGCCGCTGTCGCACCTCGTCTTCCAGGAAGGTGCGCAGAACTCGTTCAGCCGTTCGGTTCTCGGACCTGATGTGCAGCGCACCTTCGGGGAGCAGCCCGGCGTGCAGGTCACTCCGGTGGGTATGTCGTTCGTCAACGCAAAGACCGGCGACGGGACCAGTGTCGACCTTGCGCTGTTCGGTGTCGACCCCACTGGTTTCTTGGCAAGTGAATCGGCCGCCGCGGGCCGGCTCGGCGAACGAGGTGGTGCACTTGATCACGGTCTGGTGTTGAGCGACGAACTGCGGGATACGGTCGCCGTCGGTGATCAGCTCCAGATCATCGGCACCGAGCAGCTGCTCCCCGTGGTGGGTTTCACCTACGGTGGAACCTACGGGCACGTCCCGATCGCCTACACCACTCTTGCCACCTGGCAGGAACTCATCTATGGACGTGACGCGAGGGGACGTTTTTCGGCGCTCGCGCTCCGCGTCAGTGGTGATGTGGATCTCGCCGAACTCGACCGCGCATCCGGTACCGAAACCGTTGCGAAGGAAGCGGCCTATTCGGGCTCACCCGGCTACAGCGCTGAGACCGCGACCATGACCCTGATCCGGGGATTTCTCCTTGTGATTTCGGCGTTGGTTGTTGGAGCGTTCTTCACGGTCTGGACCGTGCAACGTACCCGCCAGATCGGATTACTCAAGGCGCTCGGTGCGTCGAATGCCTACGTCGCCCGTGACGCTTTAGGTCAGCTCGCCGTCCTGTTGGTCATCGCGATCGTTATCGGAACGGCGGTCGGTGTCCTGATCGGTCGGTTCCTCGGGGACAGCGTGCCGTTCTCACTGACCCTGCGTGCCGTGGGCGGATCATCAATCGCTCTCGCGATAGCTGGGATGCTTGGCAGCGCTGCCGCACTCCGACGGCTCACGAACATCGATCCGGTACTCACCTTGGCGGTGGAATCATGACAGCGAATGAGGTCGCACTCCAGCTCGATCACGTCACGGTCCGAGTCCGTGACGGTGACGAATCTCTGACGATTCTCGACGGTGTCGACCTGGACGCGCGGCGAGGTGAGATGGTCACGGTCACCGGGCGGTCGGGCTCTGGGAAGTCGACACTATTGGCAGTGGCTGGATTGCTCCGCCAACCAACTTCCGGCGATGTCATCATCGACGGTCAACGAGCAAGCTCGTTGACGGCTCGGCAACGTTCACGCGTGCGGCGGGATCACGTTGCGTTCGTTCATCAGTTCGCTCAGCTGTTCCCGTCGCTGCGCGCGATCGAACAACTCGAGCTTGTCGCCCATATCCGTGGTGAACTCGACGACAGGGCGCGCCGGCGTGCACGAGAGCTGCTCGGCGAGCTCGGCTTGGGAGACCACCTCGATCGGCTCCCTGCGCAGCTCTCGGGTGGGGAGCGTCAACGCGTCGCCATAGCTCGAGCCCTCATGGCGCATCCTTCGGTCGTGCTGGCCGATGAGCCGACATCGGCACTCGACCCGGCCCGTGCGCGCCAGGTCATGGAAGCGTTGGCGGACGAGACCCGGCGACGGGAGGTGGCAACCATCGTTGTCATCCACGATCCCACGCACCTCGAGTTGGCAGACCGTAACCTCGAACTGATGGACGGTCGTTTGCACATGGCGCAACTCGAGCGGGCGTGACGTAGGGGAGGCGATGCCGAGGATAACGAGCCGGACGATCGCTGAGCACGTCGCGCGGCAAGAAGAAGCAGTCGTCCGGGCCGCAGTCCGGCTGTTCGCCGAGCGGGGCTTTGCCGCAGTGACGATGGCTGATATCGCAGGCGAGGTCGGGCTCGCCCGTAATTCGCTCTACCGGTACTTCCCGGACAAGGATCACATCCTCCTGGTCTGGTTGCGCCGGGAGACGCAACAGCTGATCGAGCAGAGCGAACAGATCGCGGCATCGGATCGAGCGCCGCGTGCGCGGCTCCGCGACTGGCTCCGGCTGCAGTTCGAGTACCTGACTGACCCAGAGCACCGGCTCTTCACCTCGATCACCTCCACGCTCGGGACGCTCGATCCAGAGGTGATGCAAGAAGTCTCAGAACAACACCGCCGTCTGTATGCCACTCTCGAACCGATCGTGGCCGATGCCTTGGCCGGGTCTGACCGGACTCGCCGCGCCGACCGACCGACCGCGACCGGTCGTCGTTCTGGCCGTGATCCGGTCCTGGTGGCGCAGCTCCTCGTCGGCTTGGTCCGCGCCGCCGGGGAGGCAGTAGACGGTGGCGTTCGGCGGTCTGTGGTTCTGCGCGAACTCGAGCGGGCTGCGCTTGGGGTGATCAGTGCTGGCAGCGCCCTCGAGCGGTGACCTGCGTTTCGGCCTTTGGTGACGATCGGATCGGGGTGAGCCCGCTCGCGCAGCAGGCGTCGGCTCCCGTCTAGGAACCGCGGCGCCTGAGGTGCGCTAGGTTGTCTTGGTCACCGGCGCCTTCACTCACCAGCCGTGTTCCGTGTTGTGGCCGACGGCTGCTTACACGCTCGACGAAGGAGGTGCCTGCCATGCGATGGGCGGACTCGCACGCCTGGGTGTAGCAGCATCGCTGGTGATCGGCTGCTTCGCCATCGATTGGATGCGGGTCAACCGCCCGATGCTCAAAGACCGGCCACGCCTCCCAGTTGGCGCCGTACCGACGGTCGAAGGCGATCAGACCAGATTCCTCACATCACCGTGCAAGCTCGACGGGTGCTGCCACCGGTACGCCGTCGCTCCAGCGGCCAAGGTCGAACGGCACTCGGGTGGTGCCCGCAATGTTGGAGTCAAGTGCGGCGTAGTAGTACCGCCAATCCAAGGTGTCTTGCCGACCGACCCCGCCGAACAGCTTCATCATGAAGTCCGGCACCCACCCTTGGTTTTGGATCGGCGCCATGTGGTCTGCCGCGAGCGCCGGCGACCCGTGAGAGTCCGAGCTTGCTTGGTAGACGACCTTGTCGGGCGCATTCGTAAGTGCCCGCCAGAGCGCCACCGATTCTGTTGGCTGCGCGATCGTGTCGCTGTCGCCGGTCAGGATCACGGTCCGCACCCTGGTCGCTGGCGCCAAAGCGGCGTAGTCGATGGGCGTGATCTTGACGAAGCTGCGCACGAACGATGGGATCGCTCCCGCGGGATCGATTGACGGGTTGGCCAAGGTGATGCTTCGGACCGCCGGTCCTCCGGCACCGAGCCATGCGGCGCCCATCAACCCGCCAAGGGAATGCCCGTAAAGGTGAAGCTGCCCGCGATCGGCTCTGGCGTCGAGACGCCCGAGCGCCACGTTGGTGGCATCGATCGCCCGTTGCAGCATTGCTCGTTGATCCGTGTCACTGATCAACCCGGTGATCCCGCCCTTGTTGAACTGCGGGTAGATCACGATGAAGCCCTGCTTGGTGAGATGGTCGATGTGACCCTGATAGATGTCGGGTGCAAGCAGCATGAACCCGTGCAAGAAAACCACCACCGGCGCAGACGACCCGTTTCGCAGGCGATTCGGCACGAACCACCAGACCCGAGTGCCATCGCTCCCGTTGCCGGTCTCATAGCGGGTAGCTGAGGTGGCGATGTAGTTGGCAGTCGATCCGTACCCGGACGACGGTTGGCCGGGAGGTGTGGGTGTCGCCGCGTTCGCGCTTTGCATGCCGACCATCGTTGCCAACACTCCCAGGATCGACGCAGTCAACCAACGCCGGTGCCGTAGCCACGTCCTCATCGGGTCCCCCCTCTTGGTGCTCCGTGCCCATCGCCGGGCCTCTCCGTTCCTTACAATGTAAGTAAACGACGTTAGACGGTCAAGAGGAAGAATCGTGGTAGCTACTTACTTTTCTAGGCAATAGCCAAAGCGTCCTCTCTGTACTGTTAGCCTTTCGTAGTAAGGCGACCGATCGGAGGCGTGGTGAGTGAGGTTCGCGGGAAGGACCTGAGCCGGACCCGGGTGCTCGACGCCGCCATGGCGCTGGTCGACCGCGAGGGTCTCGAGCGCCTCACCATGAGGCGGCTGGGTCAGGAACTCGGTGTCGAGGCGATGTCGCTGTACCACTACGTCGCAAGCAAGCAGGAGCTGCTTGACGCGCTCGTCGAGCATGCCATTGGGGAGATCGAGTTACCGCCGCCGGACGAGGCCTGGGACGTGCAGCTCCGTTTGCTTGCGCACCAGTTCCGCCAGGTTGGTCTTCGCCACCCCGGCGTCGCCTCATTGTTCGGGACACGAGCTTTGCGCTCGGTTTCAGCCTTCGCGCCCCTGGAGCGATCGTTCTCGTTGTTGCGAGCGCAAGGTGTGCCACCAGAAGCGGCCGTCGATGCCGTTGTGACCCTTGCCGCGTTCGTCTTCGGGTACGTGCTCGTCGAACTCGGCGGCCTACGAGAGCTCGCAACCGGTCGGAGTGTTGACTTCGGCGTTGTGGGAGCAGCCGGGCACCACGAACTCGCGGAGTTGGGAGCCGTGCTGGCTGCGCGTGAGCCAGATGAGCAGTTCCGTCATGGCGTTCGCCTGATCGTGTCGGCGATCGGGGCGTTGGTCTCCCGGTCCGCGCCGCTCGCGTCGGACGCCTGAGCGCGACCCTAACCCGTTTCGTGCCGGCACGGTCGGGGCACCGTGTGACGAGGGGGTCGGTTGGTCAGGTGGTGACCGGCTTGGTAGGGGTGAACCGGACCGGGAGATGCTCGGGCCCGACGATGAAGTTCGCTGGCCGCATCGCCGGCGGCTCGTCCGATGCAAGTTCCAGATCGGGCAACCGTTCCAGCAACGTCTGGACCATCACCTTGATCTCGAGTCGTGCCAGGCTGTTGCCGAGGCAGAAATGCGTACCGAAGCCGAACGCCACGTGTTCGTTGGGTTGACGTTCGATGTCGAAACGCTCGGGTTCCACGAACACGCTCTCGTCCCGATTTGCTGACGCGTACAGCAACAGCAGTTTCTCGCCCGCTTCGAGCACCTGGCCTCGCAACTCAACGTCGCGGGTGACTGTCCGGGCCATGTTCTTTATGGGTGAAACCCAGCGCAGCATCTCCTCGACCGCCGAGTCGATCAACTCGGGCCGGTCGATCAGCTTCCGTTTCTGGTCGGGATGGGAGAGCAGCTGATACATCCCCTCGCTGATCACGTGGCGGGTCGTCTCGTCGCCACCCACCAGGATGAGCAAGGACTCGTGCACCAGCTCGAGGTCGTCGAGGCGATCGCCATCGACCTCGGCGTGTACGAGCACGCTCATCAGGTCATCAGTGGGATGCTGACGCCGATCGGCGATGACCTTCGACGCATACGCGCTGTATTCAGCGAAGGCCGCAGCAGCCGTCGCCATCATTTCCTCGGTGGCACTGCCCGACTGTGCCTTGACCATGTCGTCGGACCAGCGCAGGAGGTCCCCACGATCCTCGGGCGCGACGCCCAAAGCGTCGCCGATCATGATCATCGGGAGCGGCGCAGCGATATCGGTCACGAGGTCGCACGCGCCTCGTTCGCAGACGTTGTCGATGATCTCGTTGCAGACCCGGCGGATCTTGTCTTGTTGCTCACGTACCCGCCGAGGCGTGAAACCGCGGTTGACGAGTTTGCGGCGGTTCCAGTGCTCCGGGTCGTCCATGTCGATCATCATCGGGAGCGGACCGAAGTTGGGTCGGATCCCACCGGCGTTCGAGAACGTCGCCGGATCCTTCGAGATCGCTTTGACGTCTGCATACGACGCGATCCCCCAGACCCCGCCGGCTTCGTCCCAGTAGACGGGAGCATTAGCTCGCATCCATGCGTAGTGCGGGTACGGATCGTTGCCGTAGAAGGAACCTTCGGTCAGTGCGATGTCTGGATTCGTGGGATGGTTCGCTTTGGCCATAGCACTCCTTCGCCCGTCCCCACCTGCTGTGGGACCTCGGTCGACTTGGCGAGAACGCCGTGCCAGGCTCCAGGGAAGCCGGCGCAGCATCCCCCCGGTCTGGTCCCCGAGCGGGTGCGGGATCCTCTAGGTTTCTGGGGAGATCGCGGCACCTGGTGGGGGTGGTCAGGGTGGTGGGTTGGGTTTTCTGACACTGTGTCATATTTGGCGGGCTCGGGCACGCCCCAGGGAAGGAAATGCTGTGAGGGAACGAACGCTGGCCGAGAGGGCTAGGGACTCGGCGTGGGTCTCGCAGGAGGATGGGCTGGCCGAGCAGGTGGCCGAGCTCGAGGCGGCTCATGGCTCTCGCCGACTCGAACTCGGTCAGAACGCTGCTGCGTTGGCCCGTCCGGGTATCGTGCCCCCTGCCCGGCTTGCCCAGCATGTCCTTGCGGCCGGGGCCTCGCGAATGCTTCGAACCCTCACCCGCTTTCCCGGCGATCTCCGGAGCCTTGTCAGCGGCCGTAATCCGCAACAGCTGGCGATGGAGGCGGCGGTCGAAGCCTTTGCCGACCAACTGGCGCTCAGCGGCCCGGCGTCGGCGGAGGTCGCGAGGATCATCGAGGGTTCGGGTTCGTTGTTCCCGGGAGTGTTGCGTAACGAACTTCAGAGACGTCACATCCGACCGCTCGACCTCGACCCTCAGACCGTCGAATGGATTGCCCGGCGGGCGCTTGGTGAGATCGTCTTGGTCGGCGACGAACCGATCACGGCTGTCCCGACGAGCCAGCTCCACGCAGCGGACCTACCCGGCGGCCGACCTGCCAACGTTCGGGTGCGTCGCCCGGGCGTTGCTCGGGAACTGCGGGCCGACGCCCGCTTCTCTGGCGCGCTGGCGACAGCCATGAGCCGGATCGCGCCCGACCAGGCCGGTCTTGGGATGGGGCCGGTCGGATTCGTGGAGTTGGTGGCACGTTGCGGTATTGAGGCCACCGATCTCGAATTGGAGGCCCTCAACGCGATCGAGATCGGCCTCATCCTCGAAGAGGCAGGCGTCGAGCGACTGTCTGTGGCTCGCCCGCTGCCCGGTCACATCACCGAAAGAGCCATGGCCTCGGAACGCTTACTCGGCGTTCCGCTTCATCACTACGGCGGAGATCTCACCGATCCCGGTGGCCTCGTCGCCGCGCTCACCTCGGTCACCCTCGAAGCTGCGCTGACACACGGCACCTTCTGGGCTGACCCGGCTCCTGAGCATCTGCTGGTACTGCCGGGTGGCCGCCTCGCGATCGTCGGCCTCGGTACGGTCGGGCACTTCTCCCCCCAGCTGCGCCGAGCTGGCATCACGTTCCTCCGTTCCGTCCTGAGTGGTGAGTTCGAGGGTCAGGTCGAGGCGATGCGCATCGCTGGTGCCGCGCCCGCAGATCTCGACGTCGGCGGATTGGTGGCTGAGATGCAGGCAGCCGAAGCACTCGAGGTGTCGCGCGTGATGTTCGGGGGCGAGGAGGGCCTGCTCGGCGCACTGAACGAGACGGTCCGCATAATGCTCAAGTACAACCTGAAGCCGCCGGTCGAGGTCGCGCTGTTGCTGCGCACCGTCTTCGCCCTGGGGCAGCTCGCAGAACGCATCGATCCCGAAGGTGGGGGCTTGATGGCTGCTCTCATGGGATTGTTACCCCGACTCCCGGATCTCTTGGCTGACGTCTCCCCTGACGGTGAATCGGTCGACCGGAGGGGAGAGGCTGATACGGATGAGCCGTCGTGATCCACGGCCGGGTTGCTCTTGGCTGCCATTCTTGAGTCGTGCCGGTGCGACCGCTCGTAATGATCTTGTCCTATCGCGTCGACCCTGATGGAGTGCTCGACGTCCTCGGGCGGGTGTCTCCCGATGTCGTTGTGAGCTACGAGGGCACGACCTGGGTTCGGGCCGACGTCCCCGCGACTCCGGATCGGCCACGGCTCACCATGCTGCACGACCCGGAGCTCTACAGCGGACCCGATTGGCCCCGACATTTGCTCGAGATCCGTGATCGGCTCGCTGCGTTCCCGCCAACGCCGCAGCGTGCCACGATCATGAGAGGCGTCGCCGGCCTGCAGTTCATGGTCAGTGTCGACCCCGCTTGCCTCCTCGATCTTGACGGCCCCGACCCCCGCGCCAGCATCGTCTACGCCGTCGCCGACCACCTCGACGCGTTCGTGCTCACCGGCTCCGGTCTGCGTGACCGAGTGGGACGGGTGCTACTCGGTCACGGTCGACCCGACCCGGGCGCGGTGTTGCCGCACGCTGCGTCGGTGATGCCGTCGAGTGAGATGTTGGCCGATCGCAGCGCGCTGGAGGATCAGCCTCCATCGCCTGACCGGGTGGCTCGCCGTGCCCTTGCCCTCGCGGCGCTCAGCAGCCGTGCCTTCCTCGAGCAGATGGACCGTACGACCGTCGACGTCGAGATGGAACGCGTCAAGTTGCACGCGTGGGTCGACGCCGTCGGTATCGGGGATGAGATCGAACCCGACGAATGGCAGATCCTCCAGACGAGGGTCGGGCTTCTCGACGAGCGCAGAGCCGTGGATGCCGCTTGGCGGTTTGAAGGACTGACCGTTCTGGCCTGGGCGCTCGGGCGAGCCGAGGTCCCCCCGGATCATCAGCTCGTCGAGGCGACCCGCTTGTTCCCCTCGATCGGGTTCTTGGACTTCGATGCCTCACTCCGGCTCATCTCCGAAGCTGAAGTGCGCGACGACGCCGAGATCGAACTTTTGCGTGACCGGCTTGCGCTCCTGCACGCCCGGCTTCGCGAACTGCGTATGGTCAAGCGGCAGAAGGCCTTCAGTAGGGCAGCACGTGCAGCGATGGTCGAACAGCTCGGGGACGTACCCAACGTAGGCGAGCCGGCATCCGCTACGGCCGTGGCCATCGACCCAGCGTTCGGTGCGAGTACCGCCGAAGAGGTGCACCAGATTGAAAACATCGTTCTCGAGCGCCTCGTCGCGGCTGAATGGCTCCTCGAGGGTGGACGTTACAGCCAGGTCGGTCCCCTGATCGCCTGATCGCTCTGGGAACCGTCAACCTTCGTTTTCGGTTGTGTGGGTCTTGGACCTGTGACTGGTGTGCCCGACTTCGGCGCACCGAAATCTGACGGACCGTCAACTTTCGCGTAGCGTGGCGGCTCATGAGTGACAGCGAACGGGAACCCGCGGTCCTTGTCGAACGTGACGGTCATGTCGTCACCGTCACGCTGAATCGACCCGACAAGCGCAACGCCTTCAATGCCGAGATGCTCTGTCTTCTCGCCGACGCCTGGGACCTGATCGACGGGGACCCTGACATCAGGGTGGCCATCCTCACCGGTGCCGGTGGTCACTTCTCGGCTGGTGCTGACCTGGACCGCCTTGTCGGTGCGCTGCTGTCCGGTAAACCGCCAGCCGACCCTTACGAAGCACGCATTCGCGACGACTTCTCGATCATCTTCAAAGGCTTCCTCAAGGAGTACCGCACCAAGAAGCCGTTGATCGCCGCCATCGAGGGCTACTGCTACGCGGGTGGAACGGAGATCCTCCAAGCGACCGACTTGCGGGTCGCCGGGGCGAACGCGCAGATCGCCATCTCCGAGGTCAAGCGGGGTTTGTTCCCGATGTCCGCGTCGACCATCCGCCTTCCTCGCCAGATCCCGTATGCACTGGCGATGGAACTCCTGCTCATCGGGGATCCGATCACTCCGGCACAGGCCGAGCGGTGGGGCTTGATCAACTACGTGGTCGACGACGGTAAGGCCTTGGCCAAGGCTTGCGAACTTGCCGACAAGATCGCCGAGAACGGCCCGCTTGCGGTGGTCGGCATCAAGGAAGCGGTGCTCGCCGCGGACGGACTGCCCGAGGCTGAGGCCTTCGCCAAGGAGATGGAGATCGGTATGCGGGTGATGGGCAGTGAGGACGCCAAGGAAGGGCCGAAGGCCTTCCTCGAGAAGCGCAAACCTGAGTTCAAGGGGCGTTGACCGGTTTCTCTCAGGCCTGTCCCCGGCCCGGGCGTAAACGCTCACTGCCAGTTGAGCACTGGCGGGCAGCCAGCTCCACCGCCGGCGGCGGGGTCGTTGATGAACGCAGTCACCAGGTTCGCGGCGCAGTCACCTGACCAGAACACTCCGTGCCCCGCGCCGTAGACCTCGACATACGATCCCTTCGTCAAGCGCGAGTTGGCGATCTGGCTCCAAACCGGTGGCGTGATCGGGTCCATGGTCCCGGCCAGCACGAGCGCTGGGATATCGATCGTGGCTTGCGTCACCTGTTCTGGTGGGAGCGGGGTCCAGCGGGCACAGACGTCAAGGATCTCCTCGGTGTTCTTCGTCAAGGCCGAACGGGCGGGCTCGGGGATCTCTGCCGACCGTGCCGCGAGCTGCTCCTTGGTGACGTTGCTCCCCTCTTCTGAGCACACGATGAGATAGAACAAACCGTCACCGAAGGTGGGACGCCGCTTGACATCGTCGTTGATATCGAGAGTGATCGATGCCTGCGAGAACAAGTAGTCGAGCCCAACGAGTGGGTTGCGCTTCGAAAGCGTGAGCGCCTTCGGGAGCGCAGACACCATGCCGGTGTCGTACATCGCCCGGAAGAGGTACTTGACGAAGTCGGTCCCTTTGAATTGATAGTCCTCGGTCACGTTGTTGAACTTGCGTCGCTTGAGCGTGACGGGGTTGGCGTCGAGGCTGTTGATAACTTCGGCGAGGGTCTGCTCGAGGTTCGGGTAGCGTGCGTTGCACGATGGATCGGCGGCGCAAGCGTCGAAGACCGCCTTGAAGGAGCGGTACGCGTTGGCCGGCTGTTCTTCGAAGTACCGAATGCCGCCCGGGAAGTTCGAATCGAGCACGGCGCTTCGTATTCCCTCCGGGAACTCGGCCATCACCTGAAGTGCGAGTCGGGTGCCGTAGGAGACGCCGAAGAGATTGATCTGGTCGAGCCCGAGCGCCCGCCGGAGGTCGGCGACGTCGGCAGCCGCGTCGGCGGTCCCGTAATGGTCGAGGTCGTACTGACCACCGCTGTAGCGTTCGAAACACTTGGTGAGTGCGTCGATCTCCTGATCTGTGCGGCTTGCTCGGTTGTACTCGAATCCACAGGTGAACCGGGGATTGGAATAGCCAGTCCCCCGTTGGTCCATGATGATCACGTCGCGTTCGGCCAGCAGCGGGCTTGGGGGAATGACCCAGGACTCGAGCGATGCCAACGCTGAGCCGCCGGGTCCGCCTTCGAGGTAGACCACAGGGTCGGGTTTGGGGGTTGGGCTGACAGAGTGCAGGATCGCAACTTGCAGCGTTACCAGGCGTTCCTGGGGCTTGTCCCGGTTCTCGGGCACGGTCAGCTCACCGCATTCGATGCGGACAGTGATTCGCTTGTCGTCTGCGCCCCGTACCGGACAACGCGACTGCTTGGTGAATTTCGGTTCGTAGGCCGGCCTCTTCTTGGGGACCGTGACACCAAAGCTCGGTTCAGGTAGCCCCGCGTACGGATCGCTCTTCCCCGAGCCACACGCCGTTGCGAGCAGGCCCACGGCGGTCGCCAACCACGCTGCAAGAAACAGACGTCGAAATCGCCGCATGCCGCCTCCCTGCCCGACCAGTCGCGCCGCGAGTCTTTGAAGCTAGCCGAGGACAAGTTCGGCGATCTCGCGCAACTTCTCGACGTTACCGGGCGAGTACACGAGCAGCGTTGAGACAGGGCTCTCTTCCCAAGCCTGGAGGCGGTCTCGGATACGTTCAGGCGGACCGACCAGCGAGATGGCGTCGGCGAACTCATCGGGGACGAGTGCGATGGCCTCATCCCGTCGCCCTTCGAAGAAGGCCTCTTGGATCGCTCTTGCCTCGGCCTCGTAGCCGAACCGCTCCATGAGCTTGGTGTGGTAGTTCTGCCCCTTGGCGCCCATGCCGCCGATGTAGAACCCGAGCATCATCTTGACGGGCGCGAGGCCTTCTTCGACTGAGTCAGTCACGTTGATCTGCACCCCAGCCACGATGTCGAACTCCGGCCGAGCGCCGGCCAGCGAATCTGCGTAGACGTGCTGGTGGTGGGGTGAGTAGTACAACGGAAGCCACCCGTCGGCGATCTCGACCGTCTGCGCGACGTTCTTCGGGCCTTCGGCGCCGAGATAGATCGGCAGGTTTCGGCGCAATGGATGGGTGATCGACTTCAAGGGTTTGCCCAGTCCGACGCTGCCCGGGCCCCGGTATGGGTGTTGGTAGAACTCGCCCTGGAAATCGAGTGGCTCCTCTCGTCGCAGCACCCGGCGGATGATCTCGACGTATTCCCGTGTCCGGGCGAGTGGCTTGTCCGATGGTCGCCCGTACCAGCCCTCCACCACCTGGGGACCGCTTACCCCCAGGCCGAGGATGAACCGGCCGTTGGAGATGTGGTCGAGGGTGATGGCGGCCATCGCAGTTGCGGTCGGTGTGCGGGCGGCGATCTGGGCCACCGACGTGCCGAGTTTGATCGTTGACGTGTGGCCCGCGATCCAACCGAGCGGGGTGAACGCATCGGAACCCCACGACTCGGCCGTCCACACCGAATCGAAGCCCAAACGTTCGGCTTCTTTGGTGATTTCGATGACGCCGGGTGGCGGCAGCTGCCCCCAATACCCCCACATGAGTCCGAGCTTCATCGGGCGAACGCTAGTGATCGCATGCCGGCAACGTCAGATCCAGCCCGGTTGGGTCGGCGTCCAGAGTCACGCGTAGCGGGTCATGACCCCCAACGCCTGATCGGCGTACCTGCCGCCGAACAAAAGCACGTGTACGAGCAACGGGTACAGCTGGTACAGCGCGACTCGTTCCTCGTGGCCGTCGGCGAGCGGCGCCACCTCGGCGTAGGCTCCGAACACGGTTGAGGAGAACCCGCCGAACAGCCGCATCATTGCGAGGTCGACCTCTCGGTGGCCGCCGTAGGCGGCGGGGTCGACGAGCACCGGGTCGCCATTTGCAGTTGTCATGCGGTTGCCGACCCAGAGGTCACCGTGAAGGCGAGCTGGTGGTTCGGGCGGTCCGCACAACTCGTCGATCCGTCCGCACACTGACGAGAGCAGGCTGATCGCATGCTTGGGGAGGCGACGTTCGTCGACCGCTTGGCGGACGAGTGGTTCCAGCCGCCGGGTCGCGTAGAACTCGGGCCACGAATTTGTGGGTGTGTTGTCCTGGGGGAGGCGCCCAACGTAGTTGCTCGTCTTGTGGTCTGCGGTGCCGAACATTGGCGCACCGGCCAGGTGCAGCGCTGCGAGTTCACGCCCAAGTCGTTCATCGCTCCCAGGACTTGCGGGGCCGCTGTCGATCCACTCCAGCACGAGCACGGTGTTGCTCACCGCGAGGACCGCCGGAAGTCGTACGGCGCCTGCACTCGCGAGCCAGCGCAGGCCCTGAGCTTCGGCCTCGAAGAAATCTAGCGGGGGCGCGGCGTGCGTCTTGACGAAGACCGTTGCCGCGCCAGTCGAGCCGACCGGGTGGTCGAGAACGACCCTGAACGACGAGGCGATGTCGCCACCGGTCACCGCCGTGGCGGCCAGCACTCGGTTGTCGAGCAAGGGGCCGACCATCGAGGCGATGTCACTGTGGGTCAATGATTGGTTCACGTCGTTGGTCGCAGTCCATACGCTTTGACGAGGTGATCGAGTAAACCCTCGCACGCCGCGTGGACCAGATCGAAGACGCGAGCGAAGCCGACACCGTTGCCGTAGTACGGATCAGGAACATCGGCATCCTCATCGGGTCGGCGGGCCGGATCGAACTCGCGCAGCAGACGGGCTTTGTTCCGTAATCCGGGTTCAGGTGCGAGGTCGTGGAGGTCGACAAGGTTGCGCTCGTCCATCGCCAGAATCAGGTCGAACACGTAGAAATCACCGGGATGGAACTGGCGTGCTGTTCCCTGCATCTCGACGCCACGGCGTCGGGCCTCGGCCACTGCCCGTGTATCTGGGGGTTCGCCGACGTGCCAGGCGCCGGTGCCTGCACTTTCGACTGCGACGACCCCATGGAGACCCTCGCGTAGCAGAAGCGAACGCATCACCGCCTCGGCAGTCGGCGAGCGACAGATGTTGCCGAGACAAACGAAGCAGACCCGAACCACGGGTTCGACTGGCTCGGTCGGTTCTGCCGGATCAGCGCTCTGTCTGGGTGCAACGGTGTTCATCAGGTCGCCTCTTGGGATGACGGTATCTGCAAGTACACGGCGAGCGCATCGAGTGTGGCAGCGAGTTCGTCTTCAAACTGGTCTATCAACTTGGCAGCAGCGTGGTCGGCGCTCGGCTGTGTGCAAGCCTTCGCGATCGCGGTTGCCGTCGCCGCTGCCCGAGTTGCGCCCATCGAGACACACGCACCGTGAAGCTTGTGTGCCGACCAGGCAGCACGCTCGATGTCGCCATGTTGCATGCACTCGCGAAGGGTGCTGACAGAGTCGGCGACGGTGTCGAGGAACACGGTGTGGAGCTCGTGGAGGAGGGAGCGTCCCTCGGGCCCAGTCAAGGAGCGGAGTTCGTCCACCCGTTCTCGGTCGACGAGTTGCATCGTGGAGGCCGCCTTTGTCGCAGGTTCGACACCGCGGCGCTGCAGGGACTCGGCAAGTTGAGCCATGGTGAACGGCTTGGCGAGGTAATCATCCATGCCGGCGGAGACACAGCGGTCTCGGTCGCCTTCCATGGCGCCAGCGGTGAGTGCGATGACCGGTACTGAGCGGTTCGGCCCCGGCGTGGCCCGCAACTCGCGAGTGGTCGCGAAGCCGTCGAGTCGGGGCATTTGGCAGTCCATGAGCACAGCGTCGAATCGTTCCCGCATGAGGAGGTCTAACGCTTCCCGTCCGTCTGCTGCGATGGCAACTGAGTAGCCGAGTCGCTCCAAGATCGCAGCGCCGACCCGCTGGTTGATCTGGTTGTCCTCCACGAGGAGCACGCGTCCATTGTTGCCACGTTGTTCGGGTTTGGTGATGGTGTCAGACTTGAACGCGCGGATTCGGGATGGGGGCTGCGCTGCGTCGACGGGAACGAGCGGGATCGTGAACCAGAACGTGCTCCCTTCGCCTGGCGTGCTGTCGACGCCGATTGCCCCGCCCATCAGCGACACGAGTTGTCGGCTGATGGCCAGACCAAGTCCGGTGCCGCCGAAACGCCGGGTACTCGACGGGTCGGCTTGGGCGAACATTTCGAAGATCTTTGTGTGGTCGGCGGCAGCAATCCCGATGCCGGTGTCGCGGACCGAGACGGTGACGTCGTAGGCGCCTTCACTGCCTGCTTCAGGTGATGGCTCGGCTGTAACGGTGACAACCACTTCACCCTTCTCGGTGAACTTGATCGCGTTGTCGACAAGGTTGCTTGTGATCTGGCGCAGGCGAGCCCGGTCGGCAAAGAACGAGGGCAGCTCGGGTTGGCATTCGATCCGCAGCTGGAGGTTTTTCTGGTGTGCGGCCGCGGTGAACAGTGACCGTACCTCTTCGACGAGCGAATCCAGATCGACCGGCACGCGGTCGATACGCAACTCACCGGCTTCGATGCGGGAGAGATCGAGGATGTCGTTGAGCAGGTCGAGAAGGTGCGTTCCCGCCGCCCGCAACGTCGCGACCAGCTCGCGTTGTTGGGGCGTGAGTTCGTCCTCGAGCAGTAGCGAGGTCAAGCCGATCACGCCGTTGAGGGGCGTGCGGATTTCGTGGCTGATGTTGGCGACGAACTGGGACTTGAGCCGGGAGGCTTCCAGTGCCTGATCTCTTGCCGCCTTGAGGCGGTTCTCCACCTCCACTTCGCGGTCGACGTCGATCATGCTCCCGATGACCCGGACCGTATTCCCCTGGCTGTCGAGGACAGGCACATATTGCGCCTCGATCCAGAACGAATTTTCGTCCGGAGTGAGGACCCGATAACGGATCCGGACCGATTGCCTCTTGGTGATGACATTCACCCATGCGCCGATGAGTGCGTCGCGGTCGTCGGGATGGACGATTTCGATCCAATCGGGCCCGGGCTTGCGCAGCCCCACCCGTGCGTGCAAGTCGAGGATCAGTTGGTTGGCGTAATTGACGTTCCCATGAACGTCGCAGTCGAAGATGCCGACCGGAACAAGATCGGCGATGGCGCGTAGTGAGTCTTCGCTCACTTGTTGGCCAGCTTGTTGTTGCCGGAGTGCCTCCCGGCTCTGCTCGAGTTCCTTCTGCTTGCGTTTGGCGTCGGTGATGTCGCGCATCACCGCCAAAACCGAAACGACGTTGCCTCCGCCGTCGGTCACGGGTACGAACCTGGCTTCGTGCACGCTGAGCGCTGCGGCGGCGGTGCGAGCGGCCGCCTCGTATTCGACCTCGAGCATCTTGCCGGTAGTTGCGACCTTCTTGACCAACCGGATCGCCTGTTCGGCCAGCTCACGCGGCGGGCCGATCTCGGTTGCTAACCGACCGACGTAATCGTCGGGAGCTCCACCCCAGAGTTCGCACACAGCCCGGTTCACGAACAGGTACCGGCCGTCAGGGTCGAACCACACCACTCGCTCGTGGAGTAAGTCGGCAAGGACCGTGAAACCCGGCAAGCCGGGATGGAGTACCGCCATCGGCTCTCCATGATGCCGTGTGACCGGCCCGGGCGCGCCAGGAGGTCGTAACGACGCCGCTGTGCCAACGAACTCGGGTGAGACCGGCTCCGGCGCCAGGCGGTCGTTGGTGGGCTGTGGATCAAACGCCGCGGCAGTTTCGACAGGGCAATGTGGTGGGCGGGCCCTGCTTCGGCTGCCGGTGTGCTCGGCTCGCCGTTTCCGGCGCAACAGCTGTGGGGTGCGTTGGGAGCAGTGGTGCGTTGTGATCAATTCCGGCGCAGAAGCCGGTCTTTCCAGGTGCGGTGAACGACGCCGTCCGTGCGACCGTGGGCGATGGCGCGCAATCGGTCGGCACGCAAGAGTTCCGCTTCCCGGTCGTCGATCGGGTGAAACGCTGCAGGATCTCCGATGACCCAAGAGAGGAGCCGGTCGGCGAGTGCCGGGTTGCGGGCTAGGAGTGGGCCGTGCAGGTAGGTCCCGATGACCTTGCCCGCGCCAAGTTGATTGGTGACTCCCTCGGTGCCGTCGCCGTTGCCGACTCCGGCGCGCACGACACCAAGCGGGATGGCGGTCGGTCCAGGTCTCGTCCGACCGCCGTGATTCTCGAACCCCGTGAGTACCGGTAGCCCGGCGGCGACCCCATCGTCGAGTGGATCGACCAGCAGCTCACCGACTGCCCGGGGTTCGTCGGATTTGACCGTCTCGCAGTCGAGGAGACCAAGGCCGTCGACGCTCTTGCCTTCCGCGTCGGGGAAAGAGTGGCCGAGGATTTGCATCCCGGCACACACGGCGAGCACGACAGCACCGCGCTCCACGGCTCGGTGCAGCGGTCCGTCGTGGCCCAAACACCTCGCCGCTTCGATCTGCGGGGCGTCCTCACCGCCCCCGAGGAGATAAAGGTCGCAGGACTCGGGGATCGGTTCTCCCGAAGGGACGTCGATCAGCTCAGCCGGGAGCCCACGCCACTGCAGCCGCTTCTGCAGGATCAGCCCGTTGCCACCGTCGCCATAGGTCCCGAGCAGGTCGGGGAAGAGCCGTGCGATCGAGATCGTCGAATCAGTCATTATTCGGCACGGGGGGGCGGTGGCCTGCGAGGCCTGAGGCGTTGCCATCACTGAAGGTGTTGATGCTCGGGCGTGGCGTTGTTGCGGCCGGTGGTTGTTGGTTCCCGTTCGGCGATCGTGTCGGTGGGCCCAGGAAGACACACACCCTTTTGGGGGCACGTGCCACACCGGACGCAGTCTCACAGGCGATCATCGCATTCACCTCGTCGAGGGAGTCCACGGGTTAGACGCCTCCCGCGGTCGGCGTCCCAGAGTTGCGTGTCGAGGTCGCAGTCAATCATCCCGACCCACCTCATCGAGGTAATCCTGGAACGCCGTGTAGTTGGCGATGAGATCGACTCGGGGGATGAAGCCTTCGCGCCTGTCAAATGTGCTGGCCGCAGCGTGCACCGCGTCGGTCAACGAGTCAGCGATCACATGCTCGACGTCGGCATAGGCGAGCCGGACCGCGAGATCGTGACGACGCTCGCCGGTAGCGACGACCAGTCGCCCCCGAAGGCGCTCGAAAGGAACATCCCACAGCCACGATGGGTCGCGCCCATCAGCGATCCGGGCGTTGATCGCTGCGATGCACGGTGTCGGCGGAGGGGCGACGAGCTCGATTGCTTCCTGCCAGCCGGCGGGGTTCTTCGCGAGCAACATGCGTACGGACAGGCCGTCGATCGTCGCGACCTTGTACCGGCCCGCCACGCTGGTGATCGCGCCCATGGCGCGACAGGCGGCCGCTGGCTCGGCCCCCATCGCCGTCGCCGCTGCAAGCACCATGGTTGCGTTGCTGGCGTTGACCCGTCCGGGGAGGGACAGGGTCAACGGCCAGTACTCGCTCGTTGGGATGTGGTGTGCGGCATAGGCGGGACTGGTCGTCGACGCCGACGGTGAGTCGGCCTGGAGACACCACTCGGGCTCGGGCCGCTGGAACGAACAGGACAGACAATGCCACCCGCCAGTGGCGAAGGCGATGCGCCCCGCACACTCGGGGCAACCGGTGGCGTCAAGGGTCCAGTTCCCGCCACCGCTGACCCAGATCACTCGCGGGTCTGTCTCGATGGCGTCAAGGGATATTGGCACGGTTCGATGGCGCGCTCTGTCTGTTCGGGTTTGGTGGTCGGGGTCGGTGGTGGTGTTGCCGTTCAGTTTGGAGGCGCGGCTGGTCGCGCGCGGGTTACGGGTGACTGCGGTGGCCGCCCATGCTACGAGTGGGTCGTCGGCGTTGGCCACAACTCGTTCCACCGGTAGGTGAGCGAGAGCCTCATGCCAGGTCTGTGCGATCTTGCGGACTTCGTGGCTGCGGTCGAGTTGATCGCGGCTCAGGTTGAGGAGCACGACTGTGGCCGGCCCGGTCTGCTCCAGGACGCGTGGGACCCACCGCTCGTCGACTTCGAGCGCCGCTCGGGGTGCGTCGCGGTCGTTGCCGAGTGCCGCCACGAGGCCAGGGGGCATGTTCGCACCGAGGGAGTTGGTCGCGACCGGGCCGAGTGTCGACAGTGCAGCGGCCAGCAGGTGCGTCGTCGTCGTCTTACCGTTGGTTCCGCTCACGATTGCGAGGTCACGCCCTGCAGCGAGCTCGCGCAACAAACCGTGGTCGAGCGACAACGCCAGCTTCCCGCCGATCACCGACCCCGTGCCCAGGTGTGCCAGCCGTGAGGCTCCCGCGACCGTGCGCCCAGCTGCCAGCGCGAGGCGACTCCAGGCGCGGAGGCGGCGTCGTTCCCTGCGGGTCGCAGTAGCTGCCATGACTCGCCGATGCTAGGGGGCAGTCAGCCAGTTTCCGTGCGCCCTCTGGCTGTCCGACTTCCCGGTTTCATTCCGCTCACTCTGAGTGTAAAATACTCTCAAACTGAGAAGAGGGGAGATCCGGGCATGGCTGCTCATCAAGGCTTCGGTCACGATCCGACAGGTGATGTGACCCCGCGCAGCAAGCGCCGACCGACCGTTGCGCATACCGAGGCCACTGTCGCCGTCGCTGCAGACCCCGAGATTTCACAGATGAGCGAGGCAGAGCTCATTGAGGGCGTCAATCGCCTCCGGGTTGAGCGGGACGCCATCATCCTCGCTCACAACTACCAGCTACCGGTCATCCAGGACCTCGCTGACTTTGTGGGCGATTCGCTTCAGCTCTCGCAACAGGCCGCGCAAACTGACAAGCCGTTGATCGTGTTCTGCGGTGTGCATTTCATGGCTGAGACTGCGGCCATCTTGAGCCCTGACAAGACCGTGTTGATTCCCGATCTCGAGGCCGGTTGTTCGTTGGCGGCCAGTGTCACGGCGGAGGAGGTCCGGCAGTGGCGGGCGGAGCACCCTGACGGTGTCGTTGTGTCTTACGTGAACACCGATGCCGACGTGAAGGCGGAAAGCGACTATTGCTGTACCTCGAGCAACGCCATCGAGGTGGTGCAATCCGTTCCCGCGGACAAGGAGATCTTGTTCCTGCCGGATATGTTCCTTGGCCTGTGGGCGGAACGGGTATCGGGTCGCAAGCTCAACCTGTGGTTGGGTGAGTGCCACGTCCACGCGGGATTCCGCCCTGAGGACGTCATACGCATGCTCGACGAGTTCCCCGACGCCGATTTGCTCTTGCACCCCGAGTGCGGCTGTGTGAGCCAGTGCATGTATCACATCGCCGAAGGGGACATCCCGGCGGATCGTAGCCACGTGCTCTCGACCGGTGGGATGGTGCGATACGCCCGGGAGACCGAGGCACCGGTGGCCATCGTCGGAACCGAAACGGGGATGCTGCACCGGCTCCGCAAAGAGAACCAGCGCACGCGCTTCATCCCACTCCGGGAGGATGCGGTGTGCGAGTACATGAAAGCTATCACGCTGCCCAAGCTCTATCGAGCGTTGCGGGACGGTGTGTATGAGGTCCGGGTGCCGGAGGACACCGCAGCGCGGGCACGGGCCGCCATCGATCGGATGCTCGCGACCGTCCCTGGCTGATCCCTGACGGGTGCGCAAATCCTCGCTATGTGGGGAGATAAGCACCCGAGGGGGTGGTCGATCCGATGCCGGCGGCGTCGAAAGTGGCCATTTCGTGGAAGAGCTTTGCGGCGGCTTGGATGATCGGAAGGGCTAGGATCGCTCCGGTTCCTTCCCCGAGACGCATCTCCAAGTCGAGTAGTGGCTCGAGGCCGAGGTAGGCCAAACCGGCACTGGCGCCGGGCTCAGTCGAACGGTGCCCGGCCACGACGTAACTGCGGACATCCGGTGCTAGACCGTGAGCGATGAGCAAGCCCGCCACGGCGATGACCCCGTCCACGACCACCGGCACCCTTCGCGATGCCCCACCGATGATGAAACCCGCGAGCGCGGCGATCTCCAAGCCGCCGAGTTCCTCGAGCATACTTAGCGGCCCGATCGTTCCAGCTGATGCCCAGAGCCGCTGGAGGCCGTCGGTGATGACGCTGATCTTTCGCTCGAGCATGCGCTCGTCGGCTCCGGCACCCCGGCCCGTCACTTCCGCGACCGGTCTGCCCGTCACGGCTGCAACAACGGCGGCGGCTGCGGTGGTGTTGCCTATGCCCATGTCACCGGTGATCAGACACCGTGCACCCTCGTCGACCGACCGCTGCGCCAGTTCGACGCCGACGTCTAGAGCGAGCAACGCTTCGCAGCGATTCAGCGCCGGCCCGAGCGAGAGGTCGGCGGTACCGAACCGGACCTTGCGGTCGATGAACCGTGCGCCAGTTGCTGACGCACTATGGTCAGCAAGGGAAGTCGCCACCCCAACATCCACGACCGTGACCGACGCTCCGGTGTGCCGAGCCAGCACGTTGATGGCGGCGCCACCGCGGCAGAAATTCGCGACCATCTGTGCGGTGACCTCTTGGGGCCAGATAGTCACTCCAGCGTCGGCGACACCGTGATCAGCAGCGAACACCACGACGGCTGCTGGTTCCGGGACTGGCGGTGGACACACCCCCGCTATCGCAGCGAGTTGGACACCGAGTGACTCAACCCGACCCATCGAGCCGCGAGGCTTCGTGAGCCGGTCGTGGTGCTGGCCGGCGAGCACTGCCGCCGTGGCGTCGGTCGGCACGATCTCAGCCCTGGCCCGTTCGACCCGATGACCCGCGTTCCGCTCGATCCAGGTTGCGATGGTGGGCAGGATCCGGCCATCGACGAACGCCGAGGCGTCCACATAGTGCATGCCTGCGGCCGCTGCTGCCTGGGCGTCGGTCCGCGAGTTGCCCAGGTAGAGAATCCGGCTCGGGTCCGTTAGCCCCAACTGCGCGGCGGCGTGCAGCAGCGGCGCAGGGTCAGGCTTGGCGACTCCGAGGTCAGCCGAGGTGACGACGGTGGCGAGGTGCTCAGCGATCTGGCATGGTTCGAGCAGGGCCCTGTCTCTTATACACATCT
>JANZZE010000195.1 GCA_026419545.1 Acidimicrobiales bacterium
GCGGCGTGTCTTGCGGGATCCGCCCTGTACTACGTGGTCTGGCAAGCCCGTTACCGGTTCCCTGCTGATTTCGTCTGGCCGCAACTTTTCGAACGAGTCCACGTAGTCGGCCTCACTGCAGTGTTCCTCATCGCCGCCGAAGCGCTCGGTGATCTCCTCAGGCGCCCATGTGCCGATCGTGAACAGCCAGGCACTACCATCGGGTCGGCGGGCAACGGGGATTGATCTCCTCCTGCTGGTCGCCTGGGTCGCTCGGTGGACTGTGGACGTGAGGAACAGGCGCCAGGGGAAATCAGGGAATAAGAGGGAATATGTGGAAGGGAGTCGACGGTGCCGAATGAAGTCGGGCTTGGACAGCTCGACGGTTCGCGCTGCTTGACGGTCGTCATCCCTGCCTATAACGAGGCGGCGACGATCGAGACGGTGGTCGAGCGCGTACTCGCCTCACCTCACACCGGTGAGGTGATCATCGTCGACGACGGGTCAACCGACGGAACCCGAGAGATCATCCAAAAAATCGATGATCCCAGAATCCGTGTCATCCTGCAGCCCCACAACCAAGGCAAGGGTGCTGCACTCCGCCGTGGATTCGCGGCTGCAACGATGCCTTACGTCGTCATCCAGGACGCCGATCTGGAATACGACCCGGCGGAGTTTGGCGAGTTGCTCGCTCCCCTTCTGGCCGACAAGGCCGATGTCGTCTACGGCTCGCGGTTCCTCGGCGGGCGCCCCCATCGCGTCCTGTACTTCTGGCATTCGGTCGGCAACCGCGTGTTGACTCTGGCGTCGAACATGTTCACCGATCTCAACCTCACCGACATGGAGACCTGTTACAAGATGTTCCGGCGCGAGGTGCTCGAGTCGTTCACCCTCGAGGAGAACCGATTCGGGATCGAACCGGAGATCACCGCGAAGGTTGCGGCTGGGCGCTGGCGAGTCTACGAGATCGGGATCTCCTACAGCGGCCGGACCTACGACGAAGGCAAGAAGATCGGCTGGAAGGACGGGATCCGCGCCTTCTACTGCATCGTTCGTTACTCGCCGATTGGAGAGCGGCTCCGGCGCCGCCGTGCCCCCATCAGGACGACGGGTTGACAATCACGTCTGCGGCGCACCGGGACGACCTCTTCGTCTTCGAGAAGCGAACTCCCCACGTCGCGACTAGTTCATCACGGCGCATACCGTACGTGCCGGCGCTGGACGGGCTGCGAGGGGCCGCGGTGCTCGCAGTCGTGCTCTACCACGGCCAGTTCAAGCTCTTCGGCCATGGCCTTGCTCGTGGCGGATTCTTGGGTGTGGATGCGTTCTTCGTGCTGTCGGGTTTCCTGATCACCAAACTCTTGCTGGCGGAATGGCGCGACACCGGGCGCATCGATCTGGCCGCGTTCTGGTCGCGACGGGCCCGCCGCTTGTTGCCGGCATTGTTCATCGGACTGCTCCTCGTCGCCGCCTACGCCGCGTTTGTCGCCACTCCCGACACACTCGGTCAGCTGCGCAGCCAAGCCATCGCGACGATGTTCTACGGTGCCAACTGGTACGCCATCTACGAGAACCAGAGCTACTTTGCCCAGTTCTTGTTCCCGACACCGTTGCGCCACATGTGGTCGCTGGCGATCGAGGAACAGTTCTACCTGTTCTGGCCGCTGCTCGTGCTCGGCACTTTGCGCTGGCAGCGACAGGCCCGAGCCGTCCGGTGGCTCGCCCTCATCCTCGCCGTGGCCTCGATGGTGCTGATGGCGCTGCTGTTCATGCCCGGGCGTGATCCTTCGCGCGTGTACTACGGCACCGACACCAGACTTCAATCCCTTGCGGTCGGCGCCGCGCTCGCAGCCGCGGTACACGAAGGACTCAAGCTGCGAGATCGGCGGGCCCGTTCGATCCTCAACGCGATCGGCACCGCGGCCCTCGTCATCCTTGCACTGGTGTGGGTCCGCACGGACGACTTTGCCGAATGGCTATATGTCGGCGGTTTTCTCCTCCTGGCATTGGCGGTGGCCCTGGTGATCTTCGTCTGCGTCCAAGACGACGGCTATGGTCCAGCCAATCCGGTGCGTGTCGTGTTGGAGTTCAAACCGCTCCGCTGGCTCGGTGTCATCTCGTACGGCGTGTACGTGTATCACTGGCCGGTGATGGTCTGGCTCAACGTAGAACGCACCGGTCTCGGACCCGGCAACCGGTTGCTGGCGCTACAGCTCGTCGTCACGCTGCTGTTGGCTTGGCTGTCGTACCGCTTCATCGAGCGCCCGATTCGTCACGGCGACCTGTTGCGGCGCCTCCATTTCCGCCCAGCCTTGGTGCCGGTGATGGCTCTGGTCACGCTCGGCATCATCGTTGTCAGCACTAGGGGCGCCCGGGCCACGTTGTCGGTGCGGGAACTTGCGACCCCACCAGCAGAACGTGAGATGCCCACGATCACGAGCAGTAGCACCACCGTTTCTGATGCGGAAGTACCAGCTCCTAGCAGCGAACCACCTCCGTCCAAGGTCCTGCTCATCGGTGATTCCGTTTCGTACTCGCTCGGCTTGGGATTCGAAGGGAATGAGCAGACCAAGCAGGTGGCAGTGTGGAATCAGGGCTCGTTGTACTGCGAGCTGATCAACGGGCGCCGCCGCGAACAACGCGGGAAAGAGGTCGATGCCAGCGACACCTGCGTCGAGTGGGAACGCGATTGGACGACGGCTGTTGACCGTTTTCAGCCCGATCTCATCGTGCTCGGCGTCGGCCCGTGGGAGGTGTTCGACCGCCAGGTCGACGGCCAGTGGCTTCCTTTCGGTAGCCCAGAGTTCGACGCCGTGCTGCAACAGAAGCTGGACCGGGTCGTTACGGTGTTGTCCGAACGGTCAGGTGCACCAATCGTGTTGCTCACCACCCCGCGCTTCGAGCGGGCCGAAAGTGACGAGAGCCCGCTCGAGTGGACCCGAGCCGGCCGGGAACGCAGCGATCACCTCAACGAGCTGTTCCGCCAGGTCGCCGCCGAACACCCGAATGCCGTCCGGATCATCGATCTCGGCGGCTACCTGTGCCCGCCTGACGCCGAGCGGTGCACCGACAAGATCGATGGGGTGTTGGTACGCGACGACGGGATCCACTACGGCGAACACGGTGCCAAGCTCATCGCCAACTGGCTGGCGCCCCAGCTGCGTGAGATTGCGCTGAGCCATCCCTCGTCCGGCTGAGATGCAAGATGGCCAGGGCGGTCGAGCGGTCGAGAGCCCTGGCCATCTTGCTACGGCCTGCGTTCAGACCGGGTCTATGGCTTGCCATAGACCCGGATAGTCCAAGTCCTCGTAATCGTTCCATCCGATGGCGTGTAGGCCCGGATGTACACATAAGCGTAGCCACTCCAGTACACGTCGGACGGAGCGGTGTACGACACACGCCCACCACTGATCGACGCAGTCCCTACTGACGCAGACACCGAGTATGTTGGCGTCTCGCCGTCCGCGGTGTCGTCGCAGTAGCCCCAGTTCACGCTCGTCGTGCGAGTCGGGTAGGTGATCGTCGACTGCGGCGGCGCCGCCGGACACGACATCGGGTCGTTGACGGCATTGACGTTCACATACCACGTGTAACTGGTCGACAGCGAACCGTCGCTGACCGTTACCGTGAACCGGGCCTGGCCGTTCCAGTTGGCCGATGGCGTGAACCGATACCCGGTCCCGGTGTTGGTCAGCGTCCCCGAGCCAGCCACCATCGTCACTGAGCTCAGCTGAATCGCAGCGCCCTCAGGATCCACTGCATTGCTCGTGAACCACGAATAAGACTGCGTGATACTCGAGTCCTCGTTGATCGTGCTTGTAAGGGATGACTGATACAGCCGCGGCGCGTCATTCACCGGGTTCACGGTGACATACATGGTGGCTGTCACCGACCGGCCAGTGTCGTCAGTGACGGTGATCGACGCGTACGCCTGTCCGTACCAGTCGTAATACGAGGTCCCAGACAGGTTGAACGTCACCGTCAACGTCCCGGTCGACGTTTGTGTCACCGTCACCGAACTCGGCGACACCGACACCGGCACACCGGAAGGATTCCGTACCGACCCGATCGACGCACTCAGCGTCCCACCATCCGCATCACGAACATTGACACTGAACGACGCCGACGCGCCCTCGTTCATCGAACCCAGATACAGCTCACCCTGCGTCGTCCGACCAACGATGACCGGATAATCCGGCACACACGTCACCGACAGGTTCCACGTGAACGACGCCGTCGCACCCGACGGATCCGCGCCAGTCACCGTCATCGACGCCGTCCCACAGAAATTCGCCGCAGGCACGAACCGCCAATACCACAGCGAATCTGAGCGGGTCCGCGACACCGAACCAACCGACGCCGACACCGACACCGACTGAACCGACACCACGTCACCATCGGGATCCGCGAAATTCGCCGCCAACGTCGCCTCAGCCATGTCGTACCCAGTCGACGAGTCCTCCGTCAACGAACCCTGCGACAACGGATTCGCGACCACACGAGGCGCATCGTTGACATTGTTCACGGTGACATACATGGTGGCTGTCACCGACCGGCCAGTGTCGTCAGTGACGGTGATCGACGCGTACGCCTGTC
>JANZZE010000196.1 GCA_026419545.1 Acidimicrobiales bacterium
GTCAGATCGGGATACATCACGACACGCTATACACCAGGGCGGGATCGATCTCGGTACCCACACCAGTCCATCGCCCGCCGGGCAACCGGCGCTGCCAGGCGAGCGGCCGCTGCAGGTCCGGCGACACGACCGCGAGGTGCACCCACGCTCCATCGAACAGATGCTGCAGGACGTCGTTGCGGGCAATGATGGCTTCGACCCGATCTACGGGAGCCACCACGAGTGCGAGCAACCGGATCGGTTCGTGACGCAACCCGAGCTCGTCGGCAACGGACTGCCAGGGCAGGCCGGGGCGCAGATCGGTGCCGTCGCCTTCGAGGACGCCAACGCCAGGCACCGGATTATGGAGGGGTTTCTCACCTGCACCCCAACGCCGCGGCTCGACCGCGGATCCGTAGTAGCCCATGTTGATCCACTGCGCGACGACAAGAGGAGCGGTGAGGATCGTCTCGAGGACGGCACCGTCGCGGTCATCGGCTGGATCGTACGAGTGGAGGAACACCCGGCCCCTGAGATTCACCCCGCGAGTCAGCGAGCGTGGCCCGATGATCATGGCGGCGTTGTTGGCGAGACCCCACTCCGGCCGGGCCTGCGCCCAGTCACGGGCGCGCGTCCGAGCATGAACCACCGGATCAGTGACCGAGGCCGACGTACCAGGCAAGGTCCGAACGCGATCGGCGGCGTGACGCCGACCCGCTTCGGCGAGATCAGCGCTTACCTCACCGAGCAACCCCCGATGTGACGCGGGCACCGAACTTGCGAACACGCAGATCTCATCAGTGGTGGTGTCGTGTTCGGCAGCAACGAACCACGTCGAGTCCGGCACCTCGATACCGGTCTCAGCGAGGCGTTCACGCACCGCGCGGTCGTTGAGGATCGCCGCCATCACACGAGCACTGTCACGACCACGGTTGCCGCCGCACGCGCCACACTGGAGCATCGCGCCGTGCGCATTCGCTGTGGTCGTCGCCCCGTGCCCGCACAACACGACCAGCGGCGCAAAACATCTGGTCAAGCCCATCGTGCGCAGTGCACTCTCGGCCACGAGTGCTCGTTCATCGAGCGAATAGCCGGTCCCTTCCGGGCCTTCGCCGATCTCGACCCTGCCGAGCGGTGGCCGGGTACTCGATGGTCGGCGCCCCGGCGCCAGGCTCGACAATGCGGCAATCGGGCCGAGTGCCCAACCGCCGACTTCGGCGAGGGCATACATGCCCATCGGGTCGTGGCTCAGCTCATCGAGACCGGCAACGGCGCGGTCACGGCGCCGAAACCGTTCACCTGTGCCGACAGGAGCAACGGCCTGGTCGTCGAGTTCCGCCACCTCCACCTCGGGTCTCACGAGCACTGGCGCCAACGGGGTGGACTCGGCGGCACCGACCTCCCGGAAACGCATGGCAGCGCCGAAGAACCCGGCGAAACCGAGCGTTTCATACGGACCGATGGCCTCGAGATGACGGCGGATCCCCTCCGACCGGACGTCGATACAAAACACCACCTGCGCCCGAGGTTGCTCCACCTCGGCTGCGTCGACTTCGCTGATCTCGCGCAACAGGTCACGTCGATACGTCGCCTCGAGCGCGACCAGCACCGCCCGGCCCACCACGTCGTCGGTCGCCCGTCGCAAGACCTCGGCTACGACCCGGCGCGCGTCCACATCGGCAGAGTCGACACCGAGCGCGCCGAGCACAGCATCGATCCGCGCCGCGGACGGCGCAGGGTGGACAACACTCGGCGGGCCATCCCAGGGCACCGGCCCCCCCAAGTGCGCAACGAACAGAGCGTCGACGGTCAGGCGGATCGCCAACAACTCGAGCATACTGAGCCGGGGGGCGGGGTCGTCGGGTGCCGCCCATTCATCGCACCATCGCGAATACCCGGCCCAACCCGGCAGGCGGACGAGCTGACCGCGCAGCTCGTCCACCCAATGTTCAGCGGGTACTTGCAATGCTGCAAGCGCTTGGAGCACCGCGTCGTCGGCCTGCTCTGGCAGCTCAGCAAGCCGCCGAGCGGCGCTGGATCCGACCAGCCGCCGAAGACGTCGGTCGTAGGGAGCGTAGGCGCACCATTCGCGCCACCGATCAGATGCGGGACGATGGGTATCGACGAGTTCCGTACACCAGCGACCGACCTCTGCGTCGACGAGGTCGGCGGCCTCAGTACCGCAACGTTCGTCAACTCGTTCCAACGTCGTCCGGGGACCCGTCCGCGGCAGCTCGGGCCCGACACCGTCGAGCAGATCGGCGACCACGATCTCGAGCGCGCCGATTCGCCGACCCTCGGATTCGATGGGTGCCCCATCCGCGAGTTCGCGGTCGATCGCACCAAGCGCGGCGATCAGATCGTCCCTCCGGAGCCGACCTTCGGCCACCGCACGCCGAGCCGTCGCAGCCCCGGGCAATGGATGGGCCCGGTGCCAGCGACGCGCTTCAACAAGCGCTGTCTCGAACCCCCATTCCACGAGCCCATGCATCGGGTTGACCGCCACCGCTCGCTCGAGTGGCCACAGCGGCGCAACGATCCGAGCCGCGCGGGCGAGCTCGACCCGGAGTCGACCGCGAGCAACCGCGCGGGCTCCGCTCACCGATGATGTGGACCTCACCGTCGCGTCGGTCGACGGCTCGCGTGGCGTCACGGGGTCACACCTGCCGACGACGGCATCGACAGCGGTTCGGCAGGCAACCCTTTGGTGGACCGTCGCGCCAAGGCAGGAACCCTTGGTCCTCCGGTGCCAGAGAGCACGCCCCTCACCCGAGCCGAAAGCGAAGGCGAAGACAGACACACGCGCAGCGCCACCAATCCGACACCGAGTACTGCGAGCGCCAGTGGTGGGGGCACTGCCGTCGGAACGCCAGGAACCGAGGTCCCCAAAGCCCGTTCGAGGCCAGCGGCCACCATGAGGTAGCCGAGAGCGGCGCCAACGCACAGCGCGCTCAGGCGCAGCAGTTCGGACCGACTGGTGGCTCGTCGCCCGAGCATCCAGACCCCGAGGCCAACCGTGATGGCCAGCGAGGATGCCGTCATCCAAGCGTCAGCATCGTGGAGAAGCGCGCTCGACATCGCCACCACGATGAGCGCTGCGAGCACCCCAAAAGCAGCTGGAGTCCTCCCGGCCGCCGATCGGGTTGCCCGTCGCCTGCGCACCTCGGCAGCGATCGCGTCGCCGACACCGAGGAACCTGGCAGATTTGTACAGCGCATGACCCATGAGGTGGGCGATAGCTGCGGCCGGCGCACCAACGGCAACGGCCAGCAACATGAAACCCATCTGGGCGGATGTCGACGAAGCGAGCACGCCTTTAACGTCACGGCGAGTCGCGGCGACCGCTGACCAGACGATCACCGTGCTCACGGCGGCAACCGCCAAGATCCATGCTGCAATCGGACTGGTCACCAACGGAGCTGCTCGCAACAAAAGGATCGCACCACCGTTGACGACTCCAGCGTGCAACAACGCCGAGGTCGGCGTCGGCGCAGCCAGTGTCGAGACGATCCACGATCGGAACGGGAGCTGTGCCGCCCGGGCGAGCGCCGCAACGACCAGCAATACGCCCACGAGATCACCGACGCTCACTCCAAAGAATCCAGGCAGGGTGCGGCTGCCGAGTTCCGCCGTCGCCGCCGAAAGATCAGTGAACGCACGGTCACCGATCTCCCACACGGTGAGGGCGATCGCGATCACGGCGGCGCCAGCACCTGTCCCATCGATGAGCAGGACGCGCCGGCTCGCCACGCGGCGGGCCTTGACATCACCGCGGTGCACGAGGGACACCACCGCGAACGTTGTGGCAACCCAAGCCAACGTGAGGACACTAAGCCGGCCAGCAGTCGCAGTGAGCAACGTGGACGCCAACGCGACTGAACCAGCAGACGCCAAGCGAGACCGCTCGGGCTCATCGAGCTGTCGCTTCGCGTAGGCGAAGACATTGAGACCGATGAGCGACACCACCACTGAGACGAGTGTGCCCAGCGTGTCCACACGCAACACGGACGCCGAACCGACACCAATAGTGAGCGGCCCGAACCAAGCGACCCATACCGCCAAGGCGACCGAGGCGACCAACGCGCTCGATGCACCGACAACAGCCACGGACCCGGAACGAACCCGCGTCGACCGACCAACGAACTCGATCGCTGCGGCGAGCAAGGGTGCGAGCACGAGGAGCACGGCGAGAACAGACACCTGCAACTATTTAGAAGAACTGTGTTTCACGTGTCAAATATCTAGTTTTCATTCTCATGCTTTTCTTTTCGGTACGCGATCTACGGGAATCCGGCAGCGGACCCGACAGCTCCCATGAGAACGTGCGGACGAACCCGGCTGCAGCCCCAGCCGATACGAGCCCTGAGATTTGGCGTCGGCAGATGGCAGCAATCGGTCAGCGATCGATCGCTGACCGCCTCGATGAGTGTGAGCAGCTCACGTGCGCCATTGCGCGAATGAGCGAGCGGGCAGTGCGACGCCGGCATCCGAACTACGACGACCGGCAAGTCTTCTTGGCCCTTGTGCGAGTGCTGTAGGGAGATGACCGTGCCTTCCAGGTATGGCACGACGCCGCCGACGTCGA
>JANZZE010000197.1 GCA_026419545.1 Acidimicrobiales bacterium
CATCGGGGATGGTGCCGTCGATTACCGAGACCATGCCCGTCGGGAGCAACAGCAGAAGGATCTCGGGTACGGCGAGAGCGAAGCACCAGCGTACGAGCTCCAGAATCGGCGCTCTCGGCAAGCCGGGCTGCACGAGATACCAGTGACCGAGGAGCATGGCGTCCGTGACCGCACCCAAGAACGCCGCACCGACCAGAAAACGGGCAACTGTCAACCACCCAGGGCCGCCCGCAGCGAGAGCGCTGGCGATCACACCAATGGACCCGACGGCTGGTGCGATCAAGTCGAGCGCCGGCGGGAACTCCGGGCCTTCTGCAGCCTTACGGCGTGGCGATCGCTCGATTCCTGTCATCGCCGCAACCCGAGCGCTGCGCTGCTCGGCCAGCCCTTCCTGGCCTGAAACACCGACCCGTCTACGGGCGACCGAAACCGCTAACGCTGCTGTCGCGCTCACTGCAACAGCAACCGATGCCAATTCCCGCGTCACGACGGTGTCGACCACGAACAGCCCGACGAGCGCCGAAGCCACCGCCATGGCCCCGTAGACACCCCGCAGCAACCATCCGTAGCCGAGCCCGACTTGGCGTCGTCGAGTGGTGACCCACAGGAATGCCAGCCCGCCGGTAGCCCACTGCAGCAAGAACGTGGCACCATCGAGCGACGTCATGACGTCCTCCGATACCGGGTTGGGCCACCGGAGCCGCCGCCCCGTGACGACCCCTCACCGATCCGCGGTCTCGCGCCATGCAGCGAACCCTTGCCGACACGGGTGATCCTGTGCGTGCAACAACGACACAGGCCGAGCTCGCGCCGATGTGACTCGACCACGTCTTGGTATCCGGCCAGCACTTCTTGGTACCCGGCCCGGCTCATCGATCGAGGATGACGAATAGTGCGACCAGGCCACCGGCCCACGCCACTTCGTCGGTGCTCACGCATCGACGATCACGAGCCGATGTTCGGCCGCATTGAGCGACCGTGGACCGGAATCGGTCACAACCACGATGTCTTCGAGCCGGGCCCCCCAACGGCCCGGGATGTAGATGCCGGGTTCGATGGAGAACGCGTGACCAACCTCGAGCCTCGACTGGTTGCCGGCAACGATGTAGGGATCCTCGTGCTCCTCCACCCCGATGCCGTGACCGGTGCGGTGGATGAAGTATGGGCCGTAACCGGCTGCAGTGATCAGATCGCGAGCCGCGGCATCCACTGCTTCGCAGGGAGTTCCATTCTTCGCCGCCGAGATCGCAGCTTGTTGGGCAGCGTGAACCACCTCGTAAAGTTCGCGGAACTCGCTCGGCGGCTCCCCCATGAAGACACAACGGGTGATGTCCGAGCAGTAACCCACTCCTGACTCGGTGAGCACCGATCCGCCAAAGTCAAACAGCACCACGTCACCTTGCTGGATCACACGGTCGCTGGGTTCGTGATGGGGGCTTGCCGCGTTCGGTCCCGACGCGACGATGACGAAGTTCACGCGGTGATGCCCTTCTGCAAGCATCCGCTGGCCGAGATCGGCGGCGACCTGCACCTCGCTGCGACCGGCGAGCGGGATCTCACCGCTGTGCAACGCGGCCACGACGCGATCGACTGCAGCAGCAGCTGTGGTCAACGCTTCGACTTCATCAGGGTCTTTGCGCGCCCGCAACGGCCCAAGGATCTCGCTCGCAGCACGGAACCAGGTCCCCGGCATCCGAGCCAACAGCTCCACGAGGAATTGCGACCAGGTCCGATTGCCGATCGCCGCCACCCGGACTGGCCCCGCCAAGCGGACAACCAAGTCGATTGGATCATCAGTCTCGTCCCAGGCGTGCACCGAGAAGAGTTCTGGCCGTTCCCGCACTCGCGGAGCCTCGAGCCGGGGGACGACGAGTGTCGCGTCACCGTCGACAGGGACGACCAGCATCGTCAGCCGCTCGAGTGGCATGGCCTCGTAGCCGATCAACCACGGCAAGTCCGCGCCGACTGACAACAACAGCACGTCGATCCCATGCTCGGACATGGCGTCGCGAACTTTCCGAATCCGCTCGGCGTGCATGAGCGGAACGGTAACGGTGAACCCGCGTCGGAGGCTATTCAACAAACAGGAGCCGACCGACGGGCGCAGGCTTTGGCAATCGAGCCCCGGCGCCAACCAGTGCGACTAGGTGGTCGGCGCCCATTCACTGATCTTCGTCGCGTACGGAGCCTGATGCGGTAGCGCGCCAGCCTGAGCGATTGCGGCCATTTGCTGCTTGGCAAAGTCGCTGACTGGCTCGGCCCACACGGCGGTGCCATACGCGCAGATCTCGCTCCACTGCCCTATGGCACCCGAGTCGAACCGCATCGCCACTATCGCGTTTCCACCGACCAAACGAGCCTGCTCGACCATACGCGCCATAGCTTCGTTGCGGCTCTGCGAAAGCAACTGGGTGAACTCGGGTATCTCACCACCGCCGATCGACCGCAAGCCAGCAATACAGCCCGCCCCGATGTTGCGGGAACGAACCGTCAAGCCGAACACCTCGCCGAGCACGGCGGTGATCTGGTAACCGGGAAGGTCCATAGCTGTTGTGATGAGCATCGCAATAACCTACGGGTCTTGTACCCCTACCGTCGTCTGGTTGACGAAACCACCAGTCCATCTCCCCAACGGGTGGCTCCTCGGCTCGTGGCTGGACGTAACGGGCGCCTCTGCAGCGCAGGTGCACCCGATAGGCTCGCTCGGTCGTGGACGACCAACCGCTCCTCACCGAGACCATCAATGCGGTCCATTGGCTCCGGCTCAACCGTCCCGACCGCCTGAACGCCATGACCCGCGCTATGGCAGAAGGCTTGCGTGCGCAATTGGCAACGACCGCGGCTGATGACGCAATACGGGTCTTGGTCATCACCGGCACCGGCCGGGCGTTCTCGGCCGGGGCGGACAAACAGGAAACGCTTCAAGGACCCGACGCCACGATCCACGCCAAGCGGCACACTCCACTGTGGCCGGTCGAAGAGCTGTACGCGTACCCGAAGCCGATCATCGCCGCGCTCAACGGACCCGCGTACGGCGGGGGAGCCACGTTGGCCATGGCCGCAGACCTGCGTGTCGCGGCTGCTTCGTCGTCGTTGACGTTCAACCTCGTAAAGGTCGGGCTCTCACCGGAATTCGGATCATCGTTTTTGCTCTGGCGTCAGGTCGGCTACTCCACCGCTCTTGAAGTGATGTTGACCGGAAGAACGGTCGATGCATCGGAGGCTGCGGCACTGCGTTTGGTCAACCGCGTCGTACCAGACGAGCGACTCGCCGAAGTCACGCAGGAACTGGCAGAGAGCCTTGCTTCGCTGCCTGCTGGAGCAGTCCAAGCAACCAAAGCAGTGATGCGAGCCGGGCTCGAATCGACCTTCGCGGAAGCCCGCAAGACCGAGCTGCGTACGCTCGCCGAGCGGGCTCGCGCTCTCCTTGAAGAGCGGCGAGCGTGACGACCATGTCTTCGGATCCTGAGGCGCTCGCTTCGCTTTGCCACTATCTCGCGACATCCGAATTCCACGACTACTGCCCGTTGTATGAGCGCATCGCACTCGCCCTCGCCGACGATCGCGAGCTGCTGACCCGGATCGCAGCGGCGACCGACGGGAACACGCTGGTGCCCGTCCTGTTGAACGCCGCGGTCCATGACCTCGTGCTTGCCGAACCCGACTGCGAGCTCGCCACGATCTACGCCACTGGGAACGGTGACCCGTGGCCGGCATATCGACGCCTGCTCGAGGAACGCTTCGACGAGCTCATGACAACGATGCAGTCCCGCTCGATCCAGACCAACGAAGTCGGACGAGCCGCCGTGCTCCTGCCTGTGTTCGGTCTACTGCACGCCCAGTTCAACCGACCGCTCGACCTCGTGGAGCTCGGCTGTAGTGCCGGCCTGAACCTCTGCCTCGACCGCTTTCACTACCGATACAGCAACGGCCTCACCTGGGGTGAGCCTTCGTCGCCTGTGCAGATCGAGTGCGACGTGGTCGGTGACTTCGCGCCTCCACTTCCTACCCGTGAACTGCCGATCGAACGACGGGAGGGCATCGATCTCGAACCGATCGACATCACGAACCCCGACGATCGACGCTGGCTCAAGGCATGCCTCTGGCCGAACAATCCATTTCGGGTTCAGCGAATGGATGCTGCGCTCGAGCTGGCAGAACGCGATCCGCCAGTGATCCACCGCGGTGACGCTGTCGAGTTGGTCGCTGAGGTGGTTCGCTCTGGCGACCCCGCCAACCTGACGGTCGTCTTCGCGACTTGGGTGTTGACCTACCTACCGGTCGAAGCAAGGCATCGCTTGGCAGCGATCTTCGAGGAGCTCAGCGATGAACGACCCCTTGCCGTCGTAACCGGCGAATACCCTGCGGTTGCTCCCTGGGTACCCACTCCCGCCCGAGCAACAACTGCGGGCGAGACCAAAGGCGCAAGCGTCTTGGGCGCTGCGTCGAGCGCAAACGGCGCACTCAGGACCGATGCCCTGGCCTGGATGCATGCCCATGGCCAATGGATCGAATGGCTGCTGCCCTATCC
>JANZZE010000198.1 GCA_026419545.1 Acidimicrobiales bacterium
AGATGTGTATAAGAGACAGCTGTTACTCCGCGCCAATGAAGCCGCTCGTTCTGCAGGGTCTGCCATTACGCAGGTTGCGGCGAGTTATGCCGATAGTCGGCGGCGGATTCTGGTTGCAAACAGTGATGGGCTTCTCGCCGAGGACGACACGGTGAGGACGATGTTTGCGGTCTCGTGCGTCGCGACTGGCGATACCGGCATGCAAACTGGTCGGGAGTCGGTCGGGCACACGATCGGCTTCGAGTTGTTCGACCGCTATGACGTCGACGAGCTTGCCCGACGGGCAGCTGCGCGGGCACTCACGAAGCTGTCGGCACGGCCGGCGCCAAGTGGCGAGATGCCGGTCGTGATTGCCTCGGGCGGTGGAGGGGTGTTGTTCCACGAGGCCTGCGGGCATGGGCTCGAGGCAGATCTCGTGGCCAAGGGTGCGTCGGTGTTCAAGAACCGGGTTGGGGAGAAGGTCGCGTCGGAGTTGGTCACGCTGGTCGACGATGGGACGATGGCCCGCGAATGGGGCAACTACGCGATCGACGACGAGGGCCATCCCGCCAAGCGCAATGTGCTCATCCAGAATGGTGTCCTTTGCGACTACATGTGGGATTACCTTCGGTCGCGCAAGCAAGGACGGACTTCGTCGGGAAATGGTCGGCGCCAGAGCTACCAACACCTGCCGATGGTTCGGATGACGAACACCTATGTGCTCGCCGGCGACTCCGATCCCGACGACATCATCGCCTCAACTGAACACGGTGTATATGTGAAACACCTGGGTGGCGGACAGGTGAACACGGCGACCGGTGATTTCGTGTTCGGCATGACCGAGGCGTATCTCATCGAGAACGGCGAAATCACCGAACCTTTGCGGGAAGGCAATCTCATCGGTAACGGTCCCGAGGTGTTGAAGCTGATCGATGCGGTTGGGAATGACTTCTCGATGGGGCCTCCCGGGACTTGCGGCAAAGACGGCCAGGGTGTCCCGGTTGGCGACGGTGTTCCGACGCTGCGGGTCACGCGGCTGACCATTGGAGGCACTGCTGCATGAAAGCCTGGCGACGAATAGTGTTGGTGGTGGCGATCGCAGGATCCTTGATCGCTGCAGCGTGTGGCAGACAGCGATCGATTGAGATCGATAGCGGTGGGGGCCCGAGCCCCGATTCGGCTCGTCCGGGTGAACAGGCTGGCGTCACGAATCCGGAGTTCGCGCTGATCGTCGCCAGGGCTGGTGAGGCGAGCTGCTCTGACATCGAGAGCGGCCGCTTGACCATGGCCGTCGACTTGAACGGCACCGGGCGGATGGGCGCGGGTCAACCGATGTTGGCTATGGCATTCGACCGTGAACGCGAGCGTGCGTCGGTGTCTGTGGATTTGTCGGGCGTCTTCGGAGCCCGTGACGACGGCTCGGGCATACCGAGCGGAGGCGGTGTCGGTGTCGAGGATCTCGTCGGGACCAAGGCGGAGGTCATCCTCGATGGCGATACCGCGTACGTCGACTGGGCCTTCGCCAGGGCGTTCTGGGGGGTCAAGACCAAGTGGGTCAAGCTCACTGGTGATTCGTCCTCGTCGGCGAGGGGTAATCCTGCACCGTTGGGTCCTGACGGCTGCGAGCCACTCCAAATGCTCAAAGGAGTCGGTGCTGAGGTTGCCGAAGTTGGGACCGAAACCCTCGATGGCGTGGCGACGACCCACTACCGGGCGGTGATCGATGTTGCCAAGGCGATGGAAGCGAGCAGCGGCGAGCATCGCCAACGGCTGACGAAGTTCTTCGAGGACATCGGCGATTCGGATCAGATCCCTGTTGACCTCTGGGTAGGCGAGGATGGTCTCGTGCGGAAGATCGTTCTCGCCGTCGAGGATTACGACCGCTTTGTCCCCGAGGGGGCAGGTGGTTCTAGCTCGGGAGGGTCCGTTCCACCGGCGAGAGCGACCATCACGATCGAGTTCCGCAACCTTGGTGAGCCGGTCGTGATCGAGCTGCCCCCGGCGAACGAGGTCAGTGAGCCTGCCTGGGCTTTGGACTCGAGTGAGGGGGGAAGTGGGCCAGCCCCAGGTCTTGGTGACCGATGACTGAGCCCGACGATCTTCTTGCCATCGGCGACCGAGTCGTCGGCCTAGCCCGGCCTGGTGAACAGGTCGAGGCGATTGTCGTCCGTGGCGTCGACACCGAGATCAAGGTTTATGGGGGCGAGGTCGAATCGCTCTCATCGGCTCAGTCCCAAGGCGTCGGCATCCGGGTGATCGTCGATGGCAGACAAGGGTTCTCCTACGCAGGCACCTTCGACGAGCAGGTGTTGGCAGAAGCCATTGCCGAAGCCCGCGACAACGCCGCGTTCGGCACGTATGACGAGTACCAAGCCCTCGCCGAACCCGACGGTGTGCCGACCGCTGATATCGACGTGTTCCGGGAAGGTGTGCGAACCTTCCCGACCTCTGAGAAGGTTGAGCTTGCACTCGAACTCGAGCGAGCGGTGCGAGCTGCCGACCCACGTATCTCCGGCATCGAGTCAGCCGAATACGTCGATTCGATCTCCGAAGGGGCGATCGTTTCGACGACTGGTATCCGCAACGCCGGTCGCGAGACTTCGGCCTACGTCGCGACCTATGCCATGGCAGAGGAGCGAGGCGAAACCCAGACCGGTTTCGGTTTCTCAGTGGGTCGTGAACCCGCTGATCTCGACGTCACGAAGGCTGCGGCCGAGGCCGCGGATCGGGCAACCCGTCTGCTCGGTGCGGCGAAGCCTGCAACGGAGCGACTTACGGTGGTGCTCGATCCGTGGGTCACGGCGCAGTTCCTCGGCGTTCTGGGGTACACGCTGAGCGGCGAGTCGGTCTTGAAGGGTCGTTCGCTGTTTGCTGATCGGATCGGTGACGAAGTCGCCGCAGCCTGTATCACGCTCATCGACGACCCCACGAACCCCGAGGCTTTCACGGCGACCGATGTGGACGGCGAGGGGTTGGCGTGCCGGCGCAATGTGTTGATCGAGGGCGGTGTGCTCCGCATGTTCGTGCACAACGCCTATACGGCTCGCCGGATGGGCACAACCTCCACCGGTTCTGCAGTGCGCGGGAGCTACAAGATGACACCCGGCGTCGGTACCCAGGCAGTGACGCTGCAGCCAGGGACACGAAGCCAAGCTGAACTGCTTGCCGCCGTAGGTGAGGGGATCCTTATCCAAGATGTGGCGGGGCTCCATTCCGGTGTGAACCCGGTGAGCGGCGACTTCTCCACTGGCGCAGAGGGGCTCCGTTTCCGTGGTGGCGAGTTGGCCGACCCGGTCCGAGAGTTCACCATCGCGTCGACATTGCAGCGCATGCTGCTCGACGTGGTCGACGTCGGCAACGACCTGCAGTGGTTGCCGATGAGCGCAGCCGGTGTCAGCCTGGTGATCCGTGACGTCACCATCTCGGGAACGTGACTGAGATGCTCGATTTGGCCCGCCGGGTCGCGGGCATGGCTCGGGACGGCGAGCAGATCGAGGCCTATGTGGCACGCAGCTTGACCACGTCGGTCAAGGTCTACGACGGCGAGGTGGAGTCACTCACGTCAGCCGAATCGTTCGGGGTGGGAATCCGGGTGGTGATCGGGAAGCGACAAGGGTTTGCGCACTGTGGATCGCTCGACGAACGGCTGATGCTCGAGACGCTGCAGGAGGCGCGGGACAACGCTGGGTTCGGTGAGCCGGATGAGTTCAACGGGGTCGCTGAATTCGACGGTGTCGAACCGGTCCAGCACGACCTGTGGCGAGAGGAGCTCGTCCGGTTCCCCACCGACAAGAAAGTGGCCTTGGCGCTTGATCTCGAACGACGAGTGCGAAGCCTCGACCCGCGGGTTCGCGGGGTACGGAACGCGATCTACGGAGATTCGGTCGGTGAGGGCGCCGTTGCCAACAGCTTGGGGGTTGCCGGCTACGAACGAGGGACGCTGTGCAGTGTGTCGGTTAGCGCACTGGCAGAGGATCAGGGTGAGACGAAGATCGGTGCGGGGCTTGATGCCAGTCGGGATCCTGCCGGGTTAGATCTCGACAAGGTCGCGCATGACGCGGTGGAGCGGGCCGTCCGCATGTTTGGCGCGACGAAGCCAGCGAGCCAACGTCTGGCGATCGTGCTCGAACCCCGACTCGCCGCGGTCATCCTTGGGATCGTTGGCGGGATGCTTTCGGGTGAGCGCCTGTTGAAAGGCCGGACGCCTTTTGCCGGGAGGGAAGATGAGCTGATCGCCTCGCCGCTGATCAGTTTGGTTGACGATCCAACTGATCCGGCGTCACTCGGGGCGGGGTCCTACGACGGCGAAGGGCTCGCCTGCCGCCGCAATGTGTTGATCGAGAACGGCGTGCTCCGACGGTTCTTACACAACAGCTACACGGGGAGGCGGTCTGGTGCCGGTTCGACCGGTTCAGCGGTGCGTGGGTCGTCGACTCCGTCGGTTGGGTGCCAGGCGCTCGCCATTACACCAGGTTCCGCGAACTTTGGTGATTTGGTG
>JANZZE010000199.1 GCA_026419545.1 Acidimicrobiales bacterium
AGATGTGTATAAGAGACAGGTACCTGTAGATCCATCGGTGGAGATGGGCGTCCGTTGTCGTGCCCGTCGTCCCGGGGTTCGGGGCAGGTAGGGTCATGGCGTGGCGATCAAGAAGATCTGTGGGATCGAAACGGAATATGGCATCGTGCTTCGCGGCGCCGCTGAGTCCAATCCGATCGCCGCTTCCTCGCTTCTCATCAACGCGTACGTCAACGAACTGACCAAAGAAGGGAACCGGTTCGGGCCGGTGCCTAAGGTCGGGTGGGATTTCGAGGACGAGATGCCCGGCAACGACGCTCGGGGTGCAACACAGGTGGGCAGCCTGGCACCAGAGGTTGAGACCCACCTTGTCAACGCAGTGCTCACCAACGGTGCAAGGTATTACGTCGATCATGCCCATCCGGAGCTGTCTACGCCCGAGGTAGCCGATGCCCGCGCAGTGGTGGTTTGGGATCGGGCCGCTGAGTTGATCCTGGTGAAGTCGATGCTCGCGGCAAAGCACCTCCTGCCTGAGGGTCAAGAGATCGTCGTGTACAAGAACAACTCTGACGGCAAGGGCAACTCCTACGGCTGTCACGAGAATTACCTGATGGATCGGCAGGTGCCATTCGGTCGGATCGTTACTCACGTGATGCCCCACTTCATCACCCGCCAGTTGTTCACCGGTGCGGGCAAAGTAGGCAGTGAGGCCCCGGGCCTGTCGATCGATCAGGTGCCGTTCCAGCTGAGCCAACGAGCCGACTTCTTCGAGGAAGAGGTCGGCTTGGAGACGACACTCAAACGGCCGATCGTGAACACTAGAGACGAGCCGCACAGCGACGCGCAGAAATACCGTCGGCTCCACGTCATTTGCGGAGACGCCAATCTCTCGCAAGTGGCGACCTTCCTGAAGGTGGGTACCACCGCAATTGTCCTCGCGATGATCGAGGACGATTTCCTCCCTCGTGAATTCGTGTTCCATGCGCCAGTCTGGGCAATTCGCCACGTCAGCTATGACCTGTCCTTGCGCCTCCCGCTCGAGTTGGCTGACGGTTCGACAGTCACCGCTCTGGAGGTTCAATGGGAGTATTTCGACCGGGCACGCAAATACAGCGAGGAGGTTGGCCTAGCAGCCGTCGGTGAGGAGATCGGCGCCGAGGTGCTCCGCAGGTGGGAGGCGGTATTGACAGGGCTCGAGTCCGATCCGATGAGTTTGGCGACGCAACTCGACTGGGTTGCCAAATACCGGCTGCTCGACGCCTATCGCCAGCGCCATGGGCTCGGGTGGGATGATCCACGGATTGCAGCCATGGACCTGCAATATCACGACCTCCGACCAGAAAAATCGCTCGCGGCACGGGTCGGCCTCGAACAACTGATCGATGACGCAGAGGCTGAGCGGGCGATGAGTGAGCCGCCACGGGACACTCGGGCGTACTTCCGCGGAAAGTGCCTCCAGAGGTGGGCGCGCCACATCGTGGCGGCGAACTGGGACTCGTTGGTATTCGACGTGGGTCGAGATCCGCTCAGACGAGTACCGATGCTGGAACCGACGCGCGGAACAGCAGCACACGTCGCTACGTTGTTAGAAGAATGCACCACTCCAACCGAACTATTGGACAAGCTGGGGTCTTAAGGTGCGGCCGTGAGAGGTCGTACGGGTGTCGCCGGCCCGAACCGGCCCGGCGCACGGACGCAGTGAGCGGAGCACATGGCTGAACGAGAGCAGATCAAGAAACCGACACCTTCCCGTGAGGAAGCCCAGGTCGAGGACGCACCGGTGTCCACCGAGAAGGCCGACAAGCTGAAGGCTGAACTCGATGATTTGCTTGATGAGATCGATGACGTCCTCGAGACCAACGCCGAGGAGTTCGTCAAGAGTTATATCCAAAAGGGCGGCGAGTAAATCGCTTGCAGCACCAGCCAAGCGATCTCGCGACCGAGGCCATGCGGCGCGGCGGTTGCTCCCGAGCCGATAGGGTGCGGCCGTGACGTTGCCGCTCTTCAAACCTTGGGAAGACCCTGGTCCTGATTTCGCAGCACTGCTCCGGCGCAGTGGGATGGAGCCGTTTCCTGCGAGCCGATTCGAGCTGCTGGGCGGGGACGAACGCCTCATCATCACGCATGGCACCACGGTGTGCGCCGTCCGCTTTGCCGACGGGGTGGTCATGGCCGGCGATCGTCGTGCGACGGCGGGGAACTTCATCGCCCATCGCGCCATCGAGAAGGTGTTCCCAGCGGATCGGCATAGTGGGGTGGCGATTGCTGGAGCTGCTGGCCCGGCGATGGAGATGGTCAAGGTTTTCCAACTCCAACTCGAACACTACGAAAAGGTTGAGGGTCAGGCCCTCAGTCTCGAGGGAAAGGCCAACCAACTCGGCCAGATGGTGCGTAATCACCTGCCCGCTGCGCTGCAGGGGATGGCGGTCGTGCCGCTTTTCGCGGGGTATGACACCCGTCGGCGTGCGGGTCGGCTTTTTCAGTATGACGTGACTGGCGGCCGCTATGAGGAGAGCAACTTCGCCTCAACTGGTTCTGGCAGCCTTCATGCAAACACCGTGATCAAACTCGGATTCCGCGAAGGACTCACTCGCTCAGACGCCATCGACCTGTGCATCAAGGCGCTCTTCGAGGCAGCGGACGAGGACTCTGCAACCGGCGGGCCCGATCCGATCCGGGGCATTTTCCCGGTCGTGGCCGCGATCACCGCTGAAGGTTTTCAGAGGATCGAAGATCAGGAGATCGCACAGCGGTTCGAGGCGCTGACGGCCGAGTTGCGGGCCCGCAACGAGCAGATGCAGCCGCGAGTTCCTGAAACTTCTGATCTCACCGGCGAGGTGGACGAGCGTGGAGGTGATGCCAAATGACGATGCCCTTCTATGTCGCTCCCGAGCAGGTGATGAAGGACCGTGCCGATTATGCCCGCAAGGGGATCGCGCGGGGCCGAAGCCTCGCTGCGGTCGTGTTCAACGACGGCATCCTTATTTGCGCCGAGAATCCCTCAAGCACGCTTCGCAAGGTAAGCGAGATCTATGACCGCATCGCGTTCGCGGGCGTCGGCAAGTACAACGAGTTCGATCAACTACGCATCGCCGGCGTTCGCCATGCGGATCTCAAGGGATACGCCTTCAGTCGTGAAGATGTGGATGCCCGGAGTCTGGCCAACCAGTACGCTCAGATCCTTGGCCAGATCTTCACCCACGAGATGAAGCCGATGGAGGTCGAGATCCTGGTCGCGGAAATCGGCGACGATCCCGACGACAATCAGCTGTTCCACATCCTCTACGACGGCACGGTGATGGACGAGCGGAACTTCACCGTTCTTGGGGGTGAGGCCGAGGCGATCGCAGAGCGCCTCGAAGCCTCCTTTGAACCGGGCATGACGCTCGAACGAGCGTTGGCGGTCGCGGTCAAGGCACTCGCCGGCCCCGATCGTGAACTATCGGCTGAGGACCTCGAGGTGGCCACACTCACACGGACCAACGGGAGACGGGCGTTCCGGCGGCTGAGTGATGACGAGGTGAGGGGTATCCTCAGCCGCCCGTGACGTTGATCAAGACCGGTTCACCTGTTGACACATCAAGCTCCGCGTACCAAAAGCAAGAACCACCTCCGAACGCGATGACCTGGGTCCGTTCCCAATCTGGGGCGAAGGGCCAATGGGCGCGACAGAAGGCATTGATGGCCACCAATCGACGACCGGCGCGTACGATGCCGGCGTATTGGCGGCGATAGTCGGGCAAGGACTGGGCAATCTGCGGCCCAGCGCGACCCGCGGCCAGGAGAGCGGGGCGGAGCGCTTCCTCAACCCGTTCGATCTCCTCGACCGAGGGCTCGAACCAGGTGTCAACCCCCTCAGCGAAGACGAAAGCATCGGGGTCAAGTATCACTCCCTGGAACCCAGCCACATTCACCCGTCGGCCGCGATCGATCCTGCCATCTTTGATGAGAGCGGTATTTCTCTCACTGGTTGACGTTGAATCGACGGGTACGCGCTGTGATGTGTTCGGCGGTAGGGCAGTGCTGCGAAGCGTGGGCTGGGGAGGACGGTCCGGCGCTGCAACCGGCCGGTCGACCGGCCCGCAGGCGCCACTGAGCAGGCTGCACCCAAAGATGAGTAGCGTCGCGAGCTTCAAGGGTGGCGGTTGCCGCGCAAGAGTCGGGCGAGAGCGGAACCAGGACACCTGCTCAACTGAGAAGGAGACGGTAGAGCAGGAATCCGGCCGCAAGTGCCATGAGGATCACACCGAGAGGCCAGTCGACGCGGACTTCATCTCTTGTATGTCTCCCGTCGGTGCACAGACCTGACAGTGCGTCTTCGATCTCGTCGATCAGCAGCAGCTCTTGTGCCCGGTTGAGATCGTCCTCTGCGACGAGGACCTCGACACTGCCGAGTGGGTAAAGGCTGCAGTTGGCCTGTCTCTTATACACATCT
>JANZZE010000200.1 GCA_026419545.1 Acidimicrobiales bacterium
CTCCCGCACCCTGAGTCTCCGTGCTTGGCTTCCGCAGCCTCCGAGGCAGCGCCCGACATCACCACGTCATGATAGGAAACGAGGGCGGATACCCTGTGGAGGAATGATCGGCTGGGTGAGCCGACCTACGTCAACTCACCCAGCAGCGTCGCCGACCTCGTCTCCTCGTGGTAAGTCAACGACTTCGGCTGATTCGGCTTCTTCCATTGGGCCAGATGATCCGCTGAGCATGTCGCTACGGCCAGCGAGCCACTCGGCCAGATCCTGTTCCTCCTCCGAGGTGGAGTAGAACTCCATCGGCTGGTAGTCCGGCGCCTCCACCGCAATATTGCGGTATTTCGCCATCCCCGTACCCGCGGGGATGAGCTTGCCGATGATGATGTTCTCTTTCAGGCCCAACAGTTGATCGCTCTTCGAGCCGATCGCAGCCTCGGTGAGAACCCGGGTTGTTTCCTGGAACGACGCAGCCGACAACCACGAATCCGTCGCCAGCGACGCCTTGGTGATGCCCATGATCTCGGGACGGCCTTCTGCCGGTTTCCGGTTCTGGGCAACCAACGCGCGGTTCGTGTCGGTGTAGGTGCGGGCATCTACTCGCTCCCCGGGAAGGAAGTTCGAATCACCCGGCTCCTGCACGGCGATTCGCTTGGTCATTTGCCGCACAATGAGCTCGATGTGCTTATCGTGGATCGGCACGCCTTGGTCCCGGTAGACAGCTTGCACCTCATCGACAAGGTATTGCTGCGTTTCGCGGATTCCCTTGATTTCGAGAAGGTCCTTGGGGTCACGCGGACCGTCGATGATCGGATCGCCGGCCGTGATCTCCTGGCCATCGCTCACCTCGAGTCGAGACTGAGCCGGCAGGGTGTAGACGTCCTCGGTCCCATCGTCGCTAACGATGGTGACAACCTTGCCCCGCCCTTCATCGTCAGAAACGCGCACCACGCCGCTCGTCCGGGCGAGAACCGCCTTGCCCTTCGGTGAGCGGGCCTCGAACAACTCGACCACCCGCGGTAGGCCACCAGCAATATCGCGGCCCGCGATACCACCGGTGTGGAACGTGCGCATGGTAAGCTGCGTGCCCGGCTCGCCGATCGACTGGGCGGCGATCACGCCTACCGCCTCGCCCGGTTCGATCATTCGGCCAGTCGCAAGTGAAAGGCCATAGGCTGCGGCCGAGATACCTAAGGGCGAATCATCGGTCAGCGGCGACAACACTCGCACTCGCGTGATCGCTGGGTCGTCGCGCAGGAGATTCATTTCCCGTTCTCGCACCACAGATCCCCGCGGCAGCGTAATCGAGTACGTCTCGCCCGAACCTTTCGCCGCTATCCACCGCTCTAGCCAAGCCCCCTCCTCCACATCCCAGAGCAAGACGCGGAGGCCAGGATGACCGGCATCGTCGACGTCGAACGCATCTAGTGTTCCGCTGACGACCACCTCGTCGGCCAGGGTGCGGGAATACAACCTGGTTTCGAGGTAGGTCCGCTTACCCGGACCATCGGGCTGAACATTTTCAATCCAGATTCCTCGTACCGGCCGCTGGTTACCGTGTTCGTCAGGAGCGAACGGGTCGGCGTCGTTGATGATGACCTCTTGGGCGACGTCGACGAGGCGGCGGGTCAGATAACCGGAGTCCGCAGTTCGAAGCGCCGTGTCAACGAGCCCTTTGCGGGCACCGGGCGTGGCGATGAAGTACTCGAGCATTGCCAACCCTTCCCGGAAGTTCGACTTGATCGGGCGAGGAATCATGTCCCCACGGGGATTGGCCACCAGACCTCTCATACCCGCGATCTGACGAACCTGCATCATGTTCCCGCGAGCACCCGAACCCACCATCATGTCGATGGGATTGAACTTTTCCGACTTCAGCGTGCGTTCCATGGCGGTGCGCACTTCTTCCGTCGCGTTCGTCCAGATCTCGACTTCCTTCTGGCGCCGTTCGCCATCGGTGATGATGCCGCGTCGGAACTGGTTCTCGACCTTCTCGGCTTCCTTCTCGTGACGATCGAGAATCTCCTTCTTCTCGGGAGGCGTCTTCACGTCTTCGACCGAAATGGTGAGGCCAGATTTCGTCGCGTAGTGGAAGCAGAGGTTCTTTATCGCATCTAGTGCCGCGGCAGCGTCTGCCTTGTCGTACGTCCGGGCAAGCCGGTCGACGATCCGAGCCATCACCTTCTTGTCGACCCGCTCGTTGACGAACGGGTAGTCCTGAGGCAAGGCCAAGTTGAAGAACACTCGGCCAGCAGTGGTTCTGGCATAGGTCGGGCGCCCACCATTGTCGGACGGCTCGAGCAGTTCCGGCACGCGGTATTCGATGAGTGCGTGCAGGTCGATCTCGCCAGCTTCATAGGCCCGCTCGACCTGATGCAGATGCCGGAAGATCCTTCCCTCCCCCTTCGCTCCCTCAACCTCTTCGGTGAGGTAATAACCCCCGATGATCATGTCCTGAGTCGGGGTGACGAGTGGACGACCGTCAGCCGGCGAGAGCATGTTGTTTGCCGACAGCATGAGCACCCGGCTCTCGGCCTGGGCCTCGGCTGACAGTGGAAGGTGCACAGCCATCTGGTCGCCGTCGAAGTCTGCGTTGAACGCGTGGCAGACCAACGGGTGGATCTGGATTGCCTTTCCCTCGACGAGCACCGGCTCGAACGCCTGGATTCCCAACCGGTGGAGTGTCGGCGCTCGGTTCAGCAGAACTGGATGCTCCTTGATGACCTCCTCGAGCACATCCCAGACCTGAGGCCGACGCCGTTCAACCATCCGTTTCGCGGACTTGATGTTCTGCGCGAGCTCCTGATCCACCAACTTCTTCATGACGAAAGGCTTGAACAGCTCAAGCGCCATCAATTTCGGTAGCCCGCATTGGTGAAGCTTGAGCGTCGGACCGACCACGATGACCGAGCGGCCTGAATAATCAACACGCTTGCCTAGCAAGTTCTGACGGAACCGTCCTTGCTTGCCCTTCAGCATGTCCGACAGCGACTTGAGCGGGCGGTTGCCAGGACCTGTGACAGGGCGGCCGCGCCGACCATTGTCGAACAACGCGTCAACAGCTTCTTGAAGCATTCGCTTCTCGTTGTTGACGATGATCTCCGGCGCACCGAGATCAAGCAACCGCTTGAGTCGATTGTTCCGGTTGATCACACGACGATAAAGGTCATTGAGATCCGAGGTTGCGAACCGGCCACCATCGAGCTGAACCATCGGTCGCAGCTCTGGCGGGATGACCGGCACCACGTCAAGGATCATCGCTCGCGGATCGTTGATGCGACGCCCGTTCTCGTCTCGCCGGTTGAAATCGCTGACGATCTTCAGCCGCTTGATCGCCTTCTGCCTTCGCTGAGCCGACAATGGCTTTTGACCATCAGGCGGATCGATCATCGCTCGGAGCTTGGCCTCTTCCTCGTCGAGGTCGATGCGATCGATAAGCTGCTTGATCGCGTCTGCACCCATGCCGCCCTGGAAATAATCGCCATACCGATCGACGAGCTCCCGCCAAAGCAGCTCGTCCTCGATGATCTTGCGCGGAAAAAGGTCGCGGAACTCATCCCAAGTGCGCTGCAGAATGTCCAACTCCGCCTCGTAGCGTTCACGGATGAGAGCCACGTCCTTCTCAGCGGCGCGCTGCCGCGCTTTGATCTCGCTTTCTTTGGCTCCTTGCTTTTCAAGCTCCTCGATTTCTTTCTCGAGTTCCTCGTAGCGACGAGCCAACTCCAGCTCGAGATCCTTTTCGATCAACTCCCGGTCGGTGATGTATTCCGCTTCAAGCGTCGGCAGATCCGTGTGACGGCGCTCCTCGTCGACCCATGTCACGAGGTTGGCTGCGAAATAAATGACCTTCTCGAGTTGCTTGGCCTTCAGTTCCTCTCGAGGCGTAGTGCCCATCAGCAGATAGGCCAACCACGAGCGCGTTCCGCGGAGGTACCAGATGTGGACAACCGGTGCTGCGAGCTCTATGTGCCCCATCCGCTCGCGGCGGACCTTGGACCGGGTGACCTCGACCCCACACCGCTCGCAGATGATGCCCTTGAATCGGACGCGCTTGTATTTCCCGCAGTAGCACTCCCAGTCCTTGGTCGGCCCGAAAATCTTCTCACAAAAGAGCCCGTCCTTTTCCGGCTTGAGCGTCCGGTAGTTGATCGTCTCGGGCTTCTTGACTTCACCGTTGGACCACATGCGGATCTCCTCCGCCGTGGCCAGGCCGATGCGCAGCTCCTTGAAGTCGTTCACATCCAGCATCGATGTGTCCTCACCAATTCTCGTTTCGTTCGTTCTCGTGGTCGTGTCGTCGTTCTGCCAATTCAGAGCCGACCTGTCTGTCGGGCATCTTCCTCGTCACTACCGCGCTCCGGCCGGGAGAGATCGATGCCGAGCTCCTCGGCCGTCCGGAAGATGTCCTCGTCGAGTTCACGCATCTCGATACCCTCGCCCGTAGCGGACTTCACCTCGACGTTGAGGCACAAGGCCTGCATCTCTTTGATGAGCACCTTGAAGC
>JANZZE010000201.1 GCA_026419545.1 Acidimicrobiales bacterium
GTGCGGGTACAACAGGGGGGCGACCTGGCGGTCGCACTTCGCAGCCCTGTCGACGCGCTGATGGGTCAGCGTGCCTCTCTGGGCTGCGAGAGCGCTGCGCCGCCAAGGCCAGCTGCGTTGTGCGCCTGCCACCGCTTATGCGGCAGCGTCGTTGTTGTCGTCGGTGGGTTGGATTGAGTAGAGGCGCAGGACCCAGTCGTCGTTGTTGGTGGCGAGTTCGATGGCTGAGCCATTTTCGAGTCGCGCGACGTGGGCGTATATCTCGAGCCGCTTGGGTGGTGTGGTGCCTGGTGTGCCGACGAAGAGTGCCAGCAGTTGTTGGCGTTCGTTGAGCAGCGCAACGTACCCGTCGTGGGCGGTCGCGGCCCGGTCGAGGTGGGCGGCGGCGTCTGCTGCGGTTGGGCACCGGAACCGGCGTTCGGTGTCGCCAGCGCGCACGAGGAACTCGCCGGCTGTAGTGTCGACCTTGACCAGGATGACGGCTTTGGCAGTGGCGCCTGGTCCAAAGGCGACGCGGGCCTTGGTTGGGTGGATGGTGTAGTCGGATTCGGTGGACATGGTGCTCCTCTCGGGGGAGCGACCAGTGTCGGGGCCCAACGGCGACTGCGACGCTTTGTTGCCGGTTCGGTTCCGGCCGCATCCCGCCACGGTGGCGGAGGGCACCTTGGTGGTCGCTCCCAGGTTGCCGGGCCCCGAAGGGCCGCTCTTGATGCTTCGCAAGCACTGTAGCGAAGGGGTGTGACAGTCGAGAACTGATTATCGGGCGAGCGAGGGGGTTTCAGTTCCGGGCACGCTCGGCTCAGTCCTTGCCTGACCGGGCGATCAACTGTCGTCTCGGTTCGAGGATTTCATCGCGCAGCGAGTCCCAGTCATCAATGACCTCGGCCGTGTCAAGTTGCCGTTTCGTGACCCCGATGTCAGAGGAGCGACCGGTACCACCTGGCGACCTTCGCTCGCGTCTCGTCCGATCGGGGCGATGTGTCGAGGTGATCAACGAGGACGTCCACGGCGTCGACGGCCGGTCGCAACCTTGTCACAACTTTCCCCGCGAAACGGTAGGAGTACGACTGATCGGTCGGCGTGACCTCGAAGCCGTAGGTGCGCAGATACAAGGAGACCCCTCGCGACCAGTTACGCTCCTGTGTCATGACAAAGACTTCCTCGTTCGTGAAGCTCACCGCTCGACCGGGCAAACGCGATGACCTGCTGGCCGCGCTCCGCAAGATGCTGCCGGTGGTCGAGAACGAGGACGGCACCGAGGTCTATTCGTTCCATCTCGACCGCAACGACGAGAACGCGGTCTGGCTCTTCGAGCTCTATACCGACGACGAAGCCCTCGCCGCCCACTCGGCCAGCGACGCGATGAAGACCTTGTTGACCGACCTCGCCGACCTGTTGGGTGACGAGCCTCCGATGATGGTGTTTGCGACCCCGACAGACGCGAAGGGCCTTTCCGTCTGAGCGGTCGTGCGGACCTACCTCGACGACATCCTGGCGGCGCACCGTGCCGCGGCTGCTGCCGATGACCGATCCTTCGAGGCGTTGTTCGAGCAGGCCCGAGCGGCTGGGCCGGTCCGTGGGTTCCGCGCTGCCCTCGAACGAGGAGGAGCAGCAGGGCTGGCGGTGATCGCCGAGATCAAACGTCGTTCGCCGTCAAAGGGAAACCTGTCCGCGAACCTGGATCCTGCTGCAGTCGCTGGCGCGTACGAACAGGGGGGTGCGAGTTGTCTCTCGGTGCTCACCGACGCCGAGTTCTTCGGTGGTTCCGTCGATGATCTCGTCGCTGCCCGACAAGCCTGCGCGCTCCCGGTGCTCCGAAAGGATTTCACCGTGGACGGCCGCGACATCTGCGACGCTCGCCTGATGGGCGCCGACTGTGTGCTGCTGATCGTTGCCGCCCTCGGCGATGACGAGCTGAGCGAGTTCCTCGCGCTCGCCCGATCCCTCGGCATGGACGCACTCGTCGAGATCCACGACGAGTCCGAACTGGAACGCGCAGTCGCCGCTGGTGCTGATCTGATCGGCGTCAATCAACGTGATCTCGTCACCTTCGCCGTCGACACCGATCGTGCCTGTCGCCTCGCGCCGTTGTTGCCGGACGGCGTGATCCGGGTGGCCGAATCCGGCATCCAAGGCCCGCAGGACACGGCCAGGCTTGTCGCAGCCGGGTATCACGCCGTGCTCGTCGGTGAAGCGCTCGTGACCTCAGCTGACCCGCAAAGCGCTGTGCGGCAGCTCGTTTCGCCGTTCCATTCCTGATCGCCGTGTCGTCAGAGCAGGTCCCCAGCGCCAGCGGCGCGCTCGGGTCCAACAGCCAGGCGTGGCCGTTCAATCCGGTCATCACAGCAGTTCATGGGCTGCGGGCATCGAAGGCGGCTCCACTAGGGTTTGCCCAGTGTTCGTCAAGATCTGCGGCACCACCAATGAATCCGATGCCCTTTTCGCGGTGGCGATGGGGGCAGACGCGGTCGGGTTCGTGTTCGCTCCCTCGCCGCGCCAGGTCCAACCCACCGTGGTCCGAGACATCGTTCGGCGCATCCCCGCGGAGATCCTCACCGTCGGGGTGTTCCGCGACGAAGCCCCCCAACGTGTCGTCGAGCTCACCAACAGCTGCGGTTTGTCTGCGGTGCAGCTTCATGGTCACGAGTCGCCGGCCGAAGCTGCCTGGATCCGGGAACGAGTGCCGTTCCTCATCAAGGCGTTCGGAGCGGGCGATCACATGCTGTCGCGCGTCGACGAGTTCGAGAAGGCCGACGCCATCCTGGTCGATTCAGGTTCGCCTGGATCGGGGAAGGTGTTCGACTGGTCGGTCGTCGAACTGTTGCCCTTGAACCGGCGGCTCATCCTCGCAGGGGGCTTGACTCCCGACAACGTCGGGGAAGCGATCGCGCGTACCCGGCCTTGGGGAGTCGACGTGGCCAGTGGCGTCGAGTCGACCCCCGGCCACAAGGATGCCCGCAGGTTGTACCGCTTCGTCACCTACGCGAAGGAAGCGGGACGAGCGATCGACCGACCGTACTTCGATGGTGACGAGCTGTTGTTGCCCTTCGACTACGAGTTCGACGACGAGGATCTCGCCAACGATTGACCGACGTACCCCGTCGGGCACGGTCGGGCTACTGACTTCCCCGTCGGACCGTTCGCCGCGTAGGGTGCCGAGTCGTATGGTGGCACCCCAGCGAGCAGAACATGAGCCTGGCTGACCCGACGCCAGCAGGTCGCTTCGGCGAGTTCGGCGGGCTGTTCGTCCCTGAGACGCTGGTGCCCGCATGTCAGGAGCTCGAGGGCGCCTTTCGCGACGCGTGGTCCGACGACACGTTCCGAGCTGAACTCGATCAGCTGCTACGCGATTACGCAGGGCGCCCATCACCGGTGACCGAATGCCGGCGCTTGTCCGAAGAACTCGGCTGCCGGTTGCTGCTGAAGCGAGAAGATTTGAACCACACCGGTTCACACAAGATCAACAACGTGCTCGGCCAGGCGCTCCTCGCCCGGAGAATGGGCAAGACACGACTCGTGGCCGAGACCGGCGCCGGCCAGCACGGCGTCGCCACCGCGACCGCCGCCGCCCTGCTCGGCCTGGAGTGCGTGGTGTACATGGGCGAGGTGGACATGCGCCGGCAGGAACTCAACGTGTTCCGGATGCGCCTGCTCGGGGCAGAGGTCCGCTCGGCCACGAGTGGGTCGCGCACACTCAAAGACGCGATCAACGAGGCGATGCGGGACTGGGTCGCGACCGTGGAGACCACCCACTACTGCCTGGGGTCGGTCATGGGTCCGCACCCGTACCCGTGGCTGGTGCGGGAGCTGCAGACCGTGATCGGGCGGGAGGCCCGCCGGCAGTGCGCCGAACGCCTCGGTGGCGACGGGCTGCCCGATGTGGTGACCGCGTGCGTCGGGGGAGGCTCCAACGCCATCGGGATCTTCTCCGGTTTCGCCCGCACCCGCGTCGAGCTCGTGGGGGTGGAACCCGCCGGTGGGGCGGCCATCGGCCGGGGCGTGCCGGGCGTGGTCCACGGCATGAAGTCGTACCTGATGCAGGACGAGTGGGGGCAGGTGCTGGAGGCGCACTCGGTCTCGGCCGGCCTCGACTACCCGGGGGTCGGGCCCGAGCACTCGCACCTCGCTGCGGCCGGGCTGGCCCGCTACGAGCAGGTCACCGACGCCGAGGTGATCGAGGCGTTCCAGGTGCTGTCCCGCACCGAGGGGATCATCCCCGCCCTCGAACCGGCCCACGCCATCGCCTGGGTGCTGCGGGCCGCCCCCCAGCTGCAGGGCGCCACCGTGCTGGTGAACCTGTCGGGTCGGGGCGACAAGGACGTCGCCCAGATGATGGACCTCCTCGGGTGAGCGTCCTTCGTCTCGAAGAGACGCTTCGGGCTCGCCGGGACGCCGGTCGCAAGCTGCTGGTCACCTATCTGACCGGGGGGCTCGGATCGTGGCAGGACATGATGCTG
>JANZZE010000202.1 GCA_026419545.1 Acidimicrobiales bacterium
ACCCGGCCCCCAACAGTGGCGACGTGGGTAGCAGAGCGCCTCGGAGCGGACCTGGTCGAGATGGGCTCGGCCGGGGCGAAGGCCATGGCCATCGTGCGAGGCGAAGCTGACGTCTATGTCCACGCTGGCGGCCAGTACGAATGGGACTCGTGTGCGCCGGTGGCAGTGGCGCTGGCCGCTGGCTTGCATGCTTCTCGGATCGACGGCTCACCCCTCCGCTACAACCACATCGACGCTTACCTCCCCGATCTGGTGATCTGCCGGAACGAGCTCGCCGACGCAACCCTGGAAGCGCTGTCGACGTTCCGGGACTCCAGCGCGAGCTGACACCAACCGCACCGGCGCGCCGTCGCACAGCCCAGCCGGGTTCACCCGGAGCGTTCAGCGTCGTTGGTGGCACGTGACAACATCAGGGCATGGAACTCAAGGTGGTTCGGTACGACATCGATGACCGGATCGCAACGATCACGTTGAATCGGCCCCACCGACTCAATGCCTGGACTGGGCGCATGCACACGGAATACCGCTGGGCACTGCAGGCGGCCGAGGACGACCCCGCGGTCCGGGTGATCGTGGTCACTGGTGAAGGACGCGGATTCTGCGCTGGCGCGGATGCCGCGGCTCTCGACGGCCACGTCACCAAAGGCGGCTATGACCCGGGGACGCCGACCGACATCGCGACTCCCGGCTTTGGCGTACGACACGAGTTCGACCACGACTTCGCCTTCCACTTCGGCTTGACCAAGCCGGTGATCGCGGCGATCAACGGTCCCGCCGCCGGGGTGGGATTCGTCCTGGCCTGCTACTGCGATCTCCGGTTCGCGGCGGCCGGCGCCAAGCTCACCACTGCGCACGGCAAGCTCCACCTCCCAGCGGAGTACGGGTTGTCGTGGCTCCTGCCTCGCTTGATCGGACTGGGACGAGCCAATGACCTGCTGCTGTCGAGCCGGGTCGTCTACGCGGAGGAAGCCTTCGAGATGGGACTCGTGAACCGGGTCGTGCCCGGCCCCGAACTCCTGGCAGCGACCTACGCGTACGCCCGCGAACTTTCCACCATGGTCTCACCCGGTTCACTCGCTGTGACCAAGCGCCAGATCTACACCGACCAACACCGCGATGTCGGTTCCTCTGTCGAGGAAGCCCAACTGTTGATGGCCCAGATGATGACCGAGCCGAGCTTCGCTGAAGGCGTGGCGGCACTCACCGAGAAGCGTCCGCCCAACTTTCCTTAGCTTTCGTATGCCTCGTACTTCGCGGACCCGAATGCCCCAGCGGCGCGGAGGGCGTCGATCTGTTCCGCATCGAAGCCGAGCTCAGCGAGCACGTCCTCGGTGTGCTCACCGGGGGCGGGTGTCGGTCGGGGCGGCGGGACCAATGAGCCACCGAAGTCGATCGGCGAGTTGACGGCCCGGTGGGCTGACGACCACGAGCCTCCTGGCACCTCCACGAAGGCGTTGGCGGCTGCCGCCTGGGCGTCTGCGAGCACTTCCGCGGGGGTGTTGACCGGGGCCCACCACACGTCCTCCCGATCGAAGCGGTCAGTCAGCTCGCCGAACGAATACTTCGCGAACTCGGCGTCGAATGCCTCGATGACCGCCGGCGCGTTCTTCCGCCGGCCGCGGGCCGTGTTGAAACGTTCATCCCCGAACCAGTCGAGCCGGTCCAACGCTCGGCACAACGCGGGGAAATGCCGGTCGGATTCAACACCGAGCAACCACAGCCACCGCCCGTCGCCAGCTCGGTAGCAGTTGACCAGCGGGTTGATCTCATGGTCGCGGGGCACCGCAGGCAACAGCTTACCGAACCGTGCCTGGATTCCGAGGTCCCAACCCAAGCAGTAGATGCCGGTGCGGAGCAGCGAGGTCTCGACGAGCTGCCCTCGCCCAGTGCGCTGACGTTCGACCAGCGCGCCCAAGATGCCGGCCAAGACCGCCAACCCGGTCACGTGGTCGCCAAACCCACCGCGGATGGCCGGTGGCGGCTCACCCGGCGGCACAAGCGAGGCCGCGACCCCACTGCGGGCCCAGAAGCCTCCGACGTCGTAACCCGCTCGCCCGGCGTCGGGACCTCGACGCCCATAGCCGGTGACGATGGCGTAGATCAGCCGCGGGTATTCGGCCAACAAACGCTCCGGAGCGAGCCCGAGCCGCTCTATGGCTTCGGGTCGCAGATTTGTGAGGAAGACGTCTGCACCAGCGATGAGCCGACCTATTACTTCCTGGCCCGCCGCGGTGGTGAGATCGAGCGCGACGCTCCGCTTGCCCCGGTTGTCGAGATCGAAGGGCGGCGACTCCGGTCGGCCATGGCCAGCGATGAGCTGGAATACGCGGCGCATGGGGTCGCCACCCGGTGCTTCGACCTTGACGACATCCGCGCCCCAATCAGCGAGAATTCCCGCGGCGCTCGGCCCTGCCACCCAGACACCGAGCTCGATCACCCGGATGTGTTCCAGCATCGCCCCAACCTAACCGTCGGCCAGGTCCCGGTTCCCAACTGTGACGGTCGGCAGGACCCCGGTACCGGCGAGCCAGACCGCTCAGCAACGGACGCTTCGGCTCCTAGACTCAGTGGTCGTGCAGGCGGATCCGACAACCGTGGTTGGGGACCTGGACATCGGTTCGTTCAGCAACGATCCGCCCTGGATCGTGGACCCGGCCACCATGCCCTGGCGCAAGACGGTCGACGCCGTGCGGTGGGTTACCCAGCGCGACCTGCCGGAGTTGGTGCGGCCACGCAGGTTGCCTCCCGGCACCCGGGTCATCCGAGTGACCGCCCATCTCGGTGCTGCGATCGGACGTTGGGCGGTAGGCGCGCGTCGCCGAGGTGGCGCCGAATCACGGGCCGACCTATCCCGGCGAATCCGGATCGCGGCCGAACGCCTCGGACCTACCTACATCAAGTTGGCTCAGATCATCTCGTCAGGCGAAGGTCTCTTTCCCGAAGAACTGGTTTCGGAATTCAAGAAGTGCCGTGACCAGGTTCCGCCCGAGCCGTTCAGCTCGGTGCGCAAGGTCATCGAGGAGGATCTCGGCCGACCGCTCAGTGATGTATTCGCCTGGATCGACCGTGAGCCACTTGCCGCGGCGTCGATCGCACAGGTCCATGCGGCACGCCTCGTCACGGGCGAGGAGGTCGTGGTCAAGGTCCAGCGCCCGTCGGTGGCCCGACTGGTGCACGCCGACCTGGCAGTCATGGCCTGGCTGGCCCCGTTCCTGGTCGGCCGGATACCGATCGCCGCTCTTGCGAATCCTCCGGCCCTCGTCGAGCTGTTCGCTGAGACGATCTCGGAGGAACTCGACTTCCGGCTCGAAGCCCAGAACATGCTCGACATAGCCCGGTCCTTCGCGCAGCTGGGTCAGCGGGGCTATGTAATTCCTCGTCCCCACCCCGAACTGGTCACGCCGCGGGTGTTGGTCATGGAACGACTCGACGGCTTCGCCTTCCACGACGTGGCCGGGATGAAAGACGCCGGTGTCGACACCGAAGCGGTGGTGCGCACCGGGATGATCGGCTTCATGGAAGGGGCCATGATCCACGGCATCTTCCATGGTGATCTCCACGGCGGCAACCTGTTCGTGCTCGCCGATGGGCGGGTCGCGTTGCTCGACTTCGGGATCACGGGTCGGCTCGACGAATTCAAGCGCCACGCCTTTCTCCGCATGCTCGTAGGTGCGAGCATGAACGACGTCCGCGCCCAGGTCGAGGCATTCCGCGATCTCGGCGCCTTGCCGCCCGACGTCGACATCGAGGCGATGATCCGCGACCTCGGTCTTGACGGTCCCCCGCTGGACCCAACCCAGCTCACTCAAGAGCAGATGATGGCCGAGATCCAAAAGGCGGTGAAGGGTCTCCTCGAATACGGCGCCCGCATGCCGAAGGAACTGATGCTCTTCGTCAAGAACATGATGTTTCTCGACGGCGCCATAGCCACCCTCGCCCCCGACCTCGACCTTTTCGCTGAGATCGCGTCGATATCGATGTACTTCGCCGAGACCCACGGTGAACGCATCGCGGCAGAGTTGGGTATGAGCCCCGACGACTGGAACATGGACCTTTCCGGGGTCAAGGCCTCATTCGGTGTCGACCCCAGCCAGACCACCTCGCTCACCTACCGCGATCTGCAGAAGCGCCGCGAAACGATCCGGCACCGGTGGCGGGAAGGCGAGGCACGGCGCCGGCACAAGAGGATGCGCCGCCACTCGGACTGAGCCGGCAGCTCCCGTGGAGTCGGCGCCGCCGGGCGGACTGAGCCGGCAACTCGCTCTGACCGGTTCGGTCGACCCGGCCCACTATCGTCGGCGCCGATGCGTCTGGTGCTCGCCCGCTGCTCAGTCGACTATGAGGGACGCCTGTCGGCCCATCTGCCTTCGGCCGTGCGACTCATCATGGTCAAGGCCGACGGTTGCGTCGCTATCCACGCAGATGGTGGTGCATACAAGCCACTCAACT
>JANZZE010000203.1 GCA_026419545.1 Acidimicrobiales bacterium
AGATGTGTATAAGAGACAGGTCACGGGGTAGCCGAACGACGACAACCACGACCGGATCCGGTCAGGTGTGTCCCGGATCGGGTCGGTGGTTACGAACACCACGTCGCCCGCAAGGTCAGGTCGTTCACGGAGCGCCCCTGTCAGGGCCGACATCTGCGTTGGGCATACATCGGGACAGTTCGTGTAGCCGAAGAACAGGAAGGTCAGCCGATCGCGTGTCCGAGCGGCGAAGTCGAACGGCTCCCCGTCGATGGTCTGCAGTGCGAACACGGGTCGTTGGCGGGGAGGATCGATGAGTGTGCCGGACCAATCGGCAGCCGGGGACCCATTGGATGCCGCAGTGCGCACGACGATGGCGACGATGAGCAAGAAGGCGGCCGTTCCCAACGGGAGCCATCGCATCGACCCTGATGAGCGACGGGCCACGGGTTGACGCTATCGACCCGATTGCCGGGTCTGCTACTTGGGCCACGCTTGTCAATAGCAGTTGCTAGCGTGGCGGTATGCACGGCGGACGGCGTCACCGGGGCCTCACGCTGTCAGCCGGTCCCCAGTACCGCCGACGCTTCCCGGCGTGGCCGCTCGTTCTGATGGCTCTCGTCGGTCTCGTTGACCAGATCGACGTCGGGGTTCTGCGGGGTGTCCTCCCGTTCATCCAGGAGGAGTGGGGGCTGAGCGACACGCAGGTCGGCATTCTCCCCGCTGCGTTCGTCCTGGTGAACGCGATCGCGACCATTCCAGCCGGATGGGTCGCAGATCACTTCCGCCGTTCCCGGGTCATCGGATTCACGCTGTTGTCGTGGAGTGGTCTCATCCTGCTGTCGGCGGCTGCCTGGAACTTCCCGTCGATGCTCGCGGCTCGGTCCGTCATGGGGATCGGGCAAGCAGTAGATGACCCGGCGTCGACGTCACTGCTCGGTGACGCGTATCCGGCCCCGATGCGGGCGAAGGTCTTCTCGTGGACACAGGTGAGTTTCTTCCTCGGTAGTGGCATAGGGCTCGCTTTTGGCGGGTTCGCTGCAGCGACCTGGTCGTGGCCGTGGGCGTTCATCCTGGTTGCGCCCCCGAGTGCACTCGTCGCGATTGCCTGCTTCCGGCTTCACGAGCCCCGCCGCGGTGAAGCGGAACTCCCACCCGAGATGACCTGGGAGGAAGTGGATGCGCAGCACATCGCGCCACGTCGGCAAGAATCGCTCGCCGAAGAAGTAGGCCTCGGTGAGTTCCTCCGTCTCGCTGCGGTGCAGTTGCGCGCGGAGATCGCAATGATCTTCGGGATTCGCACCATGCGGTATGTCCTCATCGGTGTATCGGCCTTGCTGTTCACCGTGAGCGGCATTGGTGTTTGGTTGCCCATCTACCACGAGCGGTATTCGGGGTTCTCTGCGGAGGACGCCACTGCTGTTGTCGGATTGTTGCTCGGAGCCGGGGGCCTGATCGGCACGTTCTCCGGTGGCTGGATGTCGGATCATTTCGCGCAGCGAAACCCCGGGGGCAGGATCGTGGTCGTGGTGTACAGCGCAGTGTTGTGCGCGGTGTTGTTCATGGTGTCGTTCGCTATCCCAGCGGTTCCGGTCCGGCTCACCATGCAGTTCATTGGCGTGCTCGCTGCCGCGGGCGCAGCGCCGGGGCTGCGTGCAGCGATGCTCGATGTCACACCCCCAGAGTCACGGGGAGTCGGCGCGTCCGCGTTCGCCTTGTGTGCGGCGGTGTTGGGCCCAGCAGCAGCGCCGTTCGTGGTGGGCGGCTTGAGCGAACTGACTGGCTCGCTCGTGATCGCGTTCTATCTCGTCTTGCCGCCAGTGATCGGAGGACTCTTGTTGTTACTGCGCGCCCGGCGCACCATCGCCGATGACGCCGCCAAGATCCTGACCAAGATCGCCGAAGAACAGCAGCTGTTGACCCAGGAACACACACGGTATTCAGAAGAGCATCCCCACTCGCAGTGATCAGTGTCTCCTCGAACGCCCGCCCACCTCTTGCGCTGCACGGTTATGCTCCTCGGGCATCCCCGCTCTCAGTGATCCGTGTCTCCTCGAACGATTTGCAGTGGACGAGCTGGCGCCGATCGACAAGCCCAGGTCTTCGGGGTTGGGATTGATGCGGTCCGGTACGATTCGCCGATGCCGAAGATCGTCAAGGGGTATGAAGCCCGCCGCCCTCCTGAACCCGTCGCAGATCATTCCGTGATCGACGACTGGATCGCGGGCGTCATGCCAGCAATCCATCCGCTGGTCCGAGGCATCGACGACCTGATCTGCCGGATCATTCCCGGGCTCCAGTTCGCCGTGAAATGGAGCAAAGCGCACTACGGAACCGCAGGCCTGGGTTGGATCATCGAAGTCGCCGCCTATCACAAGTCTGCCAACGTGGTCTTCTTCGCTGGGGCTGACATGGAACCCGCACCGCCGTTGGGCGACACGGGTCGGGCCCGTTACATCAAGCTCTATGGGCTCGACGAGCTCGAGGATCCGGCGATCCGAACCTGGATCGAGCAGGCGGCGACGCTGCCGGGTTGGCGATGATCGTTCGGTCACGCCAGTGGTTCGTTGTCGGCACTGCCGTTGCCGTGGCGTTCGCCGCGGTCAATGTTCTCATGCCGCGTGCCGACGCGGCGCCAGAGGCGGTACCGATCGGCCCGGGGGAGATCGTCGAGCTGCTCCCGCTGCAGGTACACAATCGCCGGATCGTCGACACCGCAGGGCGTGACGTGCTGCTCCGTGGCACGAACCTCAATTCGCTCGGCGAATACTGGCAAGGAATCCCAGGTCTGGACCCGACGATCCCGGTGAGCGACGCAGACTGGGATCTCATGGCTGCGCGTGGGTTCTCTGTCGTTCGGCTCATCGTGTCGTGGTCCCGGATCGAACCGGTGCGCGACGTGATCGACGTGAGCTATCTGGACCAGGTCGACGACGCGGTCAGTGAGGCTGCGGCACGGGGGATCTACACCGTGATCGACATGCACCAGGATGCGTACTCGGCGTTCATCTCCACTCCCGACCCGAGTGTGTGCCCCCCGGGCACGGCACCGGCGAAAGGCTGGGACGGCGCTCCTGCCTGGGCGATCCGGACCGACGGATTATCCACCTGCCTGACCGGGAGTGATCGCAACAGCTCACCTGCGGTGAGACAGGCATGGAACAACTTCTACGACAACGTCGACGGGCTGCGAGACGAGTTCGCCGAGGTGTGGGGGACGGTCGCAGCCCGGTTCGCTGGTCGCCCGGAAGTCGCAGGCTACGACCTGCTCAACGAACCAGAGACCTCCCGGCCTGCTGCCGAGTTGCAGCCGCTCTATGACACGCTTCTCGCTGACACGATCCAGGCGATCCGGGCGGCAGAGGCCGCGGCGCCGTTCGATCACATCATCTTCATCGAGCCGGCGATCCCAGCAGGCGACCCCACGATGGGCATCGTCATCCCGGATCCAGCAGCGCTCGGTGGCGACCTCGCCAATCTGTTCGCTGCTGTGCACAACTACGCGGAGTCGATCACCGGCAACGGTCTCGACCTCACGATCGAGCAGATGAACCAGCTGATCGACCAGGTGACCGCGTCGCTTGGCGTCGGGAACTGGACCGGCGAGTACGGCTTCTGGGATACCGAACCGTCGACGCTCGCAAAGGCGAGGCGCTACGCGGCTGATGAGGACCGGCTTGCGTGGGGCGGTGCGTGGTGGCAATGGCGCCAATCCTGTGGGGACCCACACGCGGTGTACTGGTCGGGCGACCAAGTCGTGGCGCCGTCGTCCCCGTCGGTCCACCTGAACGTGCTCGGCTGCCCGGGCAACGTCGATCGCGGACCGAACGACGCGTTCTTGGACATCGTCGGCCGTGGCTATCCGCGTGCGACACCCGGACGAATCGTCGAGCTGCGCAGCGACGTGGACACCGGCTGGTTGAAGGTGAAGGCAGAGGCCGATCACGCCGGAGGACAGCTGGTGGTCTGGACGCCGACGACGAGTGAAGCGACACACCCGATCACCACGTTTGGCCTCACCGATCCGGTTGCCCACGCGGTCCCGGGCGGGCGGATCGTGACCGCAACCGTTGCCTCGGCGGGAACCTATGCCCTCTGGATCGGCCTGCCCGACGAAGATCTCACGTCTGTGGGTCCGAGGCCGCCGGTCGCCTCCCCGGCCTTCACTGGCTGATGCCGGTACCACCGACGCTGGTGGTCAAGAGCAGGGACAGCTCGCGGCGGTCTGCTCGACCGAAAGCCCGGCGATCCCGGGACGCATCGGGGTCTTCGACCGGTCGCCTCGCGTGCCCGGGACGCGGCGGGGTCCTCGACGCGGCGCACGGTGTTCCAGGCGTTTGAGTTCAGG
>JANZZE010000204.1 GCA_026419545.1 Acidimicrobiales bacterium
GTCCATGCCCCTCAGAGTCGCGGTGTTCGGAGCGGGTGGTCGCATGGGAAGCACCGTGTGCCAGGCCGTCGCCGATGATCCAGAACTTGCACTTGTCGCGGCGGTCGATCCCTTCCACGCGGGTCTCGACCTGCGCCAGGTGACCGGCGTGGACTTGCCCCTCCAGGTTGTCGCCGATGGTGAAGCGCTCGCTGGGCTCGATGTCGACGTGGCCGTCGATTTCACGCAGGTCGAGCCGGCTCGGGCCAACCTGGCGTGGCTTGCGGATCACGGCATCCACGCGGTCGTCGGCACCACGGGTTTCGACGACCACGACTACGAGCAACTCAGGCAGCGATTTACGCGCAGTAACTGCGTGGTCGCCCCCAACTTCGCGATTGGCGCGGTGTTGATGATGCGTTTCGCTGAGATGGCCGCGCCGTACTTCGAAACGGCGGAGGTCATCGAGCTTCATCACGACCAGAAGATCGACGCGCCGTCCGGCACGGCGATGCACACCCTACGGCGCATGGCTGCAGCCAGCGCAGATTGGGCGCCGGACCCAACCAAGAGTGAAGTGGTTGCCGGGGCCCGAGGTGGCAAAGGGCCTGGCGGGATAACCGTCCACTCCGTTCGGCTCAGAGGTCTGGTTGCCCACCAAGAGGTCCTACTGGGGACGACCGGGCAAACCCTGTCGATCCGGCATGACTCCTATGACCGGTCGTCGTTCATGCCCGGTGTCCTGCTCGCCATCAAGGCCGTACCGTCACGTCCCGGACTGACGATCGGGCTCGAAGCACTGCTCGACTTGTAGTGCAGCCTGTGGCTGGTGCGCCGCATGCGTGTGGCGAGAAGCGTCCTATGCCGTCGATTTTGGGGGTGGGATCCGATCGTGATTGCCGGCGCGCCCACGCCTGGTCGAGAGGATCGCCGCATCGGCGTGGCGCAACTGGGAGCGCCTGCGGCTGACCTGCGGGACCCGCGCTGTCAGGCGCCGTCGCCGAGTTCCTGCTCGAGCTCCTCTTCGAGGTCCTCTTCGAGCTCGAGTAGTTGTTCGAGCTCGCCTGAGCCCTTCCGCCATTCGGTCAGGGCGACGAAGCCGACGATCACGACGCTGATAATTGTGAGCGGCACGCGATAGGTGCTGATCTGCCCGAGGAGCCAATCGATCGGGCGCTGAAAGGCGTCCCCGAGAAGGCGGAGCAGTAGGAGTCGGCCTGCGGTTCCGGCGACGTTTAGGAGCGCGAACACGACCGGCGGCATCCGCGACGCTCCGGCAAGGAGGCAGACCGGGTTGTTGGGGATCACCAGGACGAGTGGGTAGGCAGCCTTGTCGAACGCCCGTTCCAAGCGCCGCATGAGCTCGCCGAACGTCGGCGTGCGATGCTCCATCCAGTGGATCGCAGCGTCGCCGTACCAGTAGCCGAGCAGGTAGAAAAACGGATCCGGTGCCAGCAACCGCAGCCCACCGATCAGGTAATAGGGGAGTGGGTCGAGTTGGCCGGAGGTGAGGATCAGGTAGCGATTCTGTGAGTTGAGGAGCAGTAGGAGTGCTGGGTTCTCGGTGACAAGAGTTGGAGCGAGCGCATGACCGAGTTGTGTCATGACAACCATGCCCACGAGCGGAGCGACCACGAGCAGCAGCGTCGACCGGCTAACGGTCGTCCGTAAGGGTGCGTGCTGGAGGATGTCTCTCCTGTCGGCGTTATGTGCGTGGCCACGTCGTCCCGCGGAGCTCGCCTTAGACGGGCTGTTTCGGCTATCAGGCGGTTGGGCCACTTGGGAAGTATGACACCTGACATTGAGCTGGCCCCGGTCGTCCGTCGGTCTACGTAAGTGACGGCGTTCGGCATCTCTGTAGTTCTAGGACCGGGGGTCTGCCCGAACCGCACCGAGGACGCTGCCAGCCCGGGTGTCACCGTCGGCCGAGCGATCGGTATCATCACCCTGACGAACGACGATCGCCAGGAATTGTGGGCGTGGGGTGGTACTCCTATGGATCGCTCGTAGCGGCGGCACTTCTCACACTGTGGCGTTGCGTGCCGTGTAAACGGTCAAACGTCGCGATCCAGGTGGCGGATCGCGAACCGCACGCTTGCACTCCAGAGGCCAGGTTCCGGTCCGAGGGACTGGACCCCTAGCCTGGCAATGTGTCCTTATCCCGGCCTTCCTACCGGTTTGCGTTATCGCCGCGGTGGCTCCTCTTGCACCTTCTGGTGGTCGTTTCTGTGATCGTCATGGTGAATCTGGGTTTATGGCAGTTGCGCCGGCTCGATGGCCGGCGGGCAGCGAACCGGGTGATCGACGCTCGCCTCGCGGAGCCACCGGTTCCGCTGGCTGAACTCGTCTCGTCCACCTTGGGCGATCAATCGGTGAGTGAGACGATTTTCCGCCGGGTTACGGTTGCGGGCGAGTACCGAAGCGAGGACGAGGTCCTGGTCCGGAACCGCACATTGAATGGTGCGGCCGGCTACTGGGTGGTGACCCCCTTGGTGCTCCATGACGGCACGGCGATTGCGGTGAACCGGGGGTGGATCCCCGTCGCGTTGGCCGACAGCGGCGACAAGAGCTCGTACGCGGCGCCCAATGGCGCGGTATCGATCCAAGCGCTGGTCCGAGAGACCGAACGCCGATCGGGCTTGGGCGTCGCCGATCCTGCGTCGGGTCGCCTTGACACGCTGTCCCGCCTCGACGTCGACCGGCTCGACGCGCAGGTCCCCTATGACCTGTTGCCGGTCTGGGTCCAACTCGAACAACAGGACCCGTCGCAAGGGAACGGCGTTCCTGTCGCGTTGCCGTTGCCGGAACGAAATGACGGTCCCCACCTCAACTACGCGGGCCAGTGGTTCATCTTCGCCACCTTGACGGTGATCGTGTATCCGCTCGTGCTCCGCCAGATCGCGCGAAGCCGGTCGGGCATCGCAATACCGGCGGGGCAGCAAGGTGACGTCGCGGCCGACAACAAGCCGACGTCGTCACCGATAACGAAAGCTGCACCCGCAGGGGACCATCTCTTGAGCGTTCAGTCAGGCTCCAGGCGAGTCGATGGGGTTGTCATGAGCGGATCAGACGCGCCCGATCCGGCTAACCCGGGGATGCCGAACATAGGCGAACACGAGGCTGGGCGAGGGTGAACGAGGAATCGCCGGATGCACGGTCGCGTATATTGCGTGCCACTTTGACCTGCATTGAGCGCTGGGGTCTTGCGAAGACGAGTCTTGAGGATGTGGCGTCAGAGGCAGGTCTTTCGCGGGCCACGGTGTACCGCTACTTCCCAGGTGGCCGTGATCAGGTGATCTCTGAGACGGTCACCTGGGAGGTTGGCCGGTTCTTCGCTCGTATCGGCGAGGTTGTTGCAAACGAGCCCGATATCGCCTCGAAATTGCGCCGGGGCCTGGTGTTCGGGCACCAGGCCATTACCGAACACCGTCTCCTCCAACAAGTGCTCAGGACCGAACCGGAGGAGTTCCTCGCAGAATTGTCTGAGTCGAGTCCCTTGGTGTTCGAGGCGATCCGGGCGTATGTCGCCGACCTGCTCCGCCATGAGCGCCTCCGCGATCACGTCGACGTGGAACAGGCGGCCGACTACATCGCGCGGTTGTATCTGTCGTACCTGGGTAGCCAGGGCCATTGGGACCTCACAGACGAGGCGGAAACCGATCGTCTCGTACGGACCCAGTTCCTCGCTGGCATCCTTGCCTGAGCCCCCTCGCCCACAGCTCTGACCAACGAGCGGGCGCCGCTACGTTCCTCACCGGCATCCTTACTTGAGCGCGGGGCTCATCTGCCGTCTCGTCTGTTTTTCTCTCATCCAGCGCGGGTGGATCAGCCGGCATCCTTACTTGAGCGCGGGCTCATCTGCCGTCTCCCCGTCAATGTATGGCGAATGTCACAAAAACACATGTTGGCGATGAGACAAGAATCGATTTATTGTTTCATTAGATGGGGACCAGCACCTTGAGTGATACCGTCCGTAGCCTCGGCGTCCTGACCGACTCCGCCGCCTCAGGCACGGCTGACGACACCTCGGCCTCGCTTGAGCAGCGCATCCTGGCCGCCACGATCAGGTGTGTCGGTCGTTGGGGTGTTGGGAAAACCACCTTGGACGACATTGCCCGGGAAGCGGGCTGCAGCCGGGCGACGATCTACCGGGTGCTGCCAGGGGGCAAGGACAAGCTGCTGATGGCGGCGGGTGAACACGAACTCTGTGGGTTCTTTGCCCGGCTTGCGGCACGGTTGGACCAGACCGACTCGCTTGCCGAGGTCCTGACGGTCGCCCTGAGCGAGGCAGTGCGGGCGGTTCAACACCATGAAGTCTTGCAGTACCTCCTCGCCCACGAGCCTGAGGTGGTATTGCGT
>JANZZE010000020.1 GCA_026419545.1 Acidimicrobiales bacterium
CTAGAACGTGCAGGTCACGATCCCGATTCCTGGTCACCCCTGCTCGCACGAAGGAAGGACCGATGGACGAACGGGCGCTGCGCCGCTTGGCACGAGACGCCGACGAGCAACACCGAGAGGCGATGCAAACCCTCCACAACGATCTCGCCCAGGCCCACTTCGGCTCGTCTGACGAGGTGTCGCGGCGCGAGCGGCGGAAGTTCCTGGCCCGAGCGGCCGCAGGCGGCGCCGTGATGTTCGGGGCAACAGCCGTGCCGCTGTCAACACTGCTCGCCTTCAATCCACCGGCCGCTGCACAGACGACGCACTCCGAGTCGCCCAGCCAGGAAGACATTGCGCTGGCCCAGTTCGCACAGTCGCTCGAGCTCGCTGCGGTTGCGGCGTACCGGGCGATCGACGAGTCACGCATCCTGTCCGCTGCGGTCGGTGAGACTGCCCGCTTGTTCAGACGCCATCATCAAGAGCACGCCGACGCGTTGGGCAAGATCCTCACAACCGCCGGGGCCGAGCCAGCAACCCAACCAAACGCGGCGTTGGTCACACTCGTCCGCACGAACCTGCAGAACGCCCGGGACGAGAACGAGGTACTGAAAGTCGCGTACGAACTCGAAGAGGGCGCCGCTTCTACCTACCTGCTTGCGATCGGTCGCTTCGAATCCGCAACCATTGCAGAGGCGGGCGCAACCATCCTTCCGGTCGAATCCCAACACGCGGTCGTCTGGGGTCAGGTGCTCGACCTACCGGAAGGCGACTACACGCCAGCCTTCGTCGACGCCCGGGTCGCATTCGACCCGGCCACCTACCCAGTGAGCTAGGCAGCGAGGACACGACTCGGCATCGAGACACGACGACACAGGGATCTACGAGGGAGACGCTCGAGTAATGGACATCCGACGTGATCAGCTGCATCACCAGCTCGACGAACTCGAGCAGGCCGACGCGGCAATCGAGCCCCGGTGGCGTGACGCGTTGTTGGGAGCCATCAGGCCGCTGACGGCGTGTGGCGGCAGTGAGCCAATCGGCCTTCCCCGCCAGGCGATGGCACCAAGCCGCCGACAAATCTTCCGAATTGGCGGTTCGGTCGTGCTCGGGTCGGCAGTGATCGCTGCCTGCACGAACCCGAAAAAGGACGTGCAGCTCGCACAGACCGGAACGCTCCCGCCGAGCACCACGTCGACAACAAGGTCTCCGGCAGAGGTCGCGACGCAGACCATCACCTGGCTGCGGGTCGCCCAGTCGGTCGAGCTGCTGGCACTCGACGTCTACCGAGAACTCATCCCCAAAGCCGCGAACACCGCGGTAGCAGATGCACTGACGCGATTCAGCCAGCATCACACCGATCACAACCGGCAACTCGGTGAAACCATCAATGAGCTCGGAGGTCAGCTCTACACGCAGCCGAACCCAGTGCTGGCTAAGACCCTGCAGGAGAGCCGCGACAGCCTCACCGCCGCATTGGATGCCGACCCCGAGTCGGCCCAGAAGACCTTGATCAAGATGGCCATCGACCTCGAAGATCTCGCCGCGCAGACCTACACCTACACCGTCGGCGTGTTCACCGTTCCCGAGCTGCGACGACTTGCTGCTTCCATCGCTGGCGCCGAGGCTCGGCATGTCGCAGTACTCCTCGGGATCCAGAACGAAGGACAATTGACGACCCAGGTGCCATTCCCGTTCGAGAAGACCAGCGCAGCGGTCAAAGAAGGCGATGCGGTCGACCAGGTCGGGGCGGGCAACACCAGCAGCGTCCGGTTGCCGTCCACGACGACCACGGTTCGGCCTGCCACAACCTCCACGACCGGGCCGACGGGAACCCGGGCACGGGGCGCTGATTGACGCTCACCGACGGACTCTGCCAAGCGTGCACCGCATCGCAGGTTCATCGGGGTGCATGGCGCGCCCATTGACGCTCACCGACGGGCTCTGCCACGCATAGGCACGGGTTCGCGGCTAGAACATGACCATGACGCGCATCAGCACCGGGCGGGTTCTCGCAGCATCGGCAGCGATCAGTTTGAGCCTCGGACTCACGCTTGCCGCGTGCAGCAAGAACGAGTCCGCCAAGCCCGCCGAGAGCACCACGACGACGAGCACAGACACCCGCGCAACGACGGTGAACCAGGGTCCCACCGTCATCATCAGCGAGTTCCGATTCGAACCGAACCCGGTGGAAGCCAAGGTCGGCCAAGCGGTGGCGTGGAAGAACGAAGGCTCGGCACGGCACACCGTCACACACGACGTGCCTGACGAGCAACGACTCTTCAAATCCGACCCGATCGCGCCCGACGACCAGTTCGTGGTCACCTTCTCGCAGCCTGGCACCTACACCTACATCTGTAGTGTCCATCCCGACCGCATGCGGGGAACGATCAACGTGACCGCCGGCTGACGGGTCGAACGTCGCCCGAGCCACAGACCGCCAAGCGTGTTGTCACTGCTGCGCGGAAGCAAGCTCGGCAGAATAGAAGGAATTTGGGCGTCGCAGGCGGTGGCTGGACTCGCCATGGACAGGGTTCCCGCGATCGTCAGTTGGAGCCCAGAAAGGACGCCGTTGCACATCCCTCGGCCCCGATGCGCGACCAATCAAGCGAGTCGCGACGGTGAGCCGACCTGTAGGCGGGGTTCTGTACCGCGTCTCCCGACGCGGCGGTGGCCATCCATCTAAGCGGTCTACCCGGGGGTTGCCTCGGCTTGCGCCTCGGCGGACGGGCCGCCCATGCCCCCTGCTTGACCTTGCTCCGGGTGGGGTTTGCCGAGCCGCCGGAGTCACCCCCGACGCTGGTGGTCTCTTACACCACCGTTTCACCCTTGCCTGTGCCCGGACCCGCTGGAGCGGAGCTGAGCCATCGGCGGTCTGTTCTCTGTTGCACTTTCCGTCAGGTCACCCTGCCTGGCTCTCGCCAGCACCCTGCCCTGTGGAGCCCCGACCTTCCTCGACCCGGTCACCCGAAGGCGCCGGACCGCGGCCACCCGGTCGACTCACCATCGCATCTCCATTGTGGCGGCTTCGCCACCGAGATGAAAGTGATGCTCTCGCGGGCGATGGCAGTTAGATGGCAGTTAGGTGTACGGGCGGGTGTCGGCCAACACGTGAGGAAGTCCGAGATTGAACCGGGTCTGATCGTTGCGCCGCAGTGGCCCGAACAGTGCCGGTTCCTCGTAGTCCCAGATGCTGGCGCGCGTACCCGACCAACCGACGAGATCCAAGATCCCGTTGACTGCTCGCCGAGCAGCCTCGTTGGCTCCTTCCATCGTGGCCAGATCGGCATTGTGCCGGACATAATCCGACGCCAAGAACAGGTTCGGAATCCGGGTCTTGGCCTCCGGTCGACTTGCCCATGAGTCGACCGTGTTCACCAGCAACGGCTCGGCGTTGTCGACCGGCGTCCCTGCCGGACCGAACTTGATCGCTGGATCCAAGAACCGGTCAACCACGATCGAATCCGGAATCGCCCAACCCCAGTCCAGCGAGCGCTTCATCTGCGCCCAGACCTCGTTGAATATCTCGGTCTTGGTGCACTGCTTGGCCGTCTTGCCGTACAGGATCCCCTTGGCATCCCAGTTCGAGATGTCCACCGACAAGATGTCGCGTACCCGGCCATTGCCGTAACGGGACAGGTCACGATTCCAGAACTGCCCTTGGGAAATGGACGTCAACGCCCACGGCGAATCCACGTAGGTCACGTGTCCTTTGGCGATCGGCAGACGCTGCGACAAGAAGAACTGTGCGCCGGTCATCCAATCCACGACCAGGTTGTCGAGCTTGGCGAACCCGGGATCCAACGCCCGCAACGGCGCATCGAGGATGCGACGGGCCTGCTCGACGGGGACCGCGAGCACGAAGACGTCAGCCGTCACCGTCTCGACGCTCGAACCATTCCGGATGCGAGCACCGGTCACGACACCACCTTCGACGACGAGGCCTTCCACTTCGGAGTTCGGGTGCCATCGCATCCCTTTGCCGGCGAGATAGCTCATCCATGGGTCGATCCAGACCTCGCTCGTCGGGCCGTTGAGGATCCGGCTCGCCTCCTCGTACATGCTGAAGATGATGTTGGCGAGCAGGATCCGAGTCGCTTGCAGGCCAATGGTCCGCGTACTCGCCTTCTCGGCCTGCGCAGCGACAAGGTTGCGGGTCAGCGACCGGGTCAAGATGTTCTGGTACAGCGGCCCGAATTCCTTGGCCCGCACGAACGTCCACCAGTCGAGCTTGTCGTACTGTTTGACTCGCCGGTCGTCGCAAGAAGTCGCAAACTCGGCGACGCGAGTAGCGAAGTACGTGATCTCCGGGATGCTCAAGCCCGGGAGCAACGCCAGTACGCCGACGATCACCTCGATGAGCTGGGGAAGATCCGCCGGTGTCAGGGTCAACAGTTTTTTGTACGGGAACGGGATGTCAGGCGCGCCGTTGCGCGAGAACAAGGCTGTGTCCCCGAACACCAAGTTGTCCTTCACGCCGTTGCGATTCGAACCATACGGAATACGGCGCATCGTGTCGGTGACGTGCTTGTAGTAGCCGGGAAAGAAGCGGAACCCGTGCTCCCCCGGGAGATCGGCCCGCCCGCTCGTCCCCGTGCCCGGCACCGGGATCGAACGACACTTGCCGCCAGCGACTGGGTACCGCTCGTAGACATCGACCGTGAAACCACGCTCCACCAGCTCGTGCGCCGCGCTGAGACCTGCACAGCCGCCGCCAAGGATGGCGACTCGCCGCTTCCCGGTGAATCGTGGATCAAGGGCTCCCGCCGTACCACCGAGCAGGCTGACTCCACCGGCTCCAACCGGCAATGACCCCGCGGCTGTGACCGCCGCAGCACTCGCCACGACACGGGTCAAGAAGCGCCTCCTCCCCATGGCGGAGCCGTCTATCTCCCCGTGTGGCATCTCGCGTGTACCGGTCGGGTCGCTGTTCTCGGTCATCCTCCCCCCTTCCATTGGCGAAACCCCCAACTGGGCCAACGGAGCAATACCTACCATAAATGTGACGTCTGTCAAGTTTTAACTTGTCGTTCGTTCAAATTTTCGACTAGGGGGCGAAAGAGGTAGAGGCAAGACGGACGCCGGGCACAAGGAGGACCGGGGAGACAAGAGGCGGGCGGAACCCCATCGTGGGCCGATTCACCGGCACTCTTTCTCGTGGAGCGTTTTGCCACCGCCATCATCGGCGTAACGTAAAGCCCATGGACCTCGGTGCTCCTGAGCTGTTGATCATCTTGGTGCTCCTGCTAGTGCTGTTCGGAGGCTCACAACTCCCGAAGCTGGCGCGCTCCTTGGGGCAGGCCAAGCGTGAGTTCCAGAAGGCGACGACGTCGACCGCTCCTCTCGACGACGGCGACGATCCAACCGCGTGAGGTCTCCTCGAGCAACGACTCAACGGCGAACCGCACGGAGCAGCCCGGCGCGCACAGGAACGAGCCGATGTGGAATCCAGCACGCCCGTCCGCACGCTGTGGTGCATCCCGACGCGAATCGACCATGATGGGCAGATGCGCCCGACGAGCGACGTAACTCCATGAGTGCCCGCCACCAGTCGACAACGGCTCGGGGCGCGGGGTCAGGACAGAGCCGAAAGCCGGGTCGTCCACCAGCAGGTGAAAGCCCGGTCGACGATGCCGAGTTGCTCGAGCTGGCACTTCGCTCGTTTGCTGAACGCGGCTTTGAAGGCACCTCGGTACGCGACCTGTGCCGGCAGCTCGGCGTCAGCCACAACCTGATCCATCAACGCTTCGGTTCCAAGGACGACCTGTGGTATGCCGCAGTCGACCACGGCTTCGAAACCCTCACGTATCAAATGATGGAAGCCGTCCTCGCCGTGGGTGATGGTGACGATCTCGACCGCTTACGAGCGGTGCTCGTCCGGTTCGTGGAGATGACGGCAGCATCACCCGCGTTGGTGCAGGTGATCAACCAAGAGGGCGTGCGTCCCGGCCCGCGCCTCGACCACATTTACAAGCGTCACATCGGCCCCGCCCTGCGGCTCGTGCAAGACATGCTCAACCGGCTCGCTGCCAACGGCAGGGTCCGCAATGTCTCGTTGACCGTCTTCTACTTCCTCATGGCGAACGGCGCAACGGGCCCGCTCACACTGCCGGCGCTCGCCGCACGGCTACCCGATGCGCCCGCATCGAAGCGCAAAGTCGACTTGCGTCGGTATGCGGAATCCGTCGTCGACATCATCTTCGACGGAATCGTCATCAACTGACGCGACACCGACCTCATCTTCGACAGCTTCGACAGCAGCGTCTTCAACTGGAACGGTGGCGCTTACCAGCACTTGAAGCGCCCTGCCGGCGCTACGACGGCGATCGACGGACCGATCTCGACCGGCGACGCCGCGCTAGACGCTTCGGTTTGGCATGGGCGGGCAGCGACCGGGGCACAAGGACACCCAGCGGCCGTCACTCGACAGTCGATAGCCGATCGGCGCGATCGGGACTTCCCTACGTCCGAACTTGCTTTTAACTTGACATCTGCCATTATTTTGCGGCGTGTTGCTCTCGGAAGAACTGAGGATTGAAGGAGGATCGCTTTGACTCTCACGGAGTTCGTCGACGTTGTGATCGTCGGCGCCCGATGTGCAGGATCCGCCGCTGCGATCAGCTTCGCACGAGCTGGACGGAGCGTCATTGCGATCGATGCCGCGAAGTTTCCTTCATCCACCATCTCGACGCATTTGCTGTGGGCCGGTGGTGTAGCGGAGGTGGCCCGCCTCGGCGCGCTCGAACGGGTCGAATCACTTGGCGCCCCGCGATTGCCCGTCGGGTTCGCAGCGATTCCCGGTGCTCCGGCAATCCGAGCAACCTACACCCCGATCGACGGGATCGATTACGGCCTGTGCGTCCGCCGGTATGGGTTCGACGCGGCGCTCGTGGACACAGCCCGAGCCGCAGGAGCTGAGGTGCGCGAGCAGACCCAGCTCCTCGAACTGCTCGTCGAGGACGGTCGGGCCACGGGGATCGTGGTTCGCGAGCGCGGCGGACGGGTTGCCGAGCTCCGAGCAAAACTCGTCGTTGGTGCCGATGGTCGCCGCTCGGCGATCGCGAAGCAACTCGGAGTCTCCGAGCCGACACTCTCCCATCACAACGAGCGCTGCTGCTTCTACAGCTACTTCCGTGACCTCAGAGGCGAGTGGCGCAACGTAGCTGCCCAATGGCGTGCAGGCCGCGAGCTGGGCACCGCCTTCCCCTGCGACGGCGGACTCGTGCTGGTACTCCTGATGCCACCAAACGAACGAGCAGAAGCATTCCGCCGTGACCGCGAAACCGCGTTCGCTCGCACCATTGACCAGCTCCCAGGATTGTCTGACCGTCTCGCCGGCTGCCCACGTGCCGAGCGCATCATCGGCGCCACCAACCTGCTCTCCTACTTCCGGCGCTCGAGCGGTCCCGGTTGGGCTCTCGTCGGGGACGCCGGCCACTTCAAGGACCCGGTCACCGCGCAGGGAATCCGGGATGCGCTGCGCTTCGGACGCCTCTTAGCCGAGCAGACCGCAAGCGTGCTCGACGACCCTCAGCAACTCGATCATGCGCTTGGGAATTGGGAGGCCCAACGGGACGCCGAATGCCTCGAGGTCTACCACTGGTCAAACCTGATGGGCCGAGCGGACGAAGTTGGACCCTTTGATGTGGCCCTCTACGAACACTTCTCCCGACCTGAGCACGCCCACAAACTTCTCGACGTGCACTCCCGTCTCCTGCGCCCTTCTGAGGTGTTCCCGATGGAACTTGTCGTCGACGTGTCCGCCCGGCCGGCATCGGGTGATCAGCTCGCTGGGCCGATCACCTCTATTGGGGAGCGACCCGAGCTCGCCTTGGCCCGGTACATCGCCCGGTCCGACAGACGCAGCGCCTCCTCGGCCGAACACCCCGACTGAACTACGGCCGCCCCTACCGACACACCGACGGTGACGGTCGCCTGGTCGAGCACGATCGGCTCACACACGACCTCCACAACGCGCTGGGCAACGGCTTGCAACTTGTCGACCCCTTCGATGGCTTCGAGCACGACGACGAACTCGTCACCACCGACTCGGCCCACCAGGTCCGATGCTCGAACGACATCTTGGATACGTGCGACCACCTCGACCAGCACAGCGTCACCCGCTTCATGACCGAAACGGTCGTTGATCAGCTTGAACCCGTCGAGATCGCAGAACAGCAACCCCACCTTCCCCCCGGTACGCGCCGCTCGGCTCGTCGCATTGGCGAGTCGATCGAAGACCAAGGCCCGATTCGCCGCACCCGTGAGGGGATCGTGCAACGCGAGATCGCGCAAGGCGGCATTGGCTTCTTCGAGTTCGCGGTGGAACCGCAGTGCCTCGGCCGTCGCCGCTCGCTGGCGCAAGGTAGCAACCGTCAACAACAACAGCAACGAAACCGCCAAGGTCCACAACTGCCAGGTTGCGGCGTCACCACTGCGAGCGGCCACTACCAACATCATCGTCATGACCACGACGCTCAAGAACGACATCGGTTGGGTGAGTCGGAGTTGGTAGTCGGCTTCCGGTGCGTCAGCTCCGGGCATGTCGGCGTTATGGGCATGCAGCGGCACCATCACGAGCAACGAGAAGGTCAAGACCAACACCCCTGCGAGCACCACGGGCTGGAGCGTCCAGCCCCGGACGATCTGCTCGAAGTAGAGGAGCACGAGAAGCACGCTCGAACAGATGTAGGCGAAACCTAGGTACTGGACCTGTCGTGTACCTGGAGGAAGGTTCCGGATCTGCAGAACCGTCAGATACGCGCCTGAGGGAAACAGGCAGCCCATCGACAGCAGCACCACGGCGACGACTCGATCCCGGCCAGATTCGACCAGCATGATGCGGGGCGCCATCACCACGGCGATCGGCACCGCGAAAGTCAACAACGACGTGACAACGTCGAGCAGGTCGACGGCAATGGTGCGCCGCCCTGCGGTGACCTGCAGCCGATCGATCAGTCCGAGCGGCCACCCGATCAGTGGCACCATCAGCAGTGGGATAGCGACCCATCCAGTGGGGAGCCCCGTCAACAACCCGACCAGTGCAGCACCACCCGCAAGATGAGCTGCGGCGAGGCCGACCGAAAACAAGGCCCAGAAGCGCCGAGTAGAGGGGGGCGCGAACCACCACGCCACGGCGGAGAGCACCAATGCTGGGGCGGCGTACCCAGCCGTTGCCACCAGCGCGAATGTCCACGACCGCTCGCCTGGCTCCACAAACGGAGCGATGGCGACGATGACCACACCGATCACCACGCAGTAGCCGAAGACGAGTCGCCGCCACTGCGCGGTGAACAGCTGATCAACGGCCATCTCGGCTCGGGCTGAGGTAGCCGTCTTGCGGGAACTCATACCCGATACCGCCCGGACCGCATCGACGGTCCATCGGCGCATGCAGTCCCGGATTGAGAACTCGTTCTTAGTTCACGATCCCCACGAGATCACCGGAAGAGCACTGTGCGACCACTCACGACGTACTGCGCACACCGCTGCTGAACCCAAGCTCATCGAGCAGGTTGGGCTGGCCGTTCGCGAATCGTTCTGCGTCGAGCTGTCGAAGGTCGGCGAGAAAGCTCGGCTCTGCCAACTCGAACAGCTCGCAGGGCGGCTCGCCGATGCGATGTTTGCCCAGGATGGCATTGACCACTCGCCGGGCAGCTTCGTTCGCGCCCTCCATGGTGGCGAGGTCGATGGAGGTGCGCACGTAGTCGGAGGCAAGGAAGAGGTTCGGGATCGCAGTTGACGCCTCAGGCCTGCTGAACCAGGAGTTGGCGGTATTGATCAGCAAGGGCTCGTCGTTGGCCGCGCGGCCGGGTTCGGGGAACGTGATGGCCGGGTCGAGGAACCAGTGACGGCGGATGCGATCGGGCAACATCCCGTCCGGGTCGTCGAGGTGAGCTCTGATCTGCGCCCACACCTCTTCCGCGATCTCATCGGCGCTGCATTCCTGAGCTGGTTTCCCGAACACGATGCCCGGCGCTTCCCAATTGGAGATGTCCACCGAGAGCACATCCTGAATCGTGCCGTCGCCGAAATCCGAGGCCAGCGAGAACTCGGGCCAGAACTGTTGCTGGGAGACAGACGTGAGCGCCCACGGAGAGTCGAGATAGTTCAGGTGACCGGCCACCAACGGTGCGGGCTCGGTCAAGAAATATTGGATGCCGTTCATCCAGGCTGTCTTGAGATTGGCCAGTCCGCCCAATTCCGGGGCGGCAGCCACGATCGCCGGGGTCACGAGTCGCTGAGCGACCTCGATCGGCAACGCGAGAACGTACTCATCAGCTGTCACCACCTCGACTCGTCGGCCACGCTCGACCTTCACTCCCCGGATTTGTCCTTGGTCAACGACGAGTTCGGTGACGGTCGCATCGAGGTGGTAATCGACGCCCACCGAACGGAGGTACTCCAACCACGGGTTGATCCACACGTCGTTTGTCGGCCCGTTGAGCAGCCGATCGATCTTGTCGCCCCCAGTTGCCAGCTGATGGACGAAGCGGGCAATCACGAGCCCGATAGTGCGGGCACTAGCCTCCTCGGCCCGGGCTGCGACTGTGTTGCGGGTGACCCCCACAGCCAGCAACCGCCGGTAGTTGTCCGAGAAACGGTCGGCACCAATGAACCGCCACCAGTCGAGGGGCTCGAACTCGGCTAGGCGTCGCTCATCGCAGCTGGCCAGGAAGCGCGCCATCTGGCCGGTGAAGAAATCGGCCTCCTGGCTGCTTAGCCCGAAGAGTTGGGTGAACAGCCCGTTGAAAAGTTGGGTTGAGTTCTCCAGCGTCAGATCCAACTTCACCAGTGGCAAGGTGAGGTCCGGCTCGCCGACCCTGGCCATCGTGGTCAAAGGAGCGGCGACCAGATTGTCGAACACGCTACGGCCAGGCCGGTAAGGAATGCGCTTCATCGTGTCCGGTAGGTGCTGATAGAAGCCTGGGAAGAATCGGAAGCCGTGTTCGCCTGGCAAGTCGCGGCGGCCTGCCATTCCGGTTCCGGGTACGTCAAGACTCCGTGCCTTTCCGCCCGGGATGCTGCGCTTCTCGAGCACCGTCACCGGCAATCCCCGCTCCCGCAACTCGTGTGCCGCGGACATTCCAGCAACGCCTCCACCGATCACGAGCACCCACGGACCATGCCCATCCGGCCGGCTGATCGGGCGCAGGGCCGCCGCCGCTAGGCCCGGAGTGGTTACGCTTGCCTCACCCGATTCAGGAGATGAACGCTCCTTCGTGCATGCGGGAAGCCCACCGAGCGCTCCAGCAGCGCCGACGACCCCGCTCAAGCCAAGTACTCGCAAAAAGCTCCTGCGATCCATGGATACACGCTACTCAATTATTTAGACAGATGTCAATTTTATGCAACATCGTGTTGCGGGTTCGCCGATCGACAGCGCATGGGGTCGCGACGAACCGCGTGATCCAAAGCTGCCAGCGCTGCGAGGACCACGGTCGTCTTCACCGCATGGTTGACTTGATCCACGCAGGACGTTCGCCGGCAACGGAGGTCCTCGGGGTTGGCCGGGCCCCGAGCCAATGACAGGCCTGGGAGGAATGAGTGCCCACTGCGATTCAGCTCCACCAACTCAGCAAGCGTTACGGCCCGACCCTCGCTCTCGACGCGCTCGATCTCGAGGTTGAGGCCGGTGAAGTGTTCGGGTATCTGGGGCCGAACGGCTCGGGAAAGTCCACGACGATTGCGATCATGCTCGGGCTGGTACGCCCGACGAGTGGCAAGGCCACGATATTCGGCCTTGACGTGCGCGATGACTTGCTCGACGTCCACCGCCGGATTGCCTATGTCCCAAGTGAAGCCAACCTCTGGCCATCACTCACCGGTGCCGAGGTTCTCGAGTTTCTCGCCAACATCCACGGTTCAACCGACACCGCGTACAGGGACGAGCTCGTCGAGCGTTTTGATCTCGACCCGCACAAGAAGGTCCGGGCCTACAGCCATGGCAATCGCCAGAAGGTTCCCCTCATCGCTGCGTTCGCAAGTCGTGCCGACCTGTTGCTGCTCGACGAGCCGACGACCGGGCTCGACCCGCTTATGGAGCAAGAGTTCCGTAACTGCGTCCGCGCCGCGCGTGATCGGGGCCAGACCGTGTTCCTGTCCTCGCACGTCCTCAGCGAAGTCGAAGCAGTCTGTGACCGGGTGGCCATGCTACGAGCCGGTCGGCTGATCGAGACCGGGCGACTCGATGTCCTACGAAGCCTGGCTGCCGTCCATGTCAGGGCCACCTTCGACGGACCTGCGCCGCACCTCGACGGCATCCCAGGTGTGACCGGCGTTCGCATCACCGATCACACCCTGGAATGCGAGGTGCACGGCCCAATGGAGCCTCTGGTGCAGGCGCTGGCAACCACTCGCGTCACCCACCTCACAACCCGGGAACCCAGTCTGGAGGAACTGTTCATGGCCCGCTACGGGGGCAGCCACAAGCCAGGAGCGCAGGGCCGATGACCACCGCAGCCCACGCGGCCACCTCACAAGCGGCGCACACACTGCGTACACCCGGTCCAGGAGCGCTTCGACCGGAACGAGCGATTGCATGGCGGGCGTTCCGCCAGATCTGGATCGGCTCCGTGGCTTGGGCAGTTGCCTTCGGGGGCACGATTGCGTCGTCCGCCATCACCTATGCTTCCACCTTCCAGACGGAAGAAAGCCGCCAACAGCTAGTGGCCAGCACCGCCGGCGATGCCGGTTTCTCGATCCTGCTCGGGCCGACCGATGAGATCGGCACGGTTGGCGGCTACACGGTGTACAAGGGATTCGTCTTCTTGACCACCATCGGCGCGGTGTGGGGCCTGTTGGTCGCAACCCGACTCCTGCGAGGCGAGGAGGAAGTGGGACGCTGGCAGCTCACCGTGGCGGGTGTCACCTCCCCTGCTCGGGCCACACTCGCAACCATGGCAGCCATCGGGGCCGGCATCATGATCCTGTTCGGGGGTTCGACTCTGGCAACTGCTCTTGCCGGGCGCGATCCTGATGTCGGTCTCAGTGGCGTGCCCGTGATCCTGTACGGAGCGAGCCTGGCGATTGCGCCTGCGGTGTTTGCCAGCGTGGGTGCGCTGACCTCACAGCTGGCCCGTAGCCGACGTCTGGCCTCAGGGATCGGGGGAGTCATCATTGGAGCGGCCTTCGTGATGCGGATGGTCGCTGACGCCGGCCCGGAGCTTCGCTGGCTTCGGTGGTCGACCCCGTTCGGGTGGGCCGAGGAAATGGCTCCGTTCACTGCCAACAATGCGCGCCCACTCATCCCGGCCGCGATCACCGTCGCGGTGCTCACGGCGGCGGCAACCGCACTGTCCGGTCGACGAGATGCCGGGGACGGCCTACTCACCAGCGGCGATTCAGGTCATCCGCGCTCATTCGGGCTCCGGTCATCCCTCGGGCTCGCCACCAGGCTCGAGTTCGGTCCCCTACTCGGTTGGTTCTGCGGAGTCGCAGCGGCCGGTGCGGTGCTCGGGATCACGGCAAAGCTCACGACCAGACCGCTACCGGAGTCGATGAACGACCTGATGCAGAAGCTGGGCGTTGCAGGCGCCCGCGTCGATCAGTACTTCGGTATCGCGTTCTTGCTCGTCGCTACCGTCGTGGCCTTGGTGCCCGCATCGCACATCGGCGCGATCACAAGCGAAGAAACCTCGGGCCGGTTGGTCCACGTGCTGGCGCGTGGGGTCACGAGACGGCAGTGGTTCGTCGGGCGACTCGGTCTCGGTGCACTCGCCGTCACCCTCACCGCCCTCGTCGGTGGATTCTCGAGTTGGGCTGCTGCGGCCCTGCAGGGCGTCGATTTCGGGCTGGCCACTGCGCTCGGTGCGGGCGCAAACGTGATCCCCACCGCCCTCATCGCACTAGGGATCGGTGCCGCAGTGTCCGCGTGGTTCCCACGTGCGGGCGCAGCATCGGTGTACGCGGTCGTGGTGTGGTCACTGGTCGCCGACATCATGGGTTCGTTGGGCAGTGCCGACTGGCTGCAGAAGTTCTCGCTCATCCACTACATGGCGCTTGCGCCAGCTGAGCGGGTCGAGCCAACGACAATCGCCGCAAACCTGATCGTCGCTGGTGCACTGTGTGCAGTCGCAGTCGCCCGGTTCGAGCGGCGCGATCTCGAGTGCCGGTGAGTTCAGTCCTGTTACTTTCGAGGATGTGGCGCGGGTCGACCAGATCGTGTTGGGCGCCGGGTTGTTCGGTCTCGCTGCGGCAGATTTCGCGACTGGATCCGGCCTGCGCGTCGCGATCGTCGACCCGGACCCAGTGCCGCTGTCCCGAGCGAGCTTTGCGAACCAGGCCCGATTACATCTCGGCTACCACTACCCCCGAAGCGTAGGTACCGCATTACAAGCACTCCATTACCACAAGCGTTTCGCTACAGAGTTCGCCACCCATATCAACAACCAGCTGACCAAGATCTACGCGGTCGCCAGGTATGAGTCGCACACCAGCGCTCAGGGATTTGAAGCCTTCTGCAACAACGTGGGGATACCGATCACGGTCGCAGATCCCGACGAATGGTTCCAGGCGGGAACAGTCGAGCAGGCCTTCATTTGTGCGGAATCTGCGTTCGACGCCAGGGGTATCCGGGCCGAGATGCTCGAACGACTCAGCGACCGCGACCGGTTGTCCTGGCATCTCGGCACCCGGCTCGAACGGGTCGAGCGCGACGAGGACTGTTTTGAGCTTCGGCTCACCGATGGCTCCGTACTTTCCGCACCCCGGGTGCTCAACGCCACCTACGCGAGCATCAATCAAGTGGTCGATCTGTTCGGTTTCGAACCACTCCCGATCACCTACGAACTCTGCGAGTTAGTGCTCGGGCGCCCTTCCGATGCGCTTGCACCCTACGGGATCACGGTCATGGATGGACCGTTCTTCTCGGTCATGCCGTTCGGCTCGACCGGGCTGCACTCGCTCTCCGCCGTCGACTACACGCCCCACCATCGGTCCGACGGACCATTACCGTCGTTCCCCTGTCAAGCGCATCATCCGTCGTGTTCGCCGCAAGCGCTCGCGAATTGCGGCACCTGTCCGCACCGACCTCCGACCCTGAGCACCGAGATGGACCAGCTCATGCGGCGCTTTCTGCGCCGTGAGCTCCGGTTGGAGCCGATGAGGTCGGTGCTCGCAGTCCGCCCCGTCTTGCGGATCTCCTCCGTGGACGACAGTCGGCCTACGCTGGTGTATCAGCACAGCAAGAAACCGGAGTTGATCTCCGTGCTGTCGGGCAAGATCAACACCATCTACGACCTGGAGTCGCTCTGGTGATCCAACAGCGTCATCGAGTGTTCGTCTCCTTCGTCGTCTGCTGCGACGATGACGATGATGCACTGATCCCGTTCGTGCGCGACATCGACGAAATGCTCGCAGCCACCTTCGACCGCCACGAGATCGTCGTGGTGGACAATCGGCCCCGCCGCAACCCCGGCGTCGAGTTCAGCTCGTTGCAAGACGAGCTCCGGGGAACGATCGTGCATCTCGAACTTGCTCGCCATCATGAGAGCGAGCACGCGATGCTCGCTGGTCTGGCCCGTGCCATCGGGGATTTCGTTTACGAAACCGAGACCCCACACCGGGACTGGGATGTGGACTTGCTCCGCGAGATGTTTGAACGCTGCGCGTCCGGGGTCGATGTCGTCGACGCCTCCAACGGTGACCCGTCGTGGAGCCGCCGCCAGTTCTTCGACGTCTTGAACCGGTTCAGCTACCTCGAGATCCCGGACCATCCGGTCACAGTCCGAATGGTGTCGCGTCGAGCACTCAATGCAATGCTCGACATGCGTGAACGGGTGCGCTACCGCCGAGCATTGTATGCCGCGACGGGCTATCCGCACGCCGTCATAACCTACACACCGACCAAGGTGTTGCCCCGACGGGTGCGCCGACGAGCCGAGCACATCAGCCGCGGCTTTGACGTCATGGTCTCGTTCTCTGATTTCGGTCTGCGACTCGCCAACATCGCCGCGCTGATCTTCGCCGGATTCGCCGCGTTCGCGCTCCTGTACACGGTCGCGATCTTTGTGTTCAAACGTGACGTCGTGACTGGCTGGACCACGATCATGCTGCTCCTGTCGATCGGCCTAGCCGGGTTGTTCATCGTGTTGTCGTTGATCGGTGAATACATCGCGCGCATCCTGATCGAGGTTCGTCACCGGCCCCCGTTCACCGTGCGAGCCGCCACCGTGTACCCGTCCCATAGCCACGGCGAGCGACTCGACCTGACTCCCCTGGTCCCAGAAGCGGACGACGAACGCTTCCCCGGCGCTGACCTCGCCTCGCCACCCGGTTCCTAGCATCACCATGCCCGGCTCAGCGCTCATCGGTTCGACTGGCTTTGTCGGCACCAACCTCCTCCGGCAGAGAACCTTCGATCACTGCTACCACCGACCAAACATCCAGGAGATCGACGGACAGCATTTCGACCTCGTCATCTGTGCCGGCGCGCCCGCCGAGAAATGGCGCGCCAATCAAAGCCCGATCGCAGATCGGCAGAACCTGGAGCGGCTCGCCGCCCACCTCGCCCGGATGCAGGCTGAACAGTTCGTGTTGGTGTCCACGGTCGATGTCTACCCGTCACCCATCGGTGTAGACGAGACCACGCCGATCGACCCCGCCGCGGCTCATCCCTACGGAAGGAACCGGTTCTGGCTCGAACAGCGCTGTCGTGACCTCTTCTCATCGGTCACCATCGTGCGACTCCCCGGTCTCTTCGGCCCCGGCCTCAAGAAGAACCTGTTGTTCGATCTGGTCCACCAGCGGAACCTCGAACTCACCGACCATCGCAGCGTCTTTCAGTTCTACGACATACGGCGTCTCTGGTCGGACCTCCGCACTGGGCTGGCAGCCGGTGTCGAGCTCCTCAACCTCGCGACCGAACCCGTGCGCGCTGCGGACGTCGCCAAGACCTGTTTCGGTGTCGACTTGACTACGGAGACGGCCGCAGGGCCCGTGGCCTACGACATGCGGTCGGTACATACGGCGATCTTCGGTCGGTCCGGCCCGTACCTCGCGACTGCGGCAGAAACGACCGAGTCCATCAGGGACTGGGCCCACACCGAACGACCTACGGTAAACCCGGGAGGCCCGTCATGACCGGCCCGATTCTTTCGATAGCTGGGCCCGGTGCTTCCGCTTCCTCACCTGCGACTCCTAAGGCCGCGCCATGACCCTGACCATCGCGTTCTCCAACCTGGCGTGGGATCCAGCCAATGACCGCAAGGTCGCGGCGATCCTGCGAGACACGGGCATCCGTGGAATCGAGCTTGCCCCCACGAAGATATGGCCTGAGCTTTCCGCCGCGACTCGCCGGGAAGCCACCGCCTACCGCCGCTTCTGGGAGCGCGAGGGGTTCACGATCACCTCGTTGCAGTCGCTTTTGTACGGCCGACCGGAGCTCACCGTGTTCGGCGGACCCGAAGATCGGGCTGCGCTCGTCGCCCATCTCGACACCGTGATGGCCCTCGCCGCAACGTTGGGTGCAGCCAAGCTGGTGTTCGGGTCGCCCGCCAACCGCCGTCGGGGCGACCTCTCCCCGTCCATGGCCATGACGCGGGCGGCAGCGGTGTTCGGCGAGCTGAGCGAACGGGCGGAAGCACACGGAGTGTGCCTGTGCCTCGAACCGAATCCAACCGACTATGGCTGCGACTTCATCACCAACGCTACCGAGGGTGCCGAGCTGGTCCGCGAAGTCGGGCGCGACGGCTTCGGGCTGCACCTCGACACGGGAGCCATGACCCTCGCAGGGGACGAACTGTCTACGGCGATCCGCGCGGTGGCCGACGTCCTCGCCCACTTCCATTGTTCCGAGCCCGGACTCGCCCCTGCCGGTACGACAGGCCGAGTCGACCACATCAGCGCAGCTCGAGCACTGCGCTCGATCTCATACGCTGGCGTCGTCTCCGTCGAGATGCTGCCGGCACGTGACCGAGATCCGCTGACTGCCGTGGCCGAAGCCGCCGCCTTCGCCGTTGAGACCTATGGATGAACGAACAGTCGGGGAACGCCCCGACGTACTCGGACCAGACCAACCCTACGAGGTCCCCGAACACGAACGCCTCGAACTACGCCAACGAGCCACACGTTTCGCGGTGGTCGTCCCGGTCATCAACGAAGGTGACCGAATTCGGTCCCAACTTCAGCGCATGGCACACCAAGCCGAGCTCGCAGACATCATCATCGCCGACGGGGGCAGCACCGATGGCTCGCTCGACCCCGGCTTCCTGGCGAGCTGCGGTGTGCGAGCGCTCCTCGTCAAGTGGGGCCCCGGACACCTGAGTGCGCAGCTGCGGATGGCGTTCGGGTACGCGCTCGAACAGGGCTACGACGGGGTGATCACGGTCGACGGCAACGGAAAAGACGGTGTCGAGGCGATCGATCGGTTCATCGAGGCTCTCGACGCCGGATTTGATTTCGTGCAGGGGTCCCGTTTCATGCGGGGTGGGTTCCATCAGAACACCCCGTGGTCTCGTCTGGTAGCGATCCGAGCCATCCACGCTCCGGTGAGCTCGTGGTTGGCGCGGTATCGGTACACCGATACCACCAATGGGTTCCGGGGCCATTCGGCCCGGATGCTCGCCGATCCCCGGCTCGCGGTGTTCCGCGAGGTGTTCGATCGGTACGAACTGCTCGTGTATCTGTCGGTCCGGTCGGCTCGGCTCGGGTTCCAGGTGACCGAGATCCCAGTGAGCCGGGTGTATCCGGCTGCTGGGCCAACCCCGACCAAGCTCCACGGCCTCGCGGGCGCGACCGAGCTGCTCGGCGTGCTCGCCCGGATGGCCCGCCACCGCTACGACCCGTGAGCCACGCGGCTTGTGGTCCCAATGTCTCACCGACAGACTGAGGTCGCATCACGTGCCCGCCAGGGCTCGCCACCTCATCGAGGCATGTTCGTCGACAACTGGTGCAATCATCGTGGAATCCCACGTGCCCGCCAGGGCTCGCCACCTCATCGAGGCCGCGTCGTGCGAACATGACAACTCTCGTCGCTCTCGGAGGTCGGCTATGCCCCAACGACTCGCCATTCGGTCCTGCCAGCCCGGCCGGACAGCCAAGCTCCTGGTCACGCTCCTGGCCACAACCGCACTCGTCATCGCGGCGTGCTCCAGTCAAGACGGCTCCCAGCCTGCGGGTGGGCCGGGCACCACAACAGCGGTGACAACCGGGACGACCGGGACGACCCCCCAACCAGGAAGCCGCTCGCCTGCCAGCACCAGCGGCTATCGCAGCGACGTGTATGCGGACCCGGAGCACTGGTTGTGCCGCCCCGAACTGACCGACGACATCTGCCACAGCAACCTCGACGCAACCGTGGTCGAGGCGAACGGATCGATCGCGGTCGAGCGGCATCAGCGATCGACGGACCCATCCATCGACTGTTTTTACGTGTACCCGACCATCAGCGCCGACAAGTCGGTCAACAGCGATCTCGAAGCCGGCAACGAAGAGAAAACGACAGTCCTCAACCAAGCCGCGCGCTTTTCAAGCGAATGCCGCGTGTTTGCACCCGTGTACCGCCAAGTGACGCTTGGCGCTCTCTTCGGTTCGGTAACCGGTGACCGAACCGCGGCCTTTGAGACTGCCTACGCCGATGTCCTCGATGCGTGGCGTCACTATCTCGCCAACGACAACGACGGTCGAGGGATTGTTCTCATCGGCCACTCGCAGGGTTCCGGCCACCTCAACCGACTACTCCGGGAGGAGATCGAACCAAATGACGATCAGCATCGTCTCCTGGTGTCGGCGCTCTTGCTCGGCTCAGCGGTGAGAGTCCCGCCCGATGCAGATGTCGGCGGGGATTTCACCAAGACGCCCTTGTGCCGCAGCGAAGAGCAAACCGGGTGTGTCATCACCTATGCCGCATTCCGGTCGACGTCGCCGCCCCCCGCGAACAGCTTCTTCGGTCGGCCCCGAGGTGGTGAAGGAAAGGCTGGATGCACCAACCCGGCGTCGCTGGCGGGCGGACCTGCCGAGCTCGACGCATACTTCCCTGCGGGCGACTGGGTGTTCGCCGATCCAGCCGTCGCCGCGTCGCGGATGATCACGACCCCGTTTGTCAAGGTACCCGGGCTGTTGCGCGGCGAATGCGTTGAACGTGACGGCTTCTCGTACCTCGAAGTGACGGTGCTGGCCGACCCAACCGACCCCCGCGGGGACGACATCAAAGGCGACCTAACCCCTGAATGGGGGCTTCACCTCGTCGACGCCAACCTCGCGATGGGTGATCTGGTTCGCATTGTCGGCAAGCAAGCTGCCGCCTACTCCGGCTGAGACGGCGGCTGTCAGCGCCAGCCTGCCGGCATGAACTCGGAGCCGAGGTGATTAGACGGAAACGTTGCGCTCTCTCCCGGCAAGCCCGGGACTCGGGCAGATAGTCCGTTCGAACCTTTTCAGTGGGTCGGTCGCCCCAATTCTCTTCAGACAGCGACCCACCTAGCCGTTTAGGAACCCACAGCAAGCAGCTGTCGAAGTTCACGGCAGCCAAGACAACAGACCCCAACACCAGCCGCGGTCGCCCCGTTGAGTTGCGTGAGACGGATATCCTCGCCCCGTCTTCTGCCACGCTCACGGGGCGCCCGCGCGTTTGAAGCACACAACTCGTCGCGGTGCCGATGCTGAAGCCTTCACCGCGAACAGCCCATTATGGGTGATGGTGTCGCGAGTCAATGCGAAGAACCCAACGAGATCTTGACGCCGAATCTGGTTACCGGGCAGCCCCGTTGGGGACCTGGTTGAAGCCGTGGAGCGCCGGGATCCCGCCGCTGGTGTTGATCTTGGTGATCGATCCGGGCGCAACGAACAGACGCCACACCGCCTCGTCGCTGACCCCCAACGCCCAGACCACCGCCGCCTTGATCGGCGACACATGCGAGACGACGATCACATTTCCGCGGCTCGCATCGGCAACCAGGTCCTCGAGCGCCGTCTCCACCCGCTTGCGCAGGGCGACAAGTGACTCACCGCCCTGGGGTGTGAATGCCGGGTCGCTCCTCCACGTCCTCCACACGTGCGCGGGTACCTGTTGCATCGGGACCCCTTCCAGCTCGCCGTAATCGAGCTCGACCCAACGCTCATCGACGTCGACCGTCACGCCGAGCCGTTGGGAAATCGCGGCAGCCGTTTGGCGGGTTCGTTGCAACGGGCTGGTGACGACCCGACACGGCTCGTCACCGTCAGCGACCGCCGCACCCAGCGCCTCGGCAACGGCAAGCGCCTGCTGCTGCCCCAACGAGTCAAGCGGGAGGTCCGTTCGACCGAGCAACTGGCCGCGGGCATTTGCTTCGGTTTGGCCGTGCCTCACGAGGTAAAGCATCCAGTTGACGCTACTTCGCGACGGCCCCGTTCCCCCCAGTCACTCCTACGAGTCAAACCCGAAGAGGTACGCATCGAGGCTACTGAGCGAGGTCGCGATTCAGATGTCCGGTCGTGAGGAACAATCTCCGGTTCACCGGATCGCGCAAGTCAAACCTGACCCAGCACCACGCCAGCACACCCACACCGATCGCTTCCTGCAGCACCGTCACCGCGAGTCCTCGCGACAGCTCAGGCACCTGCATCTCGCCGAACGACCACCCGAAAAACGGCCACCAGAACAACGCACGCTGCGTCCAGCTCCCGTCGAGAACCAGATGCATCATCAGTCCGATCGCCAGGCTGATCCATCTTCGTCGCACCAGCCGACGCTTCTGCGTGGCCAACATCACCACGAACATCACGGCTACGGCGAAGGTCAGCGTGTGGGCGAGCCGAGGGCCGCCCAGCACCAGTTCCCCGATGGGGAGAACCGACCCGAGCAGCACCAAGCGATAGTCGAGCATGGGGCTGCGGAACACGAGCCACACCGCTGCGAAGCTGATTCCGAGAAACCACAAGAGCATGGAACTGTCCGGTTCACCGGTCAGCGGACCAACAGCCGACCGCACTCCTCGCAGTAGGCGAGCTCCTCAGGTGGAAGTCGTTTGAGCCGCTCCACTTCGGCGGCCGGCAATGCGAGGTGGCAACCCTGACAGCTACCAGCGACCAAGCGTGCCACGGCTATTCCCCCGAGTTGGCTCCTGAGCCGCACATACAGCTCGAGAAGATCCGCTTCGACTTCAGCCAGCACCCGTTGGCGTTCCTCGGCGACACCACCGAGTTCGCCATCGAGCGCCGCCGCTGCCTCGGCCAAGACGAGTTCGAGCCGCTGCGCTTCAGCATCGAGTTCGGCACCACGCGTATCGAGGTCGGCCAGTTCGGCGTCGAGGGGTTCGATCTGTTCCATCAAGGCGAGCACGTCGTCTTCGAGAGACGCCTGGCGCCGCTTGAGCGAATCGATCTCCTGCTGCAAAGTCTGGAGTTCACGCGGTGAGGTGATCGTCCCCCCGTACAGGGTCTCGTTGACCTCGGCCGCCTTGGCTTCTACCGTGGCGATCTCGTCCTCGAGCCGCCGCTGTTGCCGGGCGAGGTCATCGCGTCGGGCCTGCACTTCAGCGCGAGCCCTCTGATGGGCGCTCACCAACTCGTAGTGTTCGTCAAGCTGGGCCCGCTCGGGAAGGTGTGCGAGCCGGTGACGGATCTGGTCCGCCCGTGTATCGCAATCCTGCAGTCGCAGGAGCGGCTCAAAGCGGCTCATGGCTCACCCCAGTCATCGCCAAAGGTCTCGACGTTGCGACCACCCCCGGCAGGCGGCGTGGTTGGTGGCGGCGACGTTGTCGGGGGCTCCGCCGTTGTCGGGGGCGTGCTCGTAGACGATGGTCCAGCAGTGGTCGGCGTGTTCGTAGCGGTGGTGCGCGGTGCGCTCGATCCGGTCGTGGACGGCGCGTCGCCCGGCACCCGAGTATCGGTGGGTGGTGGGAGGTTCTTGCTGTTCACGTTCGGGCCGGTGACCTGCCGGCCCGGTCTGGTTGGACGACAACGGGGAAAGTCTTTGGTTTCGAGGTTCTCGTGGTAGGCGGCATTGAAAGCCGACCACATGCGCGCAGGGAAGAACCCGCCGAAGTTCCTGACACCATCGATGTAGGGCAATGCCACCTGGCCAGTCGGGATGCCCATCCATACTGCGGTCGTGAGATACGGCGTGAATCCGACGAACCACACGTCCGCGTTGACCTCGGTCGTCCCGGTCTTGCCAGCAGCGCGCTGATGAGGAAGACGTGCCCGGGTGCCCGTTCCGCTGCGTACGTTCTCCTCGAGGATCTGAGTAGCCAGACAGGCAGTCTGCTCCGAGAACGCCCGCGTGCCGTTCGGCTCATGTTGGTAAATCACCTTGCCGGTACGGTCCTCGATGCGCTCGACCATATACGGCGGTTGGTAGATCCCACCGTTGGGGATTGCGCTGTAGGCCCCGGCCATCTGCAGCGGGCTCGTCTCGGTCACGCCAAGCGGCGTTGTGAGGATGCACGGGTCGAAGTTGCTGGTGATACCCAGCTTTCTTGTCAGCTCGATCACATTGTCGAGACCGACGATCTGTCCGAGCCGCACGTACGCCCCGTTTGACGAAGCAGCGGTGATCGACGTGAGGGTACCCCCCGGTCCGTTCACCGTATGGGTCTTCCGTCGGTCGTTCTGACAAGGGAGCTGAAAAGTGCCGCCGCCTTGGACATAGTCCGACGGGACGTTGCCCTGCTCGAGTGCGGTCAGCAAGACAAACGTCTTGAACGAAGAGCCGGTCTGACGGCCGGGCACAGCCGTGGCGATGTTGTACTCGAAGTTCTCGAAGCCTGGTCCTCCGACCATGACCCGCACGGCACCCGTCCCGTTCTCGATGGCCACGATCGCAGCGGTGAGCCCCTCTCGGCTCTTGGGAGCGATTTCGTCTCGTGCCGCGTACGCCGCGGCTTGGGCTTGCGGCAACAGCGTCGTGTAGATACGCAAACCTCCGCCGTAGAGCGTGTTGTACCGCTCCTGGTCAGTGTTGCCGAGGTTGTATTTCGGATCGCGCAGCAGCTCCTTGCGCACCTCCTCCGCGAAATAGTCCTCAGGTGGCGGCGGCTGACGCCCGTGGCATGACGTCGCCGGACTGTTGACCTCGCCGCAGCGGAAACGAGGCAACGGGGCTCGGTCGAAGCCTTCTGCCTGCTCTTTGGTCAGCACCCCGGTGTCGACGAGGCGATCGAGGACCGCCTTGCGAGCAATCCGCGCCCGATCCGGGTGCAGCGTCGGGTCATACTCGACCGGTTTGGCGATGAGCGCCGCGAGCATCGCGCCTTCGGCCCAGCCGAGCTGGCTGACGTCGAGTCCCCAATAGGTCTCAGCTGCCGCTTGCACCCCATACGCACCAGAGCCGAAATAGACAGTGTTGAGGTACTTTTCGAGGATCTGATCCTTGGTGAGCTGCTTTTCGAGTCGAAGCGCCAAGGCGATCTCGCGGGTCTTCCGATCAATGTTCTGGTCTTTGCTGAGCAGTGCATTCTTGACCAGCTGCTGGGTGATGGTCGAGCCACCCTGCTCCACCGAACCTGAGGAGACGTTCTCGATGAGCGCCCGGAACATGCCGCGGAGATTCACACCGGGGTGGTTGTAGAAATCGGCGTCCTCTGAGGCGAGCACTGACTTGATCACCGGCTCAGGCACAAAGGCGAGCGACACCGGCAGCCGGTTCTCCGGCCCCTTCAGCGTGGCGAGCAATGAACCGTCGGCTGCGTACATGTACGAGCGGACGGCGAACTCGTCGAGCGCGGCCAGATCGATCTCCTCGTCGACGGAGACATTGGCGTGCCCTATCTCATAAGCCTGGGGTGCGATCACCGCAACCGATACGGCGACCAGCGCGCCAGAGACGGCCACGATCAAGACCAATCGCAGGAGCTTGACGAGCCAGGTGATTATCCGCACGCGACCAAGGACGATACAGGCCCAAGCGAGCCGACCGAAGTCGCTGGCATCAGATAGTTTGCGATGCCATGGCACATCCCCGACGATTCCGGTTTGGCGTCCAGATGAGCAATACCGTGGATGGCAAGTCGTGGGCAGAAACGGCCCGCCGGATCGAGGGACTCGGCTTTTCCAGTCTCTTCCTGCCCGACCACTTCACGCCCCAGCTCGCTCCGATCCCGGCGATGATGGCTGCGGCCGATGCGACCACCGAGCTGCGGGTCGGTGCCCTGGTTCTCGACAACGACTACCGGCACCCGGTCGTGCTCGCCAAGGAGCTCGCGACGATTGACCTGTTGTCCGACGGGCGCCTCGAGATCGGTTTGGGCGCGGGTTGGATGCGAACGGATTATGAGCAGGCGGGGATCCCGTATGACCGGCCAGGTGTTCGCATCGACCGGTTCGAGGAGGGGCTGGCGATCGTCAAGGGACTGTTCGCGGAAGGTCCGCTCTCCTACCAGGGCCGCCATTACACCGTCAGCGCGCTTGAGGGCATGCCGAAACCAATACAACGCCCACACCCGCCGTTTCTGATCGGCGCAGGCGGGGAGCGCATGTTGTCGATCGCTGCTCGCGAGGCCGATATCGTCGGTGTGAATCCCTCACTGACGTCGGGACAGGTGGACGCGACAACTGCGTCTGATGCCACGGCTGACGCCTACGATCGGAAAGTTGCGACTCTGCGGGCCGCAGCCGGCGACCGATTCGACGAGCTGGAATTGAACTGCCTGTTGTTCTTCGTGGCCCAGACCGATGACCGTCAGGCACTCGCCGCAAATCTGGCCCCGATGTTTGGTCTTTCGCCCGAACAGGTCCTCGAGGCCCCGATTGCACTGATCGGAACGGTCGACGAGATGTGCGAGACCCTCGAGGCGCGCCGTGAGCGTTGGGGGCTTTCGTATTTCGTCTGCCAGGCTGACGCGGTCGACACGTTTGCGCCAGTCGTTTCGCGGCTTGCCGGCACCTGACAGAGGGCCCAATCCAAGAACGGGGGTTACCCGCGGTCAACGAACGGGATCGTGCGACGCGTCGCCGCCGGCACCCCACCCCCGGCCCCACCCGCGAACCCGGCACGGGCCTTCCGGCTAGCGCGGCGCGCGTCGTCAGTGCGTCGGCCTCCAGTTACTGGCGGCTTCGGGGCCGTTCTCTTATAGAAGCGCAAGCGGCGAGCTTCGGCAGTGCATCGGCTTGCCGTGTTACCCTCGGTAACTGTTACTGTTGGTAACAGTGGGAGTGACCAGCACTGACGAAGGCGCCCGCCGCGTCGGCCAGGCCAGGGACGAGGCCCGAGCCAAGCGGCGCGCTGAGCTGCTCGACGCGGCGGTCGAACTGGTACGGCGAGAGGGCCCATTCGTCTCGATGGAACAGATCGCGGCCGAGTGCGGCATCACCAAGCCGATCATCTATCGCCATTTCGGCGATCGAGACGGCCTGATCGTTGAGATGGCGATGCGGTTCGTCGACCAGCTCGCGGACGCGCTGACGCCAGCGCTGGGCAGCGACGCCCCGGTATTGGAACTGCTCGTGACCACGATGGATTCGTATCTGGATCTCATCGAGCGCGACACCAACCTGTATCGGTTCCTCACGATCCACACAGGTGAGCGACGAGACCTCGTCGCCGGGCTGATCGCCGAACATGTCGGCTTGGTGATGGAGAGAATCCTCACCGAACGCGGTCTGGACACCTCAGGTGTGAAGCCCTGGGCCTACGGACTGGTCGGCCTGGTGCACTTCGCCGGCGACTGGTGGGTCGAGCAGTCGATGATGACCCGCGCCGAGCTGATCGGCCATCTCGTGAACCTTGTCTGGATCGGCTTCGAAGGACTCGGAGTGGGCGACGCACCACCACGCAAGATCGACGTATCGCTCGCCGCCGGGTTCGGCTCTAGCCGCGCCCGCGCTCAGAACGCATCTGGCCGTTCGCCATCCCGTTCACAAAGGAGCCCGCAATGACGACAACCGGCATGCTCGACGTGACCGCAGACGTCCTCACTAAGTTCACCTGGAACTATGTCCAGGACAACCCGGCGCTCGTGAAGTTGTACGAGAAGGGGAAAGTCTCCCAGTGGAACGCGACGACCGACATCGATTGGACGCCTGAGGTCGTGTTCGGCGAACCCGACCCGGAGATGACCCCGGAGGCTCGGGAGATGATTGACAACTTCATGGGGTTCAACTCGCCCGATTCACCGTTCGCCGGCATGAACGAAAACGAGCGGATACGCATGGGATGGGAGTTCCAGTCCTGGATGGTGAGCCAGTTCATGCACGGTGAACAAGGCGCGCTCGTGGCGACTGCTCGTCTGGTCGAGACCGTGCCCGACATCGATGCCAAGTACTACGGAGCCAACCAAGTCGCCGACGAAGCCCGCCACGTCGAGGCTTATGCCCGCTACATCAACGACAAGCTCGGCGCAGACCATGCCTACGAGATCAGTGCACCCCTCGAAGCGCTCTTGGTCGACATCATGACCGAAAAGCGCTGGGATATCACCTACCTCGGCATGCAGATCATGGTGGAGGGTCTCGCCCTCGCCGCGTTCGGCATGGGCAACGTCTTGTTCCGCGACCCGGTGATCAAACAGATCACCGATTATGTGATGCGCGACGAAGCACGCCACGTCGCCTTCGGCGTGCTCGCCCTCAAAGAGGCGATCCCCCAACTCTCAAGCGCCGAACTCGCCGATCGGGAGGAATTCCTGCTCGAGGCGATCGACCTGATGTACCAACGGTTCCTGCTCGAACAGGTCTGGGAGCGCGTCGGTATCGACGTCGAGAAGGGCAAAGCGTTCGCGAGGAACAACCCGCTGATGATCATCTTCCGCCAAATGCTGTTCTCCAAGATCGTCCCGAACGTCAACAAGCTCGGGCTCATGACTTCGGCGGTGCGGCAGCGGTTCGAGGAACTTCAGGTCATTCAGTGGGCGAGCACGCCAGATTCGGCGAGTGAGGAACTCGCTGCCGCAGACGCGTAGACCACACCGGCTGCCCGAGAGCTCCCTTCCACCGAGAGGTGGCCTGCATGAGGTCGGCCGCGCCAGTGGATGGGGCGTCGTGATTCGCAGCGACACCATCAACCCGAGCCAAAGCGCAAAGAGCGCGGCGAGCCAGGGTTTGTCCCGCGTTCCGTGCCCACAGCACCGGTTGCGGCGGCACCGAGGCATTCTGCCGCCGTTCACAACGACCGCGAGCTGTCACCATCCGCGCGTTGCCGAACGCAGGTTCCTACTGTTGTAACCGTCGGTGACGAGCGGAGCGCTCACCGGCAGCGATTCGTTGAGCGATGCCGACAAAGGCAGGGAAGCCATGAAGGAGTTCCTCGACGAGCCAGTCGAGTACGGCGATGTGCGACTCGCGCCCACCGTTGAGCTGGCGGGATTGGCAGAGTTGTCCACGCTCCGGGACAACGATGAAAAGCTTGACGCGCTCCTGCGGATCGCCGCAGCAGTCAGAGCGGAGGACACTGCACGAGAACATGTCCGTCGCCTTCGCCAGGGCGACCTCGAGCTCGACGAGCTTCCCAAGCGACGCTGAACACCGAATAGTTCCGTCACTTCGCCTCCGCTGACCATCCGCCACTCGCGCGTCCGCCACTCGTATCGTTGTGTCTCGTCGTAAATGGCCAGGCAACGAACAAGGCAGGCATCTGTGGCTGAACGCCCTGAGGTGGATCAAAAGACGCTCGAAGAGATCAAAAGACTCCTCGAGTCCCGGGAGTTCGCGCCATCTGCCGGGGTTCCCGCCACACCGGGCGGCGACGAGGTCGAGGTCCCGACCCCTTTACCGAACGTTCCGCTGCCGACACGACGTTGACGCGACCGCTCCAGGAG
>JANZZE010000001.1 GCA_026419545.1 Acidimicrobiales bacterium
GTGGAAGTATCTGCTCTACGGGTACGGGAGCCTGTTCATCATGGGGCTTGGGATCAGGGCGATGATCGTTGGTGCCCGTTGAGTGGTGCTGGATGCTGATGCCCGGACGGTTCGATTTTGTTCAGAGGTTGACGACCGGGCAGGTGAGCGTGCGTGTGATGCCGTCGATCATCTGGATGCGGCTCACGACCATGCGACCGAGCTCGTCCATGTTGTCGGCTTCAGCTACGGCGATGACGTCGTAGGGACCTGTCACGTCATCGGCTGACCGAACCCCCGTGATGTTGCGCACCTCCGTTGCCACTTGCGCAGCCTTTCCGACCTCGGTCTGGATCAGGACGTAAGCACTAACAGCCATCGACTCCTCCTAGGCGATCAGTTGTGCCGGCATCGTAGTCGTGGGTAAACGGGCGAGCCGGGCCGCCGAGAGGGGGTTGCGGCCCGGCTCAACGGTGCCTCGACAGCGGTTGAGGATGAACCAGGGATGGGAATCCGGGACGTTTCGACTTGATCAGTGGCGTGGCTGGTGAAGCGACGTCAAGACTGGCTCGCTTCAGACGAGGTCGCATCGATCGCCGTCTGCCCTCTTGCTGGGCCAGCCGTGACCTCGATCTTGCGGGGTTTGGCGGTCTCGGCGATCGGGATGGTGACCTCTAGCAGCCCGTCGTGGTAGCTGGCCTGGACTCGAGAGCCATCGAGGTTGTCGCTCAAGAACAGCTGACGGGTGAACGTGCCGTGCCGTCGCTCTGCTGCCAAAACCTGCTCGTCCTCAGCCCGTTCCCAATGCCTCTCGGCCTTCACGCTCAAGACGTTGCGCTCGACCTGCAAGTCGATCGACGAAGGGTCGAACCCGGGCAGGTCGAAGGTGAGGTGTACCTGATCGCCCTTTCGCACGGCGTCCATCGGGATCGCAGGTGTGCGAGCCACCTGTGTCATCTCCTCCGTCCAACGATCGAGCTCGCGGAATGGATCGAATCGCAGCAACATGGTTCCCACTCCTCTCGGTCTTGGTTTGCCGTTTGTCGCTCGCCCGCCGGAGTCCCCTCCGGCGGACTCAATATCTACACAAAAGATAGCAGAAAACCTAAGCGTTTCCAACTAAAGTTTTTAGGTGTCCAAATGACAACTGGCGCGCACCGGTCTAGCAGCCGGTGCGCGCCAGTTGTCCGGCGGGTCGGAGCTTTGCAGGATTAATTAGCGGCTGTCAGCCAGCGAGACGTTTCTCCAGCGCGTTCAATTCGTCACGGAGTTCGGGCGGCAGGCGATCGCCGAAGAGATCGTAATGGGCTTCGAGCTGGGGGATTTCCTGGCGCCACGCCTCGTTGTCGACGGATAGCAGCTGCTGCATTGTGGCGTCGTCGATGTCGAGCCCGGACACATCGATCGTCCCCGGGGCTGGGACCCGGCCGATGGCGGTATCGCACGCCTCGGCCGTGCCCTCGAGCCGTTCGATGATCCATTTGAGCACCCGGCTGTTCTCGCCGAAACCGGGCCAGAGGAAGGAACCGTCCTCACCCTTTCGGAACCAGTTCACCCAGTAGAGCTTGGGCAGCTTGTCGGGATCGGTGGCTCGGCCGATCTTGAGCCAATGAGCGAAATAGTCGCCCATGTTGTAGCCGCAGAACGGCAGCATGGCGAACGGGTCGAAACGAAGTTCGCCGACGGTGCCAGCTGCGGCGGCGGTCTTTTCGGATGACATGATCGAACCGAGGAAGACCCCGTGGTCCCAGTTGAACGACTCGGTCACCAGTGGGACGTTGGTCGCCCGGCGACCGCCGAACAGGATCGCCGAGATCGGCACGCCGTTGGGGTCTTCCCACTCGGGCGCGATGCTCGGACACTGTCGTGCCGGAGCGGTGAAACGAGCGTTGGGGTGAGCTGCGGGCGTTCCTCGTTCGGGCCGCCAGTCGTGGCCTTGCCAGTCGATGAGGTGCTCGGGTGGCTCTTCCGTCATGTCTTCCCACCACACGTCGCCTTCGTCAGTGAGCGCGCAGTTGGTGAAGATGCAGTTGGCGTCGAGCGTCCGCATGGCATTGGCGTTGGTCTTGAGCGACGTGCCCGGCGCAACGCCGAAGAACCCGGCTTCAGGATTGATCGCGTAGAGGCGGCCGTCCTCGCCGAACTTCATCCAGGCGATGTCATCGCCAATGGTCTCGACCTGCCAACCGGGAAGCGTCGGGATCATCATGGCCATGTTGGTCTTCCCGCAGGCTGACGGGAATGCCGCTGCGATATATCGCTTTTTGCCGTTCGGTGGTGTCACGCCCAAGATGAGCATGTGCTCAGCGAGCCAGCCGCCGTCTCGTGCCATGGTCGAGGCAATCCGCAAGGCGAAGCACTTCTTGCCCAACAGGGCGTTGCCGCCGTAGCCCGACCCGTAGGACCAGATCTCGCGGGTTTCCGGGAAGTGCACGATGTACTTGTTGTCAGCATCGCACGGCCACGGGGAATCTTTGGCGCCGTTCGGCAGTGGCGCGCCGACCGAGTGTACACAGGGCACGAATTCGCCATCGGTCCCGAGGACGTCGAGTGCGGCCTGACCCATGCGGGTCATGATCCGCATGTTGACGGCGACGTAGGCCGAGTCCGTCAGCTGCACTCCGATGTGAGCGATCGGTGATCCGAGCGGCCCCATGGAGAAAGGCACGACGAAAAGCGTCCGGCCCTCCATCGCGCCGTCGAACAGCCGGAGCAGCTCCTTCTTCATCTCTGCGGGAGGACGCCAGTTGTTGGTGGGCCCAGCATCTTCCTCACGTTCCGAGCAGATGAACGTACGGTCCTCGACTCGAGCGACGTCGCCGGGATCGGACAGAGCGAGATAACTACTTGGCCGCAGGTCGTAGTTCAGGCGTTGGAAGGTCCCACTCTTGACCAAGAGCTCGCAGAGCCAGGTCCGCTCCTCCTCGGAACCGTCACACCAGTGGATGCGGTCCGGTTTGAGGATCTTGACCCACTCGTCGACCCAGTCGAGAAGCCTTTGGTTGGTGGTTCTTGCGGCCATGAAACCTCCGACGCCGTTGTCGTGAACTACGACTCGAGTACTGACGAGTGCTGGAGCCCTGCAGCGAGGAGCGAACCGCCGTCACGGTGCGCACCCCGAACAAAGCGGTTCCTCGTTACCAGGAGATTGCCAGCGGCTGAACGCCATCGTACTCATGGGGCCGACGTCGGATGAAAGCTCGCCGCGAACCAGGGGTTGTGTCTATGGGAGGTAGGGGTGCTGTTCGTCGTCGGGGTGGGGCAGTGGGAAGCCCGGTGTCCCCATGTCGGCTTCGGAACCGATCCTGATGCGAGTCGCCTGGCGTTGTCCGTCGAGTTCGAAATTGACTCGTTGGCCCTGCCGAAGCATGCGGAAGATCGAGCCTTCGAGCGCGTCGGGCGCAAGCTCGTATTCCTGGAGATCGGTATCGGTGACGACCACGCCGCTGCGGGTCAACGGGTCGTAAGCCTTGATCACACCCTGCATTGCTTGGTCCTCGGAGGGCTCGCGCGCTTGGGTGTCAACGAACGGCCTTCTGCACCTTGCCAGCTTTGATGCAGCTGGTGCAGGCATTGAGGCGTTTGGGTGTACCGTTCACGATTGCTCGGACACGTTGGATATTTGGGTTCCACCGGCGGCGCGTGCGCCGATGTGAGTGGCTGACCTTCATGCCGAACGACGGCTTCTTGCCGCACAGGTCGCACACCGAAGCCATGACGAGCACCTCTTGTTACAAGATCGCGATGGGATGAGTTTGCTGGAGAGCAATTTGCCGCGATGATCAAGGCACCCGCGGCCGCAGAAGGAGGGTAGCAGGGCGTTGTGCGGTCTCCCAAGTGCCGAGCTGAGCATTGCATTGGACCGACGTGGGCGTCATGAACTGTGGCATGATCCCGGATCTACCGGTCGCGGTGCGGCCAGCTGAGGGAGGTCGTCGTGGTGGCAAGCTCAGGGCGGCATGAGTCGAGTGGGAAAGTCAGATGCCGGAGATCCCTCGCCCGGCGCGCACCAGTGAGTCGACCAGCGAGACTGGTCCTGGTAACGGCATTTGCCGCGTTGATCGGCGTGACCATCCTGCCCGCTTCTGCTGATCCTGCCTACGCGGTTCGGCCAGCGTCGCCGGCCGCACAACCCGTGGCCGAGCAGTCGGTCCGCCCCGCCGGGGGCCCGCCGCTGACGCCCGAACTGCGTGCTCAGCTCACCGCGGACGTCCCCCAAACTCCAGTGCCTCCAAAGTTCCGTGGTGGTCCAAAGGACGGCGAACTCGCCAGGAAGGCGGCGGTGGACGGCGACGCAGAAGTGCTGGTCGAGGTGCTTTATGAAGGACACGATGAACGCCCTGCGGTTGCGGCAATCGAAGCAGCCGGAGGAACGGTGACCGGACACGTCCCAGGTGCGTTGGTTGAGGCGAGGGTGCGGGCGAAGACCATTCGCCAGATCGAGTTGGCGCACGGCGTTGTCCACGTGCGTCATCCAGAGCTGCTCGAAGGCGCGCCGGTGGGCGACAGCACTGCGCCGCCCCCGCCAGCAGCTGCCGAAACAGCGTTCGCAGCCCCTTCGGTTACCGGCGAACACGTCGCCAAGATGAACGTGCTTGCGTGGCAGAACGCTGGCTACAAGGGTCAGGGTGTCAAGGTCGGCATCATCGACTCGTTCGACTCCGCGGCGTGGACCGCTGCGCAATCGGCCGGTGAGGTGCCGGCGCCCTCGGCCACCTTCTGCCGGTTCGGCGGCTCAAGCTGCAACATCTGGAGCGGTGGCACCGTACATGGCGTCGCTGTTGCCGAGGTGATCCATGACCAAGCCCCGATGGCGCAGCTCTACCTCGCGTCGGTTGGAACGGCATCCGATTTGCAGGCGGCGCTCGACTGGTTCGTAGCCAACGGTGTCAAGATCGTGAGCCGTTCACAGGCGGTTCCCTATGACGGGCCCGGCGATGGAACCGGTGCCGTCGCCACCGCCGTCAACAACGGCATTGCCAATGGCCTGACCATCTTCAAGTCAGCTGGCAACACTGCTGGGGGCAGTGGGAACCCGGGCAGCTACTGGCGTGGGAGCTGGTATGACCCGGATGGTGATGGCTGGCTCAACTTCTCGGGATCTGATGAGACCCTCGGTATGGTCTGCGGCTACCAGTTCGGGTTCCGTTGGAGTGACTGGGGGGTTGGGTCTCCATCGGACTACGACATCTTCTGGTACGACTCGTCCGGCATCCTGCTTGGTTCAAGCACTGCTGTCCAGGACGATGCCACCGATCTACCGCTCGAGCGGATACCTGAAGATGACTGCCCGGGCGGAGTCGTGTACCTAAAGGTGCACCTGTGGGACGCTGGTAGCGGCACCGCTGGCGACGTGCTCGAATACATGGTCAACGCCTCAGCGTTCGAGTACTGGCAGTCGCCCTATAGCGCGGCCTCACCGATGGGGGACTCCTCGAATCCTGGCCTCATGTCTGTTGGCGCCATCGATCCAGCGCTCGGCACGACGATCGCGTACTACAGCTCGCAGGGCCCGACCAACGATGGTCGGATCAAGCCTGACGTGAGCGCGCCGTCCTGTCTGCAGTCGTACTCCTACCCGAGCCCCGACTGCTTCAACGGGACGAGTGCGGCTGCGCCCGCCGCTGCAGGCGCCGCGGCTGTGGTCCTTGGGTCGGGCGTGGTCGGCAACGTGCCCCTCCACATCACAACGTTCTTGCGATCCTCGGTGATCGACCGCGGCGCTCCGGGACCAGACAACGTCTACGGGAGGGGTGAGATCCGGCTGCCTGATCCCCCGCCGCCTTCCACAGGGAGGTACACCCCGGTCACCCCGGCCCGGATCGTGGACTCCCGTGACAACACTGGAGGGTTTGCCGGCACTCCGTGGGGTCCCGGCCAGATCCGCCAGGTGCAGGTCGGCGGTCAGGGTGGCGTGCCGAGTGACGCCACCGCGGTGGTAGCCAACGTGACCGCCGTTTCTCCCTCCGCGCCCTCGCATCTCAGCCTCTACCCGACGGGAAGTCCGACACCGTGGGTGTCGAATCTGAACTTCGTGGCCGGTCAGACGGTGCCCAACCTCGTCGTCGTCAAGCTAGGCACAGCTGGCCGGATCGACGTTCGGAACAACACGGGCAGCGTGCATGTCGTGATCGACGTCGTGGGCTATTTCAAGGCTTCGACTGGGAGCCGGTTCAATCCCCTGACCCCGATGCGCATTCTCGACTCCCGTGACGGCACCGGCGGGATCTCGGGCAGGTGGGCTCCGGGCCAGACGCGTGATCTGACCGTGACGACCGGGAGTGTGCCGTCTGCGGCCACAGCAGTGGTGCTCAACGTGACGGTGACCGGGCCAACCGCGCCGTCGCATCTCACGGTGTGGCCAGCGGGAGTTGGGATGCCGTTAGCGTCGAACCTGAACTTCGTGGCTGGCCAGACTGTGCCGAATCTCGTGATTGTCGGTGTCGGTACTGGTGGCAAGGTCTCGATCTACAACAACTCGGGATCTGTCCACGTGATCGCGGACGTGGTCGGGTATTTCGAGGCCGGTGCTGGCTCGTACTACACCGGCATCACCCCGGCCAGGATCCTCGATTCCCGCGACGGAACAGGCTCGGCGCCGCTGCCCTGGCTGAATGGGGAGACCAGGTCGGTGAAGGTGGCGGGCATGGCCGGAATCCCAACTGACGCAACGGCGGTCGTGTTGAACGTGACGGTGACTGGGCCGACCGCGCCCTCGCACCTCACGGTGTGGCCCGCTGGTGTCGGTATGCCGCTGGCCTCAAACCTGAACTTCGTGACCGGTCAGACTGTGCCCAATCTCGTGGTCGTGAAGCTCGGCGCGTCGGGAAACATCAACATCTTCAACAACGCGGGCTGGGTCCACGTGATCGGTGACGTCGTGGGCTATTTCCAGTAGGCGACGCATCGTGTGGCGTCAACAGTCGGAAGGCGATGGGCCGACCAGGTGTCTTGATGCCCACTCCTGGCCGACGGAAGCGCGGGGGACGACTGCGCGTCACGACTAGTCTCCCGCCGGTGACCGTCCGTGCTGGAGCCCGATGACGATGACCGCGCTGGAACAACTGACCGTCAACGACCTCAGAGCGGTCATGGCGACCTATGCAGCAGCACTTCGCGCGCACCGGGAAGCGATCAACCGCCTCAACGTCTACCCGGTGCCGGATGGTGATACGGGTACGAACATGGCGCTCACCCTCGAGTCCGTCGTTGCCGAGGTCGAAGCAGTCGGCGCTGAGCTTGAACCGACCTGCGCGGCCATCAGCCACGGCTCTCTCATGGGAGCCCGTGGCAACAGCGGCGTGATCCTCTCACAGATCCTGCGCGGCTTCGCCGAGGTGATCCGGGTCGAGCCCGTCATCGACGCGAGGGTCCTTGCCCGGGCTTTGACCCGGGCGAGCGAGGCAGCGTATGGCGCGGTCATGAAGCCAGTTGAGGGGACGATCCTCACCGTTGTTCGAGTTGCAGCTGAGGAGGCGGGCCGGTGCGCAAGCGCTGGCGGTTCGTTGGTTGACGTGCTCTCGGTTGCTCGGGACGCGGCTGGCTCCGCCCTCGAAGAGACCCCGGAGTTGTTGCCTGTTCTCAAGGAAGCAGGGGTGGTGGACGCCGGCGGAGCCGGTTTCGTCCTTCTTCTTGATTCGATCCTCCATGTGGTGGATGGTCGACCGCTGCCTGAGCCCGACATTGCGGCAACGCCGGATGGCGTGGCGGCGATGGCTGAGCAGCGGGGGCGCGGCCACAGCGAAGATGAGGTCTCCGGCTTGCGCTATGAGGTCATGTTCTTCCTCGAGGCACCAGATCACACCATCCCTGCGTTCAAGGACGTGTGGGCTGGGGTTGGCGACTCGATCGTGGTTGTCGGCGGCGACGGGCTCTGGAACTGCCACATCCACACGGATGACATCGGTGCAGCCATCGAGGCGGCACTTGATTGTGGTCGGCCCCGAAAGATCCGCGTGACCGACCTGCTCGAGCAAGTCGAAGAGGAACGCTGGGTTCGCGAAGCCGGGATGGAGTCTGACCGACCCGCTCACGCCGACGAGCCGGTCACGACCGCCGTGGTTGCGGTCGCGACCGGGGCCGGCGTTAGCCGGATCTTTCACTCGTTGGGGGTGCAGCGGATCGTGCCGGGCGGTCAGACGATGAATCCGTCGACAGCGCAACTGCTCGAGGCAGTTGAGTCTGCGCCGGCCGACGACGTGATCATCCTCCCGAACAACAAGAACATCATCCCGGTGGCCGAGCAGGTCCAACTGCAGACCACCAAGAAGGTCTACGTGGTCCCGACCGAAGGTATCGCCGAAGGGTTCGCATCGCTGCTGTCGTATGATCCGGAGTCGCCGGGTTCGGAAAATGCGGAGGCAATGCGCTCTGCTGCCGAAGCCGTGGTCGCGGGCGAGGTGACCCAAGCGGTGCGGGATTCGGTGTGCGATCTTGGACCGATCGCCAAGGGTGATTGGATCGGGTTGTCGCGTGAGGGGATCGTCTCGGTGGCCGGCTCGGTCGACGAGGCCTGCGTGCGGCTGCTCGACGCCCTCATCGGTGACGAGCATGAGCTGGTGACGATCATCGAAGGTGAGGGTGCCAGCGATGCGACCACCCGACGCGTGATCGTGTGGCTACAAGAGCACCGACCGGGGATCGAAGCCGAGGTGCATCACGGAGGTCAACCGCTCTACCCCTACCTGTTCGGAATCGAGTGATTGAGGCTGCGCCGCCGGTGTTGCGGCCGTTGCCTCACCTTGTCGATATCAACGACCCAAATTCATGATCCTGGCGAGGCCGGGTTTCGCGGCCAACTGGTCGAGGCCTGAGCGCCAACCGAAACACCGCGATCTATCACGACGGCGAGGCCGGGTTTCGCGGCCAACTGGTCGAGGCCTGCAACGCCCGAGCTGTGGGCGTTCGCCCGAGTTTGGTCAAGACGTTTTCGTCGCGGCGCGACCAGCTCGCGGTACGTTCAGGGTCGCTATGGCGAAGCGACTGGAGCAATTGGCTGGAATCCCCGTTGCTCACCTCAAAGGGGTCGGAGCCAAGACCCAGCGCGGGCTGGAGGTGATCGGCGTTCACACCGTGCTCGATCTGTTGACCTATTACCCGCGCCGCTATCTCGACCGGACCAAAGAGGCTCGGATCCGAGAACTACGACCGGGTGAAGAGGCAGTGGTCTTGGTCGAGGTTCAGAAAACCGTCGCCCGCCGGAGCCGCACGGGCAAGGTGTTGGTGACCGCAGAGGTCTCAGACGGCTCCTCGAGTTTGCGCCTGACGTTCTTCAACCAGCCGTGGCGGGAAAGGCAGCTCCGGAAAGGTATGTCGGCGTTGGTGTTCGGGAAGCTGGAGATTTTCCAGGGGTGGCGCCAGATGACCAACCCCGTCGTGGATCTCGTCGGCGACAAGACTCGCCGGATCATACCTGTGTATCCACAGTCGGAGAAGGCCGGCATCATGACCTGGGACATCGCCAAGCTCATGGAGGAGGTGCTCGATCGGGTCGGCAGTTTCGCCGAGCCGGTGGATCCAGCAGTGCTGCGTCGTTTCGGTTTCGTGGATCGCACGACCGCTTTCTTCGACATCCACCGGCCCGAGTCGATGGCCGCGGTGCAGGAGGCACGCCGCCGGCTGGTGTTCGACGAACTGTTGCGAGTCCAACTCGAACTCGTGCGTCGGAAGCGGGAGTTGGAGCGCACGACCGTCGGCATTCGACACGATGCGATGGGGCTCCTAGGTGCCGAAGGACTGCCGGGCCGGGACTTCCTGGTGGGGCGGTTCCACGAGCGGCTGCCGTTTCCCCTGACCCGCGCCCAACACCGCGCCATCCGCGAAATAGCGGCCGACATGGCCGGCCCCCATCCGATGCATCGCCTCCTACAGGGTGATGTAGGAGCGGGCAAGACCATCGTCGCAGTCACGGCGATGCTCGTCGCGGTCCAGAGCGGCCATCAGGCTGCGCTCATGGCCCCGACCGAGGTGCTAGCAGAGCAGCACTACCTGGGCATGAAAGACATGCTCACAGGGCTCACCGTGCCCGACACGGCTGATGGCACCCTGTTCGCGGACCAAGCCATCGAGCGGGAACTCAACGTTGCGCTTCTCACCAACCGGACCAGCGCTAGCGAGCGCAGGCGGCTCCTCATCGGGCTGGCCGACGGGTCAGTCGACCTGGTGATCGGCACCCATGCGCTGATCCAAGAAGGCATCGAGTTCCGGTCGTTGGGGTTGGTCGTCATCGATGAGCAGCACCGGTTCGGGGTGGAGCAGCGTGCGGCTCTGCGCCAGAAAAGCGCGGGGGTGGCGGTCCCCGACGTGCTCGTCATGACCGCAACGCCGATTCCGCGGACAGCAGCGATGACCGTTTATGGAGACCTCGACGTGTCGGTGCTCGACGAACTCCCGCCAGGTCGCACGCCGATTGAGACCCGTTGGGTGCGAAGCGAAGCGGAGCAGCACGACATGTGGCGCCATGTGCGGTCGGAAATCTCGGCAGGCCGACAGGCCTATGTCGTCACCCCGCTCATCGAAGAATCAGACAGGCTGCAGGTCGCTTCGGCCGAGGAGACTTTCGCTCGTTTGACCGGTGACGGCGGGGAGTTGTGCGGGTTGAAGGTCGGGTTGCTCCACGGTCGTGTCAGCCCGGCGGAAAAGGAGCAGACGATGTCTCTGTTCCGTTCGGGCGCCCTTGATGTGCTCATCGCGACCACCGTGATCGAAGTGGGGGTCGACGTGCCCAACGCCACCGTGATGGTCATTCTGGATGCAGACCGATTCGGTATCGCGCAACTACATCAGTTGCGGGGCCGGGTGGGGAGAGGAGGGCATCGGTCGTACTGTTATGTCGTCGCCGATCCTGCTGGCGATGACGGCGAACTTCGGGCGAGCGCGGTTGCGCGCCTTGAGGCAATGGTCAAGACGACTGACGGTTTCGAATTGGCCGAGATCGATTTGGATCTGCGTGGCGAAGGCACGATCATGGGTGAGCGGCAGAAAGGCCGCAATGACCTAAAGCTGGCTTCGTTGCGACGCGACCGCGAGTGGGTAGCCAAAGCCCGCGAGGTGGCGTTCGAGATCCTCGATGCCGATCCGATGCTGGAACGTCACCCAATGCTCGCTGCGGAGATCGACGTGCTTCTCGGTGACGAGCAAGCTGCCGAATTCCTCCTCAAGTCATGAAGGCTGAATGGGCCGCAGGCCGAAGCTCGGGGCAGCGAGACTCGAGGGAAGGAGTTCGTCGTGCAGCCATGAACGCGGCACCGTTCGGGGGATCGCGGTGAGGGTCGTGGCGGGCTCGTGTCGCGGTCGACGGCTCGTTGCACCTGGCGGGCGAGGTACGCGCCCGACGAGTGATCGAGTGCGCGAAGCCGTGTTCGCTGCCTTGGGATCGCTCGGCGCCGTCGAGGGGGCCCGAATCGTCGATCTGTTCGCCGGTAGCGGCGCGCTCGGCATTGAAGCCCTCTCTCGGGGGGCTAGCTCCTGCGTGTTCGTCGAGCGGGATCGCAAGGCGCTCGCCGCGATTCGTGTCAACCTCGAGGCGACGGGGCTTGCCGATCGGGCGACCGTCGTCGCCGGCGATGTGTTCTCCTACCTCGGATCGCTCGATCGGGAACCTCCGGCGACCGTTGGATGGGGACCAGCCTTCGACCTCGCCCTCGTCGATCCGCCGTATGCGTTTGAAGGTTGGGACCGCCTGGTCGCGGAATTGCCGGCCGCGTTGGCCGTCTTCGAATCGGATCGGGTGATCGAGCTACCGGGGAGCTGGCAGACTGTCCGCGAGCGGCGTTATGGCGGTACGGGAGTTTTGATCGCCAGGTCGTTTGCGGGTCAGGCTTCGCTCGACAAACCACCCGCCTCATCGGAGGCCTGGTCTGAGCAACCGGAGTGACTGTGACAACCGTCCTGTATCCGGGGTCGTTCGACCCGATACACAATGGGCATCTCGAGATCATCGAGACTGCGTCGCGCCTATTCGACACTGTCATCGTGGCGGCTATGCGCAATCCCCAGAAGGGCGAGCCGCTCTTCAGTCTGGACGATCGTGAGGCGATGATCAGCGAGGCAGTGGCGCACCTCGACAACGTCAAGGTCACCATGTTCTCCAGTCTCGTGGTCCAGCTGGCCAAGGAGGTAGGTGCCGATTTCATCGTGAAGGGTCTGCGCGCCGTCTCCGACTTCGAGAATGAGCTCCAGATGGCCCAGATGAACCACAAGATTTCCGGCGTTGACACCGTGTTCTTGCCTTCGACATCGGGGAACTCGTTCCTTGCGTCAAAGCTCATCCGAGAAATCGCCCGCTTCGGCGGCGATGTCTCGACGATGGTCCCGCCGCCGGTCGCCAAGCGCCTCAGGGAGCGCTACGCCTCGTGAGTGACTTCGACGTCTTCGACGATTACGACGACGATCTGGCTCTGAGCCCGGCACCACCGCCGTACCAAGCGGGGGAGGCGGAACAGCTCCTGCTGCGTTTGCGCGAGATCGTGGTGAACGCACCCAACGTCCCCCTCTCGTCCACCCCTCGTATCTCACGTGAGGAGGTCCTCGATCTGCTCGACGAGGCGCTCGATCGGCTCCCTGAGGAGTTGCGCGCTGCTCGCTGGTTGCTCAAGGAGCGCGAGGAGTTCCTCGAGAAGGTTCGCCACGAAGGCGAGGAGATCATCGCGGTGGCCCGTGACCGAGCCGAGCGTATGGTGCAGCGCACCGAGGTGGTGAAGGCGGCAGAGCAGCGGGCCTATCAGATCCTCGACAATGCCGAAGCGGAGGCTCGGCGTCTCAAGCACGAGGTCGATGATTTCTGCGATCAGAAACTTGCCAGTTTCGAGATCGTGCTGGAACGGACCATGAAGCTGGTGTCGGCGGGCCGGGCGAAGCTCCAGGGGACCGCGCTTGTGGTGTCGGCCCGCGAACAGGCCGCGACCGAGGCGGATCAAACACTTGACTACGGTCACCTCCCCCCGCCTCCTGACTCTGAGGGCTATGACGTGGGCGGTTCGTGACATGGCGCCCGCTAATCCGTTGATCATCGGGGTCACCGAACTCCTGGGTCACCCGGGTTGCCGGCGTGAGGTCCATTGCGACGCCGAGCTCGACGAACTCCGGGTTTCGCAATCGGTGGTCGATGCTGGCGCTCCGATCGCGGTCGACGTGGTGCTCGAAGCCATGGTCGGAGAAGCGATCTCGGTGCAGGGGACCGTGGCGGTCAACTGGATCGGTGAATGCCGACGATGCCTGGAGCTGGTGCAAGGTCGGCTCGTGGCGGAGGTGAATGAGATCTTCGAGGTCCACCCGACCGAGGGTGAGACGTATCCCATCGATGCAGAGCAGCTCGACCTGGAACCGCTCGTGCGGGACGCGATCGTGCTCTCGCTGCCACTCTCCCCGCTGTGCCGCGCCGAATGTCTGGGGCCTGACCCCGAGAGCTACCCGGTGCGTACACAAGTCCAGGCGCAGACGGAGTCCGGTTCGGGCTCTGGGGAGCGGTCGCCAGATCCGCGGTGGTCCGCGCTGGACGCACTGAAGGCCCAACTCGCCGGCCCCGCAGCCGCGGACTAGGTGGCGCGCCGCCTCCGCGGCTAACCTTCGCTGTTCGCCCCGCCAACCCGGGTTCGGGCTGGCGGAGGGTCAGCGTAGTCGCCGAGATCGAAACGGGAGACCGTCGTGGCCGTCCCCAAGAAGAAGACCTCCAAGGCCAAGAGCCGAAGCCGACGGGCAAGTGCCTGGCGCCTCAAGGCCCCTGCCAGAAGCACCTGTCCTCGTTGTGGTGCGGTGAAACTGCCTCATGTCGTGTGCGGCAACTGCGGCTGGTATCACGGTCGCCAGGCGATCGACGTCGACTGATCCGAACCCTCGGAACACCCGTGTCTCCTGAGCTGCTACCGATTGCCGTCGACGCGATGGGCGGTGATCGGGCCCCAGCCGAGATCGTAGCCGGGGCGCGTCAGGCTGCCGAAGAACACGGCTTGCCGATCGTCCTCGTCGGTCGGCCCGACGAGATCGGCGACACCGGCGGCCTGCCAGTCATAGAGGCGTCCGAGGTGATCGCCATGGATGCCGACCCTGGTAAGAGTGTGCGGACGATGAAGGATTCGTCCTTGGTCCGGGCGGCTGAAGCCGTGCGGGATGGGAAGGCCTCGGCGATGGTGAGCGCGGGCAACACCGGCGCCACGATGGCCAGCGCATTGCTCCGCATGGGTCGCATCAAGGGCGTCAGCCGTCCGGCAATCGCAACGCCGATCCCGGTGCCTGGGGCTGACCGACCGACGATCTTGCTCGATGCTGGAGCCAACGCTGAATGTCAGCCCGAATGGCTCGTCCAGTTCGCCCAGATGGGAGCGGTGTACGCAACCGATCGGTTTGGCATCGACGCCCCGAGAGTCGGTCTGCTGTCGATCGGTGAGGAACCGGCGAAGGGAACACCCCTGGTGAAGGAAACGCACGCCCTCCTCGCTGAGGGCAGCTGGGTCGGTTCGACAGGCGCGGTGTTCATCGGCAACGTCGAGGGCCGCGACATCATGACGCCGGCAGTCGACGTTGTCGTCACGGATGGGTTCACCGGCAACGTCGCCCTCAAGTCACTTGAAGGGGGCATGAAGGCGCTCATCGCCGCCTTGCTCAGTGCATTCGACTCCAGCGACGAAGCTCGGCAGGCCGCTGCGACCCTGCTGCCGACCCTTGAGCCGTTGTACCGCCAGCTGGATCCTGATAACACCGGCGGCGCCATGCTGCTCGGCGTCGACGGCGTGTGCATCATCAGCCATGGCTCGTCGTCGTCGAGAGCCATCATCAACGCTTGTCGGGTCGCGGCCGAGATGGTCGAGCATCACGTTGTCGATCACCTGCGGACAGCGATCGGCCCGAACTGACATCCCTGGTGCTCGGTGCGACGCCTGAGGCCGCTCAGGCGTGCATCGACACGCTTGGATCGGCCCGAACTGACATCCCTGGTGCTCGGTGCGAGGCGCTGGTTGACGCCTGCCGACGGCAAGACGGGATTCCTCCTAGGGGTTCGCTGCGCCAGAGGCCGGTGCCTCGGCGCTCAGCCATGCCCTTGGGGCTTGGCTGCCGCACCTTGGGGTGAAGTCTGGTGATGTTGAGCGCGTAATGTGCCGGATGTCACGTTCTTTTCGGCGCTTGACCGGGCTTCGGGCTGGGCCCGGTGACGATCAAGACGACGAATTCGCAGGTCAAGGGTGTTTCACAAGCGCGCAAACCGGGGGCGCCGGTAAACTGGCAGTGAACCTGTTCGGTCAAGCGGGTCACCCCTGGGAGTTCGCCGTTCGCTTTGGCGGGCGGTACTCACCAGTGGATCGTGTCCCGTTCGGCTGATCGAGGTGGAAACGGCATGTTCCGTCATGTGACGGGGCAGAAGTCGTTTCGTCGCCTCTGGCTGTATCAGCATCTGGACCATCGCGAACTGGCCGTACGGAGTGGCGGCAGGCTGAGAGGAGCAACGTGCCCGCAGAGACCCACGTCGAGCAGAGCCCCCTTGATCGTCAGCAGGTCTTCGATCTGATCCGGGACCGGCTCGCCGACATTCTCGAGATCGATCCGGGGTCGATCAACGAGGGCGATTCCTTCGCAGATGACCTTGAAGCGGACTCACTCGCGCTCATCGAGCTCGTCGAGGCGCTAGAGGAGGAACTCGGCGAGCGCTCGGTCGGATTCCGGATCGACGACGAGGATCTCAACGACCTCAAGACGGTGCGTGACGCGGTCGACTACGTCATGAGCAAACTCGGCGGCTGAGAGGCCGTCGACGCGAGGTGGAGTGGCAGCGATGACCGTGACCGACCCTGCTCACTCCGCACACGCGCTCGACTTGCAGCAGCGACTGGGCTACGCCTTCGAAGACGTCGAACTGCTGGCACTTGCCCTGACTCACCGGTCCTGGTGTGCTGAGCATGCTGGCTTCGACTCCAACGAGCGATTGGAGTTCCTGGGTGACGCCGTGCTCGGCATGGTCGTCACCGATCACGTGTATCGGGCATACCCCGAGATGTCCGAGGGCGAGTTGGCCAAGTTGCGGGCCGCGGTGGTCAACGCGGCCGTGTTGGCCGAGGTCGCGGTCGAGCTCGATCTTGGCTCGGCGCTCCGGCTGGGCAAGGGCGAGGATGCAAGTGGCGGCCGGAGCAAGCAATCGATTCTTGCCGACGCGATGGAAGCAGTCATCGGAGCGCTCTATCTCGACGGCGGTTACCGGCCGGCCCGGAACTTCGTGCTCCGGCTTCTTGAAGAACGGATTGCCGAGGCGTCGAGCGGGCCGGGAGGCCAGGACTTCAAAACCCAGCTCCAGGAACTCTCGGCGCGACGATTCGAGCAGCTCCCCGAATACGTCACACGGGACGAGGGTCCGGATCACCAAAAGCGGTTCTTCGCGACCGTCTCGGTGCGTGGCGAGGTGCTCGGGGAGGGTGAAGGTCGTTCCAAGAAACAAGCGGAGCAGGCTGCAGCGCACGCAGCGTGGCGACGCCTCGTCGATGATTTCCCCCACGAACGCAGTGGCCGAGCCGGGCGAGGGGAGTGCACCGATGCCTGAGCTTCCCGAGGTTGAGACGATCCGGCGGGAGTTGGACCGTGACATCGTTGGCAAGCGGATCAAAACGGTTGAGGTGACCAACAACCGTTCGATCCGCCGTCATGCATCGCGAAAGCAGTTCGCCTCGAAGTTGGTCGGGACCAAGGTCACCGGGGTCGAACGCAAGGGGAAGTACCTCTTGATCAGGTTGGATAGCGGAGACGTGTTGGTTGCGCACCTCGGCATGAGCGGTCAGTTGCTCCGGGCCGCCAACAAGGATCCCGTAGAGAAACACACCCATGTCGTGATCGGTTTCACCCAGGGCGGCCAACTGCGCTTTGTCGACCCCCGCACGTTCGGCGAACTGTTTGTCACTGCTGCAGACGAGCTCACCAACGAAATTCCAGAACTCGCCGAACTCGGGATCGATCCGATTGGCGAGCCCATGTCCTGGGTCGATTTCGGCCGACTGCTGTTGACCCATAGGACAAAGCTCAAGTCGTTTCTGATGGACCAGAGGATCCTCGCTGGGATCGGGAACATTTACAGCGATGAGATCCTGTTCGCGGCCGGGCTGCGCTATGACCGCCAGACCGACTCGTTGTCGACCCAGGAGATCAGACGTCTCTACCGGGCACTCGTCGAGACCTTGCACGACGCCATCAAGTACGGCGGTTCAACCTTGTCGGACGCGCAATACGTGGACACGTTCGGCCAAGCGGGTGAATACCAGGAACATCACAAGGTCTATGACCGGGAAAAGCAAGCGTGCCGACGGTGCCGCAGCCCGATCGTGAAGACCAAGTTCCAAGGCCGAACCACGTTCTACTGCCCCCAGTGTCAGGTCTGATCGCAGCGCTAGCAGTCCGGTCACGGCTGCTACGCCTGAAAGCCTTGCGTTTGGGAGGCTTCATCGAGAGCGAACGCGTGAGCGACCCCGGCCTCGCGCATCACCTCGAATGAAGTCCAGTCGACAAGGCCACGAACGCGGTGGGGGTCATGCCTGAAGCCGGGCATGTCATCATCATGTCGGTGTGAGGCGGGTGGGGCGTGATTGGCCGCGCGTAACGAACTTGCTGGTATTCGAGCGCCCAGAACGAGTCGTTGATCATGTCGGTTGCGTGGTCGATCGTTCGCGCCGCCTCTCGACGGCTGACCAGACACCGGCGACCGCCGATCCGATCGCCATCCCGACGATGGCGGAGGCCGCCGTGTTCACCGACCAGGCAAGCGCGCCACCGAGGGCTCCGATCCCTTTCACCGTTTCCTCGAGCGCATGCACCACGCCGTAGGGCCCGTGCCAACCGAGCTCGTCGGTACCTGCGAGGATGATGTGTCCTCCGACCCACAACATCGCGGCTGTGCCGACTACCGACAGCAGGTTCAGCAGCTTTGGCATGCCGCGAACCAGCAACCGACCGATTCTCTGGGCGGAGGATGATGCCCGCTCGGTCAAGGCCAGTCCCACGTCGTCCATCTTCACGATGAGGGCAACGACGCCGTAGACGACGGCGGTGATGAGAACGGCAACCACCACGAGGATTGCCGCCCGCAATGCAAGCGGCTCGCCGATGACCTCCTTGAGGGCGATGACCATGATTTCGGCCGAGAGGATGAAATCGGTTCGGATCGCCCCGGAGACCACGGACTCCTCGGTAGCCGGCCCAGCGAGTGGGGCGGGGACGTCGTGGTCGCGATCGTCGCCGGCGATCGCATGGATCACCTTGTGAGAACCTTCGTAACAGAGGTAGACGCCACCGCACATGAGGATGATCTCAACGAGTGGAGGTGCAACGACGCTCAGGACGAGGGCCGCGGGCAGGATGAAGACGACCTTGTTGCGGAGGGACCCGGTGGCGATCTTGCGGATGATGGGGAGTTCACGCTCGGCAGCAAGCCCCCGGACATAGGTTGGTGTCACTGCGGTGTCGTCGACGACCACACCTGCGGTTTTCACACTCGCCCGTCCAGCGGCACCGGCCACGTCGTCGATCGAGGATGCCGCAAGCTTCGCCAATGCCGCGACGTCGTCAAACAAGCCAACTAGCCCGCCGGCCACGGTCCCTCCTCCTGTCTCGGCTCCGGCGTCGGACACTAGCCCCTTCACCTGCACGTTCAGCCTGCTGGTTCCGGCGCGCCCGGAGTCCTCGCGTGATCCGGCCTTGGACCGGCTCCGACGCCGCAGGTCAGCGAGCATGAACCACGCCGTGGGAGGCACCCGCTAGGGTCGATCCTGGACAGTCCAAGCAGTGCGGAAAAGGGGCGAGTTGTACCTCAAGAGCCTCACCCTCAAGGGTTTCAAGTCCTTTGCCGATTCCACGACGCTCGAACTCGAACCGGGTGTGACGGTCGTCGTCGGACCCAACGGCAGCGGCAAGTCGAACGTCGTCGACGCCATCGCCTGGGTGCTTGGCGCACAGGCGCCGAGTGCTGTGCGCTCCCAGAAGATGGAAGACGTCATCTTCGCGGGCACGACCAAGCGGTCCGCACTCGGCCGCGCCGAGGTCGGTCTCGTCATCGACAACACCTCAGGCCAGTTGCCCATCGAGTTCAACGAGGTGACCATCACCCGAACGTTGTTCCGGACCGGCGAGAGCGAATACGCCCTCAACGGTGTTCCGTGTCGATTGCTCGATATCCAGGAGCTGTTGTCCGACAGCGGGGTCGGTCGGCAACAACACGTCATCATCAGCCAGGGCCAGATCGACGCGGTGCTCAACGCGAAGCCGGAGGACCGCCGGGCAATCATCGAGGAAGCCGCGGGGATCCTCAAGTATCGCAAGCGCAAAGAGAAATCCGAGCGCCGGTTGCAGGCAACCGAAGCGAACCTCACTCGACTGCAGGATCTATTGCGCGAAGTCCGCCGGCAACTCCGCCCGTTGGAGCGTCAAGCCGAGGCTGCCCGACGTCACGGCGACTTGGTGGCAGAACTGACGGCGCTGCGCATCCATGTTGCAGGCCGCGAACTTCATGCACTGAAGAGTCGGCTTGAAAGCACCACCCAGAAGCGAGCCGAGTTGGCTCAGGCCGAGGCTGAACTGAACAAGCTCCTGGCCGGGCTCGACGCCCAAGTCATGTCCACGGAAGCGAGGCTTTCGGCGTTGGGGGGCGACGACCTCGGCGACACCTTGGCCGTCTACGAGTCGCTATACGAAAAGGCGCGGGGCCTGGTCTCACTTCTCGGTGAGCGTCACCGTGGACTCGAGCGCGAGCGGGACGCCTTTGTCGACCAGGCAGTGGTGGCCTCGCTCGAGGCTGAGGCCGCCAGCTTGGCGAGCCAACTCGCCGAGGTCGAGGCGGAAGCCGCTGCACTCGAGCCAGACGCAGCTGCGTTGGTTGCGGCCGAAGCTGAACTGGCAGCCGAGCGTGAACGGTTCGAAGCGGAATGGGCGGATGGTGTCACTGCGCCATCTGGGCAGGCAGCTGAGGTCAGGGGCGAGCTAGCGGCATTGCGCTCCGCGGTCGAACAAGGTGAGGCCGAGATCGCACGCGTGCGAGGGCGCATCGCCAGTCTCGAAGACAAAGAGCGACGCCTCGCCGACGAGGCTGATCGTCTCCGCCGGGAACTCAGCGCCGCTGAGGAAGCCGAACTCCCGCTGGTCGAATCCCTGGATAGCGTGGAACAGCGACGCAACGATGCTGCGTCCGCTGTGGCCGCCGCCGATGCAGCACTCCGGGCTGCCGAGAGCGAGCATCAGCGCTGGATGGCGCGAGCCGAGGCACTTGCCCTTGCACTAGACGAGGTCCGGGCCCGGGCTGGTGTAGAACGGTTGGCGGAGATCGACGGTGTGCTCGGCACGCTGCTCGACCTTGCCGAAGTGGACGAAGGCTGGGAACTTGCTTTCGAAGCTGCAGCTGGTGAGGCACTTTCGGCAGTGATCGTCGACGGTGAGCACGCAGCCCGCCGGGCGATCGAACTCCTCCACCTGCAAGAGGAAACCGGAGCCGTCTTGGCGCTCGGCGCGGCTCCGGCACCGACTTCGGTCCCGCCGGTTGGTGAGCCGGTGCGTCGCCATGTGAAGGCACGACGTCCGGGAGTCGACGCCCTGCTCGATGCTCTGGTCGGTGGGGCGGTCGCGGTGAGCGGAGGTTGGGTCGCGGCAGTGGATGCCGCTCTCGCTCATCCGCGAGCGACGATCGTCACCCATACCGGGGACCGTTTCACCGCAAGTGGCTGGCGCATCGGATCCGGCGGATCCGGGGCCACGGGCGCGGCCCTCGAGGAGGCTCGTCGGCAAGTGGCTGACGCTGCGGCTTCAGTTGAGGTGGCTCGCCGGCGCTTGAAGGAAGCGAGGCACGGGCTCGAGGACGCCGAACGCATGGCCCGTGAGTTGTCACGAAAGCTCGACGACAACGACGGTCTGCTCGCAGCGGCGGGCGATGCGCTCCAGCGCGTCGAGACTGACCGCCGCGATGCACAGACCGAGGCGGAAGCACTTCGCACGCTTCACGGCGAACTCCTCGAGCGGGTTGAGCGTGAGCGGTCGCGAGTGGCCGAACTCGAGGCGCAACTCCCAGCGCTCGAGGCTGCTGACGCCGAGACCCTCGAGCGGGGTCGGACCATGAGCGAGGCTCGCAACCGTCTGGCTGAGCGGGCGGCGGAAGTTGGAGCACGGCGGACCGACTTGGAAGTTCGTACCGCCTCAGTCAACGAGCGTGGCCAGTTCCTACGGAAGCGGTTGGCTGAGGTCGAGAGCCGACTCGCGCAGCACGCCACCGAACGTGAGCATGCCGGACGACGTAGGTTGGAACTCGAATCCAAACTGGTGGCGGTCAAGCGGCTGGCGGTCTACACCCAGGATCGCTTGAGCGAAACCGAAGCAGTGCTCGGCGAGCTTCGTGAGCGCCGGCGCAAGCAGTCTGAAGCGGTTCGGGCGGTGACCAACGAACTCGACGCGCTCCGGCGTGAGCGCCACGCGCGCGAACGGGAGCTGAGCGAGGTGCGTGAACTCCTACAACGTGCGGAAGTCGAGGATGCCGAGACCCGACTGCGTCTTGAGACCGCGGTCGAGGCGCTGCGTCGTGATCTGGATTGTGAGCCGACCGCGGCCATGGAGGCACCATGCCCGCCACTTGCGGAAGGTGTCACGCCGAATGGACGGATCCGGGAGCTCGAGCGCGAGTTGCGCATCATGGGACCGATCAACCCGCTCGCACTCCAGGAATTCGAGGAGTTGCAACAGCGCCATCAGTTCCTTCAACAGCAGCTTGACGACGTGAAGGAATCGCGGCGGGAGCTGCACAAGATCATCAGGGCCATCGACGAGGAGATCGTCAACGTCTTCGCGGCCGCGTTTGCTGATGTTTCGCACAACTTCGAGCAGCTCTTCCAGACGTTGTTCCCCGGAGGATCCGGGCGGCTGTGCCTGACTGAGCCGGACAACCTGCTCGAAACGGGCATCGAGGTCGAGGCCAAACCGTCGGGAAAGAACGTGAAGAAGCTCTCGCTGCTGTCAGGGGGCGAGCGGTCCTTGACTGCGCTGGCGTTCCTGTTCGCCGTGTTCCGCAGCCGCCCCTCACCGTTCTACGTCATGGACGAGGTTGAAGCCGCACTTGACGACGTCAACCTGCATCGATTCCTCGGACTTGTGGACGAGTTCCGCAAAGAGGCGCAGTTGATCATCGTCAGCCACCAGAAGCGCACCATGGAAGCGGCCGACTGCCTCTACGGCGTCTCAATGCAGCCTGGTGGCTCATCGAAAGTGGTGAGCGAGAAGGTGGAGCCCCGTCGATGACTCACGGCTACGCTTAGCGGCGTGAAGTGTCCAGTTTGTGTGGATGTGACGCTCGCAATTTCTTCGAGGGAAGGAATCGAGATCGATCACTGCCCCCAATGCCGTGGCGTCTGGCTGGATCGAGGCGAGTTGGACAAGATCATTGAAAGGGCTGCGCCGAGTGTCGTGGGCGGTGACTGGTCTCAGCCGAACCCAGTTCAAAGCGTGTCTGCACCGCCTCCGCCGGGACCTCCGTTTCAGCGGGAACCCTACGGCTATTACCGTGATCCTTACGCGCGTCCAGGAAAGCGAAAGAAGCGCAGCTTTCTCGAGGACCTCTTCGATTTCGATTGACCGCTTACCGATTGGTCAAGGCAGCTTGTTCAGGGACGAACGCAACGTCTCGACCGCAATCGAAAGATCGTCGAGTTGTTGGTGCATCGCGTGGTGGGAGGCTTGGTCAGGCACGAGCGAGAGGGCAGTAGCTTGCGCCGCCAGGGTCTCAAGCCGTGTAGCGATCTCCCCGAACCGATCCGCGGCATCCTCGACCAGATTCGCTGCTTGCGTAAGTGCGCGGTGGCGAGCTTCTAGATTCACAATCCTTGTGGCCAAGGCGGGATCGAGCTGTCCCGGGTTCTTCGAATCGGCAAGCTCGCGCCGGGCCTGCTTCAGTTCGTCAAGCGCCTCTTGCGTGCGCATGCTCTGTAGAAGGCGGCTTGCGTCCAATGCTCTTCTGAGCTCCTCGGTCAGTGCCACGATGGCGTCGTCCATGATCGACGAGTCTGCTTTGAGCCTGTGCTGAACAGGACCCTCGGGCAGGCGTGTCAACGCGTCATTCCATACACGGCGGGCTACCAATGCCCGCTCGACCGGTCGACGCCAGTGCGGAGGCGACAGCTCCATCAACGACGTCAATTCCGTGAATCGGTCGGCGTCCGAGTGGCGACCTTGGCGTCTGCGTCGGAACACCGTCAAGACGATACTTGGCAAGTTGTTGGTACTCGGCTCGTGTCTGGGCTGTGGATCAGACACGAGCCGGCGGCAACTGGCAGTCAACCGGCTTTGCGCAAACGAGCGATAGCGCCGTCGATGTCCCGTTGGAGCATGTCGCGGCGGACGAAATGGCCGCCCGGCAGCTCGTAGGCCTCGTGTGGGATGCCTGCTGCTCGCAGCAGGTCGCGGAACTCGCGTTGGCCGGGCCGCACGAAGTTCTCGTTGATGTCGTTGTCGAGCCCGCACACGAGGAAGATCCGCTTGTTGTAGTAGCTGGGGATTCGCTCGACCGGGTTGTCGGCGCTGACTCGGGCCTGATCCCAGAAGGGCGCGCCGTAGACGGTCCCGCCAGCCAACTCGACTGCAGCGGAGCTGGTGTTAGCCCAGTGGACCACTGCTCCGAAATCGCGTCGGAGGCTTGCCGGTCCAGAGTGCGAACTCACTGAGGCGAAATGCCCGTAGTACTTGGCGGCGTACTTGAGAGCACCGAAGCCACCCATTGAGAACCCTGATACTGCCCGGCCGTTGTATTCGGCGAAGGTCCGGAAGTTTGCGTCCACCCACGGTAGGAGTTGTCCGATGTGGAACGACTCCCAGTTCCGCGGCCCGGAGAATGAGCTCACCGGGTTGGAATACCACCCGGCTGGACCGCCGTCGGGCATCACGACGATGATGCGACGACCGGCGGTGAGCCCGATGATGTCGTCTTCGAGGTGAAACTTCCGGAAGTCTTGCAACCCTCCGTGCAGCAGGTACATGACCGGATAGCGACGCCACGAGGTTGAGAAGTAGTCGTCGGGCAGCAACACATTGACTCCCGGGTTCCAACCGATGTTGGCAGTGGCGAACCGGAAGTAGTGCAGGCGCCCGAACACCCCGGTTTCGACGATGCGTAGTCCAAAGCCGTCGACCGCAGCGCTGGCCTTGGGTGCGCGCAGCAGTCCCCCGAAACCGCCGAACGCGGCGGCTGCGGCACCAGCGCCTGCCAGCTTCAGTGCTGTTCTCCGATCCATGAGCTTGGTGTCGGCCATCGCACCCCTCCCCTTGTCGAGCCCGATACTGAGATCTTCGAGGTCGCCGGTTGGCTGACCGCCGACACCGTAACAGAGAAAAACAAGAATGTCTATAACTCGTACAAATTTCTCCTGTGGAACATGATTTTCTGTTGCTTGGAAAACAGGAGTGTCTTCTAGTTAGACATGATCGCGATTGGCGTGCCTGGCGAGATCAGGTTCACCGACCATCCTGATGTGGAACGGACGGGGTCGTACCACTAGGTGTCGGCGTGCCTGGCGGTTCTAGTTCCCCAAAAGGAACCGGGGGGACTTCTAGGGGGACCGAAGACGCGGGGCTACGGCAGGCGGCTGAACCAGAGCAGGCTTAAGGCCGCAGCGAGCGCGAGTACGGCGAGACCGGCGCCGGTGAAGGTTGCCGCGATCTCCCGTTCCTCGGTCGTGTAGCCGATCTGGGTGCCGATGTTCTCGTAGACCTCACGCAGTTGACCCTCGGTCACTGCGGAGTAGAACTTCCCTCCTGTCTGGTCAGCGATAGCCTCGAGCGCGGGGCGGTTGACCGCGACTCGTTGTGCCATCGGTTCGCCGGGGAGTCTGATCGTTCCTTCGTCGGTCCCAAAGGCGATGGTCGAGACCGGCACGCCCGCCTCTTTGGCCGCTTGCGCGGCTAGCCCATTGGGTCGGCCATCGGTCGTTTCCCCATCGGACATCAAGACGATGTGCGCGGGTGGCCTGCCTTCGCCGTCGGCTGGTGCAGCTTCGATCGCGTCGAGGCTCGTGAAGATCCCCTCGCCGATCGCCGTCCGTTCACCGAGTTCGAGGGAATCGATCCCCTTCTTCAGCCGCTCACGATCAGTTGTTGGCGGAACCTTGAGCGTGGCTCGCCCGTTGAAGGCCACGAGCCCGACATTCAGTTGCGGCGGGAGGATGTCGGCAAACGACTTCGCCGCTGCTTTGGCTGCGTCGATCCGGCTTGGTGCCACGTCGGTGGCCATCATCGACAGCGAGGTGTCGATCGCCATGATGATTGTGGCGCGTTCTTTGGGTACGCGTTCCTGGCGTGCCGGGCGAGCAAAGCCCAATACGAGGATGACCATGGCCACCAGGAACAGAGTCGCTGGGACATGGCGACGCCAACCCGGGCGAGACGGCGCGACTGACGCGAGCAAGGCCAGGTTGGTGAACTTCATCGTGTAGCGGGGGCGACGGGCTTGTAGCACGACGTAGACGGTGCCCAACGCAACCACCCCGGCAATCAGCCAGAGACGTTCGGGAGACAAGAAGGTCATCGGTGCACCCTCGACAACGATTCCATGCGCTCACGGCGCCAGGAGACGAAGCGTACGAGGTCGAGCAGCCAGTCGCTGTCGGTCCGGAGGACGAGATGGTCGGCGCCTGAGTCGCGAATAGCGCGAGCGATCGCGTTGCGTTGCTCGCGTGCAGCGGACGCAAAGCGTTCGCGCACCCGCCGGTCAGAGGTCTGCAGCTCCAGGACCGCACCTGATTCGGGGTCGCGCAATTCAACGACGCCGACGTCCGGTAGCTCGAGCTCTCGGGGATCGACGATCTCGATCGCCAGCGTTTCGTGCCGGCTCGACACAGCGCGCAACTCTTTTGCCCAGTCGCCGGGATCCAGGAAATCAGAGATCACCACTGCGAGTCCTCGGCGTTTCATGACGCCCCGAAGCCGACAGATCCCTGCCCCGAGGTCCGGCGAGCTTTGGGATTCGTTTCGGGCCGATTGCAACACTCGTTGGAGGAGTGCCTGGAGATTCGTTCGCCCGGTGCGAGCCGGGATCGTCTGGCTGTACTGACCTTCCAAGGTCAGCGCACCGTACCGGTTCCCCGTACGCTGGGTGATGAAACCGAGGGCCGCAACGGCGGCGAAGGCGAGATCACGTTTTTCGCATCGGGCGGTACCGAAACCGAGGGAAGCCGACAGGTCGACTAGCGCCCAGGTCTCCAGTTCCCGGTCCGCGATCGTTTCTCGGACATGGGGCTCGGTCATTCGGGCCGTGACGTTCCAGTCGATGCGGCGCACGTCGTCGCCAGCTTGGTAGACACGGGTCTCGCCCAGTTCCGAGCCATGACCGGGAACCAGTCCTCTGTAGTCACCGTGCAGAAGCCCATCGAGTCGCCGCGTGATGGCCAGCTCCAGCCGCCGAAGGATTTCGGCCGACGGGCCAATCGATATGTTCGGGGGCTCGTGCCCGGATTCGGCTTGGAGTGAGACCGTCATGGGGTCGGTGTCGCTCAGTGGCTCGGTGCGGCCCAACTACCGGGTACGGGTGTGGGAGTGGGTGAAGGAGCCTGATAGGCGGCCGGGTCTTGCGTCGGCGCGACGCGGGGAGCCGGAACCGTTGACAAGATCCGAGCCAGGATCTGCTCGACGGTCAACCCTTGTGCCAGCGCCTCATAGGACAGCACCAAGCGGTGTCGCAACACGTCTGGAGCGATGTCGAACACGTCCTGGGGTAGCGCATAGGTCCGGCCTCGCATCAACGCAAGTGCTCGGGCGCCGGCAACAAGCCCGAGGCTGGCTCGAGGGCTGGCGCCGAAGCTGATCAAATCGACCAGTTCGGGAAGATTGAAAGACAGGGGATCTCGAGTCGCCAGAACGAGACTCACCGCGTAATCGACCACGCCGTGGTCGACGTAGATCTGATCGGTTGCGTGCTGGAGTGCGACGAGATCATCGAGGGTGAGAATTTGTCGGGCCGACGGTGGGTTGACCCCCATTCGGTGAACGATCTCCATCTCCTCGACGGGGCTGGGGTAACCGATGACCACCTTCATGAGGAATCGGTCGCGTTGGGCCTCAGGGAGCGGGTACACACCTTCGTGCTCAATGGGGTTCTGGGTCGCCAGCACGAGGAACGGCAGTGGCACCTCGAAGGTCTTGCCCGCAATCGACACCTGCTTTTCCGCCATGACCTCGAGAAGGGCGGACTGCACCTTGGCTGGGGCTCGGTTGATTTCGTCGGCCAACACGAAATTGGCGAATACCGGCCCGAGTTCGATGTCGAACTGTTCCGTCGATCCGCGGTAGATGCGGGTGCCGACGATGTCTGCCGGCAGCATGTCCGGGGTGAACTGGAGGCGGGTGAAGGAGCCACCCACCACGGTCGCCAGCGTTTCCACGGCCAGCGTCTTGGCCAGACCGGGGACACCTTCGAGCAAGCAGTGACCGCCGGTGAGCAGACAGACGAACATGCGCTCGATCGCGCGGTCTTGACCCACGATGACCTTCTTCATCTCCATGAGGGCCCGCTCGATGGAGCGAGCCGCTTCAGGCGATGGCGGTGATGCGCTCGTCGGTGGCGGTGTGGGAGCGCCGGAGACGTTGCTGTGGGCCTGGTCGACCAAAGGGGTGTTCGTCGGGGCTGGGGAGTCGGGCCGTATGGGTTCGGTGGGGCTCGGTTGTGACGGCGGTACGTCGTTGTTCATGGATCAGAGCTCCTCAAGAGCAAGCGAGTCGGCTGTGGGCGGCACTCAACCACGGCGCGCCGAAATCCACGATAAAGGCCCAACGCGCTCTACGGGCCCCGCCCCGCCAACATGGCGCAGATTTGGCGAGTCATGTACCGCGGGTCATTTACCACCTGTTTACGCGCTCGGCGCGAACGATGTGTGCGTGCAGGAAGCTCGTGAGCCGATGGTTGGCGAGCGACGAGGCCAGGACAGTGCGCCGGGGTGAGCACAGCGAGCGGCGATACCGTCAACGGCATGCGTTTGTTGGTCGTCGACGACGAGGCAGAGCTTGCCGACGCCATTGCTCGCGGTCTCCGACGGGAGGGCTACGCGGTCGACGTGGCCTACGGCGGGGAGGAGGCGCTCGACAAGGTGGCAGTGAACGCGTACGACCTGCTCTGTCTCGACATCACGATGCCCGGCATTGACGGGCGAGAAGTGTGCCGGCGTATCCGGGCCGGCGAGACGCGCGAGCCGATGCCGCGAATTCTGATGCTCACCGCGCGAGATGCACTCGAAGACCGGGTCGCGGGGCTCGATGATGGGGCTGACGATTACCTGGTGAAGCCCTTTGCCTTCCCGGAGTTGAGTGCTCGGATCCGATCGCTGCTGCGGAGGGAGGCCTCGTCCTCGACCTCGCTGCTCCAGGTTGACGGCCTGGTCCTTGATACTGCTCGTCATCGTGCATGGCGAGGTGACCGGGAGCTCGACCTCACCGCGAAGGAGTTCGCGCTCCTGCGCTATTTCATGGCCAACGCGGGCAAGGTCCTGTCGCAAGAGATGTTGCTCGAGCACGTCTGGGATGAAAACGCTGACCCCTTCACCAACACGGTCCGCGTGACAGTGGGGACGTTGCGGCGCAAGCTGACTGCGGGAGGAGAACCGCAGATCATTGAGACGGTTATCGGCCGCGGCTACCGATTGATCGAGGCTGACTGACCAGTGGACGGAGTGATGGCTACGGGGAACCAGTCGACTGGTCCGATCCGGCGTTGGGAGCTTGCTGCGGGAGCACTTCCATCCTGGATGGGCTCGATCCGGTTCCGCCTCACCCTCATCTACTCCGTCGTGTTGTTCGGTTTGGCGATGCTCGTCGTCGGCGCGATCTACGCGGGGTTGGCCCGGTCACTCAGCGATGAACAGATCTACAAGACCTATCCGGCGGTCTGGGTCAATGAGTTCGGCGAGATCGTTGCAATCGGTGAGAAGCAGATCCGTGATCACGCCCGAGAGATCGAACATCAGGCCAACCAGCGAGCACTCGAGACGTACCGCACATATTCGTTCGCGACGTTGCTGGGGTTGTTCGGGGCGAGTCTGGGGGTTGGATGGGTGGTGTCGGGCCGGGTGTTGCGGCCGATCGGCCACATAACCGCCGTGGCCCGCGAGATCCAGGCAACCGATCTGGGTCGTCGCATCCGGCTCGATGGCCCGCCGGATGAACTGAAGGACCTGGCTGACACGTTCGACGAGATGCTCGACCGGATCCAAGAAGGCTTCGACGAGCAACGTCGCTTCATTCATGAGGCTTCGCACGAGTTGCGCAACCCGCTGGCGGTCATGCGGACCAACTTGGAGGTGACTCTGGCTGATCCCGCGGCACCGCCAGAAGAGTTGCGTCACACGCTTGAGGTGTGTGAGCGATCGACGGACCGGATGACTCGACTCGTCGATGACTTGTTGCTGTATGCCCGCCGGGGGTCGACGGCGCGGGTCACCGAACCAGTCGATCTCTCGGCGATCGCGAGGGAAGGGGCGCTCGAGTTCCGTGCACCGGCGGATGCGCGGGGTCTCGGGATCGTCCTCGACCTCTCAGGTCCGGTCGTCGTCATCGCGGACCGCCACGCGCTCCGGCAAGCACTGGCCAATTTGTTGGCCAACGCGGTACGGCTCGCACCCGAGGGGTCAAAGGTCACGATCTCGACCGGGGTCGACGGACCGTGGGCCTGGCTTGCGGTGTCCGACGAAGGGCCTGGGATCGCGCCCGAGAATCAGAGCCGGGTGTTCCAGAGGTTCTTCCGAGGAGATGAAGACGACGCGTCCTCATCCGGCCGAAGCGGTCTGGGGCTGACCATCGTTCGGCAGATCGCTGAGTCTCATGGCGGGACGGTCCGTCTCGTGTCACAGCTCGGGGTCGGATCGACCTTCGCTATCTGGCTTCCGGTCGGCGCACCTGGCGGGTAGCGAGGTCGGGGGCGATGGCGCCGGAAGCCGCGTGGTCGAAGCATGACGAGACGATCCGCATGGCGAAGGCGCAACCCGGTTTGGCGCACGGCGCGAAGTCTTTGGTGTGACGATCGTTTTTTGCTTGGGACTTCCGTTCTTTACTTCGGTTTTCGCTGGAAGTTCGTATCGTGAGCTCAGATCGAGGTTTGAAGGACGTACGCGATGTCAGCTTCGCTGTGGAACAGGACAGGGTCTGATTCCCCGAGGTCTGAATGGCCTCATCGCTCGTCGCTACATCCGCCAGTGAACGACGAGACGCCGACCGCTGGTGTCGATCCAGGGACGAGCCATTCGTCATACGGTGTCCGACCAGTTGCTGGTCTCAACGCCAGTCCGTTCGAGTGGCCCCGGTCCACAGCGGCCACTGGGGTCCCGACGCCACCGCCCCCACCCCCAACCGCTTCCTCTCCTCCTCCCACCCGGCGAGGGGGTGGGGGACGGGTGGTCGCCGCGGTTGCCTTGTCGGCCGGCTTGATCGCGACAGGCTGGTTTGCGAGCGAGGTCACCAGAAACCTGCGCTCCACGGGAACGCTTGCACCGTCCGCTACCAATCAGGAGGCGACGCCGATCGTTGCCGGGGATGCGTCCGAGCCGGCCGCGGAGGTGGCCAAGGTGCTCAGTCCTTCGGTGGTGCAGATCGAGAACGGCGATGGGCTCGGGTCGGGGGTTATCTACACTGCGGACGGCTTGATCCTGACCAACGCACACGTCGTGGGATCCAGTCGGACCGTCAAGGTCAGGCTCTCTGACGGTTCGGTCAGCACGGGTCGCGTGCTGGGCACTGACGTGTCCTCGGATGTCGCTGTCGTCGATATCGATCGTTCGGGGCTGACTCCGGCCCGGTTGGCTGAAGATCCCCCCGTTGTCGGACAGATGGCGATCGCTCTTGGGAGCCCCTTCGGCCTGCAGTCGACCGTCACCGCTGGCATCGTGAGCGCGGTCGACCGGCCAGTGAGTGGCGAGACCGGTGTCGCTGTCAACATGATCCAGACGGACGCGCCGATCAACCCAGGCAACTCGGGAGGTGCACTGGCGAATCGACGTGGTGAAGTCATCGGGATCAACGCATCGATCTTCAGTCGTTCGGGCGACAACAGCGGAATTGGTTTTGCGATCCCGATCCAAACCGCGAAGACCATTGCCGACAAGATCCAGCGGGGCGAATCTCTCGCGAAGGGCTATCTGGGGGTGGAGACTCGGCCTACCAGCACTGATGGCCGAGCTGGCGCGCAGATCGCACGCGTATTGGTCGGCACGCCAGCTGACAAGGCCGGGCTCGAACCTGGCGATCTCATCACTGCGATCGACGGGAATCCGGTGAAGAACCCGACGGACCTGTCGGCTCGAATCGCAGGCCACAGCCCCGGTGACCGGGTCGTGCTCGAAGTCGATCGCGGTGGTCAGACCCGGACCATCGAGGTCGAGCTGACCGCAAAGCCTGGAGTAGGCGGCTGAGCTGTCGTCAAGCCGACGAGCGCATCTCCTCGTGGAGTTGGGGGTTTGGAGTAGGTCGGCCGGCGGTCGAAGCGTCTGCGGCTAGTCGCGGTGGATAGGCTGCTTCGACCATGGAAATCCTTCTGCTCGCCGCTTTTTTGGCAGTGATTCTCGGCGTCACTGCAGGACTCGTCGTCAAGCGTCGGCGTCGGCTTCCGCTTGAGCCACCTCCCGAAGCACGAGTTGGCCTGCCTGAAGAGATCAAGCAGGACGTCGCCCAACGCAAGGCCGAGATGATCGACCGCATTGAGGAGCGGGAACGCCTTGAACGGGAAGCAGCTGAAGCCGTCTCGGCTGCGGCGGCGGGGGAGGCGATCGCTGTTCCGCAAGGGGCTGACGGGGCGACCGGGCTCGAAGGGTCAGCAGGGTCGGCACCAACCGCCGAGGCCGGTCCGAACGAAGAACTCGTGTCGGAGGTGTTGCCGGATAGGCACCAAGAGATCCCGGCAGAGGCCCCGACGGTGCCCGTCAAACCTCGATTCCGTGACCGTCTTGCCAAAGCACGAGAGAAGTTGGCTGGGGTGTTCGGTGCCCTGCGCCGGAGCAAGATCGACGATGAGACCTGGGAGGAGCTCGAGTACGCACTGATAGGTGCCGACGTCGGTGTTGAGGCGACGCAGGAACTGCTCGATCATCTGCGGGAACGGGTCCGGGCCGAAGGCATGACGGAGGGCTCCGAACTGCTCGATGCACTCAAAGGCGAGATGAAGACACGACTGTCGGGGTATGACAGAGAGCTCCACCATGCGGAGACCAGCCCATCGGTGTGGTTGTTCGTCGGAGTTAACGGGGTTGGAAAGACCACCACAATTGGCAAGGTCGCCAAGCGCGAGATCGACGCGGGCAGGACGGTCGTGATGGCGGCCGGGGATACCTTCCGGGCTGCAGCAGCCGAGCAACTCGAGACGTGGGCTGATCGCGTTGGCGCGGAGTGCGTGCGCGGCAACGAAGGGGGGGATCCGAGCGCAGTTATTTACGACGCAGTCGAGCGTGCGGCCGCGATCAACGCTGATGTCGTGTTGGCCGACACTGCGGGCCGGCTCCACACCAAAGTCAACCTGATGGAGGAGTTGCGCAAGGTGCGACGCGTCGCGGAGAAAGGCGCCGGCACCGTCAGCGAGGTGTTGCTGGTGCTCGACGCAACGACGGGGCAGAACGGCCTTGTCCAAGCCCAGCAGTTCACCGAGGCGGTGGACCTCACCGGCGTGGTGCTCACCAAGCTCGACGGGTCGGCCAAGGGCGGCATCATCTTCGCAATTCAGGAGAAGCTCGGGATCCCAGTCAAGCTCGTCGGCTTAGGTGAAACCGTTGATGATCTCGTTCCCTTCGATCCCGACGAGTTCGTCGAGGCTCTTTTTGCATGAACTCCCTCAACCCCCCTTCGGGTGATGTTCTCGCCTCATCGAGGGAGAACCTCATCCGTCAGCCGGGGGTGGTCATGTCAACGCGAGACGCGGTCGCCTTATCTGTACGTGGAGGTTTGTCGTGTTCTTGATCAGGATTTTGTTGCTGCCCTTCAGACTGGCGTTGAGACTGCTTGGGGTATCGGTCCGGCTCGGCTATCGGGTAGGTCGTGCACCGGTGATGGTCAGCAGCCGTGCTGCTCGCTTGATGGGCTGGAAAGGCACGATCCTCTTCGGTTCTGGTCTGGTCCTGGGCTTGTTGATTGCGCCCTGGCCGGGCCGCCAGCTCCGAGACCGACTTCGCGACGTGTTCACCCGACGTGGGCTCTCGGACGACGAGTTGGCAGAAAAGGTGGCCTTTGAATTGAGCCACTCACCTCGGACCTGGCACCTGCCCCAACCGAGTCTCAATGTCCTTGGGGGCAGGGTGATCCTGAAGGGTGAGGTTCCCCACGTTGAGGGGCGTGCTGAGCTCGAGCGGGTCGCGGCCTGCGTTCCTGGGGTCTTGGACGTCGACAATCAGTTGATCGTCGCAACCACCGAATCGCCTGGCCCAGCTGGTACGAGAGAGGTTCCCACAACAGGCGAAGGCGACCAGGCTGGCGATCACCTCAGACGCGACGATCGACCCGGTGAGAGCCTAACCGACGGCGCTCGTCCTGGCAGCCGGAATGGCGATGCGGGTGCAGACGCCGACGCCTGACCCTCCCTCACCGAGGCCTCGGGGTGAGATCTACCGGAGTCGGAGCGTACCAGCCGGGCCCTCGACGAGCTCGGGTCTTTCCGGGTTCGTGGCGCGGGTAGCATCAAGGTTTCATGTTCGAAGCACTCTCTGACCGGCTCGAGGGCATCTTCGCTCGTATCCGGGGTCGGGGTCGCCTCAGCGAGGACGACGTTGACGAAGTCCTGAGGGAGATCCGGCTCGCTCTGCTCGAAGCCGACGTCAACTTTCGCGTCGTCAAGAACTTCATTGCCCGAGTTCGGGAGGATTTGGTCGGCTCGGAGCTGAGCAAGGCGCTCAACCCGTTCCAACAGGTCGTTCAGGCCGTTCACCGGGAACTGATCAACACGCTCGGGGGGGAGACCCTTCGCATCACCTACGCCTCTAGGCCGCCAACGGTCGTGCTCATGGCTGGCCTACAGGGCTCGGGTAAGACGACGAACTCGGCCAAGCTCGCCCGCTGGTTCAAGAGCCAGGGTCGCAATCCCTTGCTCGTGGGGGCCGACCTGCAGCGGCCTGCGGCAGTTGAACAGCTGCGGACGCTTGGCAACCAGATCGAAGTTCCAGTTTTCAGCGAGCCGACTGACCCGGTGTCGGTAGCGCGTGCCGGTCTTGCTGAAGCTCGCCGATTGGGCCGTGACGTGGTCATCGTCGACACTGCCGGTCGGCTCGCGATCGACCAGGAGATGATGGAGCAAGTCCGTCAAATCTCCGAGGCCGTTCAGCCGCATTACACGTTCCTCGTCATCGACGCGATGACCGGTCAGGATGCGGTGAACACGGCCGAGGCGTTCCACGCCACTCTCGAACTCGACGGGGTGATCCTCACCAAGCTAGATGGCGATGCACGCGGCGGCGCCGCGCTGTCGGTCAAAGAGGTGGTCGGCAAGCCGATCGCGTTTGCCTCGACCGGCGAGAAGCTCAAGGACTTCGATCTCTTCCACCCTGACCGGTTGGCTGGGCGCATCCTCGGCATGGGTGATGTGCTCACCCTCATCGAGAAGGCAGAGGCGGTCTACGAGAAGGAGCAAGCCGAAGAGGCCGCCGCGAAACTCATCGAAGGTCAGTTCACCCTTGAGGACTTCCTCGAGCAGATGCAGCAGGTCAAGAAGATGGGCAGCTTGACCAGTCTCATGAAACTGCTGCCGGGTGTCCCCAAGGAGTTGCGCAATCAGGAAATCGACGACCGAGAGCTGACAAAGGTCGAGGCGATCATCTACTCGATGACCCCGCAGGAGCGGCGCCGGCCAGACTTGATCGACGCGTCGCGCCGGGCCCGTATCGCTGCAGGGTCCGGTACCCAGCCTCAAGATGTCGCCAATCTGCTGACCCAGTTCAAGCAGATGCAGCACATCATGAAGCAGTCGTTCGGCTTCGGTTCCAAGAAGATGCGCAAGGCGCGAAAAGACGAGCGTAAGAAGAAGGGCACCGGAGCCGCCCGGTCTGGCACTGGGGGCCGCGTGACCCCGAAAGGGAGTGGCCGCGTGACCCCGAAAGGAGGTGGTCGGGTGACGCCCAAGAAGCCGAAACTGGCCCTCCCCGGCCTCCAAGACGACGGGTTGCCCGCTGGTTTCGGCGAGTTGATGGGGGAGGCAGGCGGGGGCCTCGGGGGTTTCGACAACTTCCCTGGCGCTCGCTGATTCTTTCTGGGTTTGCTCCGGCTCGCCGATGCGGGCACCATTGAGGGCCGTTTTCGGCTGTGCGTCAACGTTCGACCAGAGGAATCGAGAACCACCGTGGTAAAGCTCCGTCTGATGCGGATGGGCAAGAAGAAGCAACCGACCTATCGCATCGTCGCGACCGACTCCCGCTCCCCCCGTGACGGCCGGTTCATCGAGATCATCGGCCATTACGACCCGCGGAGGGAACCGTCTGCGATCGCCATCGACAATGACAAGGCCGTCGCCTGGCTCCGGAGGGGTGCACAGCCGACCGACACGGTCGAGCGGCTCCTGAAGATCTCCGGCGCTTGGGACGAGTTCAAGGGAACGAAGGCGGCGTCGTGACGGAAGGTCCTGTGGGCGGGACGACCGACGATCCCGATGCCGACGAGCTCGACGAGGTCGATCACCACAACCGCGTCCCGGCGGCAACGGCGCGCAATGTGCTCGAGTACCTCGTGCGTGAGCTTGTCGATGATCCCGATTCGGTTCGCATCGAAGTTGATGAGTCACGGCGCAAGCCGCAGTTGAACGTCTATGTGGCCCAAGGTGACATGGGGCGGGTCATAGGCAAGCGCGGCCGGGTCGCCCAAGCGATTCGGCAGGTCGTTCGGGCAGCTGCGGTCAAGGACGGCACAGACGTCGACATCGAGTTCGTCGACTGATCCAGGTTCTGGTCGGGCACGGTGCTGCTCGAGGTCGGACGTATCGACAAGCCGCACGGTCTGCGTGGTGAAGTGGTTGTCCGCTTCACAACCAACAATTTGGACCGGGTGAAACCAGGTGCGCGTCTGGAGTCAGAGCAGGGGACCCTGGTCGTGGTCGCGGCCCGCCGGCACAATGAGCGTTGGATCGTACGGTTTGAAGGATTCGCTGACCGGAATGCGGCTGAGGCTCTGCGCGGTCTGGTGCTGCGAGCAGAGCCCGGGCCGCGTGGCGACGAACTTTGGGTTCACGAACTGATCGGTTCCACCGTCGTCGAGGTTGATGGAACCGTTCGGGGAACCGTGATCGCGGTGGTCGACAACCCAGCGAGCGATCTGCTCGAACTGGACTCAGGGGCTCTGGTTCCCCTCACCTTCGTGACCGATCAGACCCGCCCGGGGCGTATCGTCGTCGACGTCCCCGCTGGACTGTTCGACGACGCCGAAGATGAGCCGAAGGATGACCGGCCAAGGCGTCGCGCGAGTTCCTGAGCCCCCGCTATGCGCATCGACATCTTGACAATCTTCCCGACAATGGTCGACGGGTTCGCCCGCCAAAGCTTGCTCGGCAAGGCGCGCGAACGGGGCTTGCTCGACATCCGCGTCCATGACCTCCGTCAAGCGGCCGAGGATCCTCATCGTTCGGTTGACGACACGCCCTACGGCGGCGGAGCCGGCATGGTGATGATGGCTGAGCCGATCTTCGTCACGGTCGAGCGAGTCGCTCCGCCTCGCCCGCTGTTTCTCCTCGGTCCAGGCGGACGCCGTCTCGACCAGGAGCTCGTGAAGGATTTGGCCGCGCTCGAAGGATTCTCACTGCTCTGCGGGCGCTACGAGGGTGTTGACGAGCGAGTGCGGGCAATCGTCGATGGTGAGCTCTCGATCGGCGATTACGTGTTGGCCGGTGGCGAGGTTGCTGCGATGGTCGTCCTCGAAGCGGTCGGGCGTTTAGTGCCCGGGGTGATGGGAAACCGAAGTTCGGCGGAGGAGGAGTCATTTGCCGACGGGTTGCTCGAATACCCGCAGTACACCAAGCCTGCATCCTTTCGCGGCATGGAGGTGCCGGAGGTCTTGCGTTCGGGTGATCACGGCAAGATCGCTCGTTGGCGGCGGGCCCAAGCGCTTCACCGGACCCTGCGAGATCGTCCAGATTTGATCGAGGCCAGAGGTGGGCTCACACCGGAGGAAGAGCGTCTTCTTGACGAATTCCCACCCGTGGTCTGATCGCCCCACCCCCGTGGTCTGATCGAGGTGAGGATGACGAGGTCTGTTCCCTGCACGGCGGCTTTGTGGAGGCCGACTGCTGCGGCGTATTCTTCGTCTTCCTCACACAGCGCGGATTTGCCGCCCACCCGGGTGGCCTGGTGCCGAACCGCTCGAGTCGCTCTCAGGAGAGCCCTGCAATGAACTCCTCTATTGATCTCGTCGACATGCGCAGCATCCGTGACAACGTCCCGTCGTTCGGTCCCGGTGACACGCTCAAGGTGCATGTCCGTGTGGTTGAGGGCAACAAGGAACGTGTCCAGGTGTTCCAAGGCGTTGTCATCCGGCGCCAAGGTTCGGGTGCCCGTGAGACGTTCACGGTGCGGAAGGTCAGTTACGGCGTCGGGGTGGAACGCACCTTCCCATTGCATTCGCCAACGATTGCCAAGATCGAGGTTGTCACCCGTGGCGATGTCCGCCGAGCCAAGCTTTACTACCTGCGTGACCGAGTTGGTAAGGCGGCCAAGATCAAGGAAAAACGCGACTGACGAGCGTGCAGCTGGGCGGGGCTTCGGCGCTTACGCCCATGGGGTCTCCACGCACTCAGGGACGCTCTCACCCGGAAGGTGAGTCGTGAGCATCGAGGATCTTGAAAGCTATGAGGCCGACCTCGAGCTCCAGCTCGAGCGTGAGTACCGCGACGTCTACCCGATGTTCAGGTACGTCGTGGAGACCGAACGGCGGTTCTACCTGTGCAACGAGGTGGAAACCACGATTGAACACGAGGCTGGGCGCAGCATGATCAGCCTCGAGCTGCGGGACGCCTGGGTTTGGGATCTCTACCGACAGAACCGTTTCGTCCCCGTCGTGCGGGTGATCACTTTCAAGGACGTCAACATCGAGCAGCTGCCCAGGGATGAGTCGTTGCACCTCGGCGACACGGGTGCTGTGGGATGACCCGGGCCAGCCAAGCGCTTGGGGCTTACGGTGAGTCTCTCGCAGCTGCCTGGTATGAATCGCACGGTTACGAGGTGCTCGATCGCAATTGGCGGTGCCGCGAAGGGGAACTCGATCTGGTCGTGTGCCGGAATCGCTTGATCGTTTTCTGCGAGGTCAAAGCACGCACGACCGACGCCTACGGGACGCCGGGGGAGGCGGTCACGTATCGCAAACGTCAGCGGATCCGGCAGCTCGCGGCAAAGTGGTTGGAGACGTCGCCGATCCGACCTCGTGAGATCCGTTTCGATGTTGCCACCGTGTTGGGTGGCGAGCTCGAGGTGATCGAAGGCGCGTTCTGACCGAGCTCCGGGCGTTGTGAACCCAAACAGGCTTGGTCGGCGCCTTTGTGCCGCCCCGCTGCCGATCGAGTTGCCGGGTACGTTGCCAAGCCGCACCGGGGGCTTGGTCGGCGCCTCTGTGCCGCAGCTGGTTCAATAGCGGACCTTGCTGGTTGCCGGTTCAAACGTTGGCAGCACCCAAACCAATCAAAGAGCGGCTCACGGTTCAATAGCGGACCTTGCTGGTTGCCGGTTCAAACGGGCTCAGTGTGGGATGAGGTGACGGTTGATCCAGTCGCCGGCTTCGGCGAGTGCCTCGTCGGCTTCGGGGACGAGTCCGGCGAAAAGCTGCCAGGCGTGGCACATTTCGTCGAACTCGGTCAGTTCGACGTCCACCCCCGCGGCCTTGGCCTTCGCCGCGAAACGACGTGCATCATCGAGGAGCACTTCTTTGCCGGCGACTTGAATGAGCAAAGGCGGAAGCCCGACCAGATCACCGAACAGTGGCGATACCAGTGGGTCGCTGAGCCGTTCACCGGCGTAGTTCGCAGCCCACCAGTCGAGAGTTGCCGGATCAAGGATGATGTCGCTTCCGGCGTTGGTGGCCATGCTGTCACCAGAACCGGCCAAGTCGAGCCAAGGAGAGAACAACACGCACGCGGCGGGCATTGGCATCTGCTCATGCTTGAGGCGAAGCAGCAGCGCAGCTGTGAGCCCACCGCCCGCTGATTCCCCAGCGACGACCAAGCGGGACGGCTCCGAACCCTCGTCGATCAGTGCGCGGTAAGTGGCGGCCGCGTCGTCGAGCGCTGCGGGGAAGGGATGCTCGGGAGCGAGGCGATAGTCGATGAGCAGTGAACGGGCACGGGCCGTCACTGCGAGGCGTGAGACCATCGCCTGGTGGCTCTTGATCGAGCCAATGTTGTAGCCACCACCATGGAGATAGATCAGGGTGCGCCCAGGGGCCGCGTTGATGGGCTCGAGCCAAACAGCTGGGACCGAGCCGATCTGGTCCGGCTCGACGGTGACACCGTCCGCGATCGGCACCGTGGCACCGAGCGTTTCGATCGCTTGGCGTTGTTCGTCGAGGGGCGTATCGGGTCGCAACCGCGTGGCCGAGAGCAGGGCGGCTATGTGGGTGAATTGCTCGCTTGGCAAGGTCTCTCCTGTTGTTCAGCGGGTCTGGAGTTCTTCGGGCAGGTGGCTGACGTCGGAGAAGCGTACGAGGCTGAACGCATGGGCGCCGCTGATGGCAATCGGTTGGAGGGTGCTCACCGAAGCGTGGAAGGAAACGAAGCGCTCCCACTCCCAGGGAACCGGAGCGATCCCGAGCAGCCAACCGATTGCGGTGGCGTTGGTGCCGGCATGGGCGACGACAAGGATGCGGGCATCGCGATCGGCGAGCTGCCACAACGGCGGAAACTCGGTGACCGGCTCGGCGCCACGCCTCTCGAGCAAGCCGATGACCCCGTTGGTGACCCGGCGGTGGAAATCGCGGAAGCTCTCACCGCCAGGGAGACCGTCCCAAAGCTCGTCCACACCGCGTTCCCGGTTCTCGCGGAATATTCGCTCGACTTCTTCAGTCGGCGTTCCCTCCCACTCTGGTGCTGCGATCTCTGCCAGCCAGGGTTCGACGACCGGTTCGAGCCCAAGCGCGTCTGCGATCGGTTCGGCCGTCTGCCGGGCTCGGATGAGGGGGGAGACGAGCAGTTCGTCGACGGTTACTGCCGATAGGCGCTTGGCCAGGAGCGCAGCCTGCTCGTGGCCGATCGGAGTCAGTTCGGGGTCATCGACGCTCAGGCCGTTGCGCGACCAAGCGGGTTGTGCGTGGCGGACGAAGAGCAATTCCACGGGGGCAGCATACGGGCGGTCTATGACAGGGCCATGCCAGGCCGTAGTCGCCGCGACCCCGACGTGCAACGTGCACGCCTGGCAGGGCGGGTTGTGGCAGCAAAGTGCCAGGCCGAGGCCTTAGCCGCCGCGACGGCGGGCTGGTGGCCGGTGGTGGCGCTTCTCCCAACAGCCTTTGTGCCAGTGCCGTCTCAGGTCCGGCGCGGACTTCGGTACCGCGACGATGTGTCCGGTACCAGGAGGGATGTCACGGTTACAGCCAGGACAGAGGTAGAGCTTGCGGGCTTCATACGGCTGGACGCGTCGCACTTCGACCTCGTCGTCGCTGAAGCTCCAGATCATGCGGAGTCAGTCCTCTTCTCTCAGCCCCGGATCGCCCAGAGTACGAGGAGCCCGCAGACGATCAGGGCCGACGCGACCATCACGTAGTCGCTGGCGGATCGTCGGTGTTTGCGGAACGGGTTGAATCCCACACCGGCAGTATCGCCGGGCTGGCCCTCGATCCGCACGTTGCTGGAACGCGGCGAGGTGCGGTGAGTTTGCGCTCGGGTTCGTGCATCGCCGGGCTGGCCCTCGATCCGCACGTTGCTAGGGTCCGGCTGTGATTCCTCGCCGATCCATTCTTCTCAGCGTCGTCATCGTGGTTGGTGGGCTCGTCGCTTCGGTTGGCTGCAGTTCCGGACCAAGTCGCCCGAGCGACCCGGTGCTCGCCCAGGGCTACGACATCTACCGAACGCGTTGTCAGGCATGCCACGGAGCGAACGGGGAGGGCCAGAGTGCCCCAGGGTTCAAGGGGATCGCTGACCGACTCTCCTTCGAGAAGCACGTAGAGAAGGTGGTCGATGGGGTGGACGGTACCCGCATGCCGGCCTGGAAGGGAATCCTCACCGACGACGAGATCAATGCCGTGGTTCGCTACGAGCGAGAGGTTCTAGGTGCCAAGAACTGACCGTTGCCGCAGTCGGCGAGCGGGGTGCCGGTCAGCGGCCCGGTCGAGGCTCGGCGTGCGCGCTCCGGGACCGACTGGGATGGCCGACGTACTGCTCTGAGGTGCCGGCTAGCCGCCGGTTCTCGGCTTGGCTTGCGCTGTCGCACCCGTTCGGTAGTGTTCTCGCTATCGCGAAACGCGGCCGACAAGTGCCGCTGCGTTCTCGGCGACCGTGAACCGCCCCCTGGTTGTGTGATCGCTCCGATGCCTCGGGGCCTGCCATCTCCTAGTCCAGAGGAGCTGCTCATGCTCGCCACCGTGGCGTCTGCCTGCCTCATCGGGGTCGACGGCTATCCCGTCACAGTTGAGGTCCACATGTCGCAAGGGCTTCCGGGCTTCACGATCGTCGGTCGCCCTGATGCCTCCTGTCGCGAAGCCCGAGATCGGGTCCGGGCAGCCCTGCACTCGAGCGGTATGCCGCTTGCCGCCAAGAAGATCACCGTCAATCTGGCTCCCGCCGGCCTGCGCAAGACCGGCGCGTCCTTCGATGTCGCCATGGCACTCGGCTTGCTGATCGCATATGAGATGTTGCCGCAGTCAGTGGTCGACGATGTCACTTTCATCGGGGAACTGGGTCTGGATGGGTCGATCCGTAAGGTGCCGGGCATGCTTCCGATGGTCGACGCGGCCAAGACCGACGTCGTCGTCGTTCCGCCCAGCGCTGTTTCTGAAGCACTGCTGGTCGGTAAGCCCAAGGTGCGGTGCGCGCCTGACCTGCGGAGCTTGGTCGAGGCGCTGACTGGTGAAGCGTCATGGCCTGACCTGCCCGAGCCAGTCGAGCCAGGACCATCGGCAGATCCGCCAGACTTGCGCGAGGTACGCGGTCACGAGGTGGCCCGTCGCGCTCTCGAAGTGGCCGCAGCCGGAGGTCACCATCTGCTCATGGTCGGTCCGCCCGGTGCGGGCAAGACGATGCTCGCCCGACGCTTGCCGGGGCTTTTGCCACCTCTCGACCTGCGGACCGCATTGGCTACAACCCGGGTTCATTCGGCTGCGGGAGCCGAGCTGCCGCCCGGTGGTCTAATTCGGGTCCCGCCACTACGGGCGCCGCATCATGGAGCATCGGCAGTGGCCATGGTTGGCGGCGGGACGGGTGCGATGCAGCCGGGCGAGATAAGTCTCGCTCACGGTGGTGTGTTGTTCCTCGACGAGCTCGGGGAGTTCTCTGTCGACGTTCTGGAATCGCTCCGTCAACCGCTCGAGGATGGGTCGGTCCGGGTGGTTCGGGCCGATCACCGGGTGACCTTTCCAGCCCGATTCCTGCTCGTCGCGGCGATGAACCCGTGTCCCTGTGGTGAAGCAGATCAACCAGGTGCGTGCCGTTGCTCGCCAGCCGCGTTGCTGCGCTACAGCCGACGGATCTCGGGCCCGCTGCTTGACCGATTCGATCTGCGTGTGAAGGTCACCCGTCCGACCGCGCGAGAACTCATCGAGGGTCCGTCGGGAGAATGTTCCGAGGTCGTTGCCGAACGTGTTCGTCGGGCCCGGGAACGAGCCTGGAGGCGAGGGGTCGATGCCAACGCGCAGCTGTCCAGCAAGGCGCTCGAGGACTGTGCCCCACTCAAGCCGGCGGCGAGAGCCCTGCTCGAAGCGGCGCTTGTCAAGAACCAACTGAGCGCACGGGGTCTGCAGCGAGTGCGGGCAGTCGCGCTCACGTTGGCTGACCTCGCTGATGATGATCCGCCACTCGACTCCCGACACGTCGCGGTCGCGCTGGCGATGCGTATCGACCTCGGGGCCTATTACCGGAGGATCGCATGAGCCACTCGGTGCCTGATGAGGCGTTCGCGTTGGCGATCGCGACGCTACCCGAGGTCGGTCCTGCTCGCCGCCTTGTCCTGCACCGTGCCGGCGATTTGCGCACGGTGTGGTCGCGTATCTGTGACGGGTCGATCGGTTGTGATCCGCAAGTCCGTCGCGCACTGGGTCTAGGTATCGGGGAACCGATGCTCACAGAGGAATATTCGCCAATCATCCAGTCTTGGCAGGACCACGCTGCTTCCCTTGACCCTGCGGCCGAGCTGGACCGTCACCTCACTGCGGGAGTCGGCGTGGCGGCATTGGGATCAGCTCGTTATCCCGGGGCATTCGTGGAGGATCCCGAGCCACCGACAGTGGTGTGCTGGTTGGGCGACATCGACGATCTGGTCGGGCCCCGTGTCGCGATCATCGGTACGCGGCGCTGCACCCAGGCGGGTCGGGACACGGCCTTCGAACTCGGCTATGCGTTGTCGGCGGCTGGGGTATCGGTGGTCTCTGGGCTCGCGCTGGGGATCGATGCCGCGGCGCACCGGGGCGCGCTTGCTGCCGGGGGAGCGCCACCCATTGCCGTTGTCGGTAGTGGACTCGATGTGATCTACCCGCCGGCCAACCGTGCGCTCTGGTCCCAGGTAGCCGAGGCCGGCGTCGTTCTCACGGAGTTGCCGCTTGGGGAACCCCCGCGCGCGTGGCATTTCCCCAACAGGAACCGGATGATTGCCGCACTCGCGGATGTGGTGGTCGTCGTCGAATCCCGTCGGCGGGGCGGATCCCTGAGCACCGTGGCAGCGGCCATCCGGCGGGACCGTGACGTCATGGCGGTGCCGGGTCCAGTCCGCAGTCCGGCCGCCGAGGGCTCGAACGCGCTCCTCCGTGACTTCGGTGTGTGCTGTGACGCGACTGATGTGCTGCTTCGCTTGGGCATGTCACCGGCTGCTCGGCGCCCGAGTGCTGAGCAGCGTCCACTCCCTGAGGGGAACGCCGCCCTCATCCTCGATGCACTCGGTTGGCAACCATCCACGCTTGAAGACCTCGTGGCGCGCGTTCACCTGCCGCTCGAAGTCGTGACCTTGGCCTTGATCCAACTCGAGGAGGCGGGGTGGGTCAGCGAGCACGGCGGATGGTTTGAGCGCCGAGCCAAAACCGAGTTCGCGGGATGACCAGAGCGGTCGAGCGCTTAGTCGAGCCCCGCCAATCGGCGGGCGTACGCGTAGGCCGGACCGGGGTCGTAGCTGCGGAAGGTCTGCAGCTTCTCGGCTTCGACCGATCCTTCGGCATGGACTGCAAGGACGGCGTGGTAGCCACCGAAGTCACGCGCGGTGAGATCGGCGATGAGGTTCATCATCCTCAATCGCTCCTCGGCAGGGGCGGCAGCTTGGAAGTACTTCTCGAGAACCGGCCGTACCTCATCGCTTGCCCAGTCCTCGGCCCCGGGGCCGGTCACCAACAGACCGCCGGCACAGTCCTGAACCAGTTCGATGGCCTGGTGGTAGCGGGTGGCAAACGTGTATTTCGCCATGTTGGTCGTGAGCGGATCGGGGTACGCGATGCCTGTTCGTTCGTCGATCTGGGCTCTGATTGCCGCCATGTGGGTGAGTGCCCGGACCGTCTCCGCATACATGATCAGCATCGTGAGCTTGTCACGGATGTGGCCGGCTTTGATCACCCCGTTCATCTCGGCGATCTGGCCAGCTGCGCCTACCAGGAGGTCGACGAGGGGCAGCTTGTAGGAGACCGCAGTGAACCGGTGGTATTCGACGAACGTCAGCGCCAGGCGCGCAGCCTTGTCGGGCTCGCGGCACAAGAACACGTGATCCCACGGAACGAAGACGTCATTGAAGACCGTGAGCGTCTCGAGCATCTTGTGTTTCGACGACAGTGGGAAATCGAAGCTCTCCCGCTCGCCGGCGGAATAGGACGAGATGTACATCTCCAGACCACGCGCGTTCGTCGGGACGACAAACGACACCGCGTAATCGGCGTCCTCGGGACCCATCGCTCTGGTCGGCAAGACGATGATGTAGTCGGCATTGGTGGCGATCGAGGTGTGGCACTTCGCTCCGCGAACGACGATGCCGTCATCGGTCTGGTCGACGACCCGTACGTACAGATCCGGATCGGCCTGTGCACTGGGCCCGAGTGCACGGTTACCCTTCACGTCGGTCTGGGCCACGGCGACAGCGAAATCACCGGCCCGGCACTTCTCGTAGAACGCCTTTGCCCGCTCGAGTGGTTCGCCTTCGAGCACACGAAGCAGGGCGAACAACCCGTCCGATCCGATCTCCTTGATCAGGGTCACCATCGTCCCGCCGAGGCTGGTGCAGGTCTCGATGAGTCGAGACCGGTCGAGCAGGTCTTGACTCGTGCGAGGGATCTTGTAATACGCGCTGTATTCCTCGCCGGAATCCGGATCCTTCCAGACCGCGAGATCGCGGTACTCGGGGTTCTCGGCAACCTCGTAGTCGATGGCGGCGTGCTCGACCGCAACGCGCAGCTCGGGCACCGCCATGAGATCTTCGACGCGCTTGCCTCGATAGAAGAGCGTGCGGCCGTCGTTCAGGCTGGCGAAGTATTCAGCAGGGGTGCGAAGGGCCATGGCCGCAAGACTACTGATCCGCGATCGACGCTGACCGAGAACCTGTTCTCTTGGTCAGTGGGAACGACGAGTGTGAGGAGCCGTCCTGTTCGTGTCGTCTGCCAAGCACTCGTGTGGGCGAGCCTGGTTGTAGCGTTGGGTGCCGTGGCCGGTCCGGATCCTTGGCTGATCGAACAGTTCGTCATGTCGCTCGCCTCAGTGTCAGCCAACACCGTTGCCGCCTATCGTCGCGACATCACGGCTTTCTGCGAATGGGCTGAGCGTGGCGGTGTGCCGGGCCCGAGTGCGATCGATCGCCGGTCACTCCGCCGTTATCTCGCCTACTTGAACACACGTCGTTACTCGCGGCGGACGGTTGCGAGAAAGGTGTCATCGCTGCGGCGCTACTTCGGCTGGTTGCACCGTACCGGGCGCGTCGAAATCGACCCGTCCCTTGGTTTGGCGGCACCACGAGGCGAAGCGCGCCTGCCGCGAGTGCTGCGCGATGACGAGCTGGCTGCGTTGCTGGACGAGCCGCCGGCGCGCGTCGCCGACGACCTGCCCGCAATCCGTCATCGAGACGATGCCGTTCTGGAACTCCTCTACGGGTCCGGGTTGCGGGTCAGCGAACTCTGCTCTATCACCTTCGGTGATCTCGACCTTGCGAACCGATCGTTGGTGGTGTGGGGCAAGGGTGGCAAGCAGCGTCGGGTTCCGTTGAGCCAACCGGCGGTCGAGGCGCTGTCTCGTTGGCTGACGAGCGGACGGGAGGAGCTGGTGACCAGCGAGTCGCCCCCGGATCGGGTTTTCTTGAACCGCAGAGGACGAGGCCTCTCGCCCCGGGACGTGCGGCGCATTCTCGACCACCGAGCCAAAGCCCCAACCTATCCGCATGCGCTCCGCCACACGTTCGCAACCCACCTACTCGACGGTGGGGCCGACCTCCGCGTGGTGCAGGAACTCCTCGGTCACAGCGACCTGTCAACGACACAGCTATACACTCACGTGAGTAGGGAGCGGCTACGCACCGTTCTTGACGCGACGCACCCCCGAGCGTAAGGGCCACCGGTGGACGACGACGCCGCACTCGAGATCGAACGGCTCTGGGCCGAGTACAAGACATCTGGCGCACGCGAGGTGCGTGATCAGCTCATCGTGCACTACTCGCCCCTCGTCAAGTACGTCGCTGGCCGGGTCGCGGTTGGTCTTCCCCAGAACGTCGAGCAAGCCGACCTGGTCAGCTACGGCATTTTCGGTCTAATCGACGCAATCGAGAAGTTTGATCCCGGTCGGGGGTACAAGTTCGAGACCTACGCGATCGCGCGGATCAAGGGAGCCATTCTCGACGAACTCCGATCTATTGACTGGGTGCCCCGCTCGGTGCGAGCCAAGGCGCGGGCATTGGAGAAGGCGTACGCAAAGCTCGAAGGGGAACTGCACCGGACGCCCACCGATGAGGAGCTCGCCCAAGAGCTCGGCATGACCGATGAGCAGCTCCAGCAGACGCTCAACCAGATATCGTTCGTCGGCTTGGTCGCCTTGGACGAGATGTTGTCGGTCGGTGGGGATCGGGGCGAGTCGCTGACCCTCGGCGACACGATCGCGGACTCCGGCGAAGGCCCGGTGGCTGCCTATGAGGTCGAGGAGATGCGGCACATCCTCGCTGACGCGATCAACCGCATGCCCGAGCGGGAAAAAATCGTGCTGACCTTGTACTACTACGAGGGTCTCACCCTCGCTGAGATCGGCCAGGTGCTCGGCGTCACCGAAAGCCGTGTTTGCCAGATCCACACCAAAGCGGTGCTGCAGCTGCGCTCGCGTATCCTGGCCTCCGAACGCGAACCGGCGTAGGCGCTCCTGCACCAATCGGCGCTGATCAGGCGTCCTCGGCCGTGGGCCTGAGTTCCGGCCCCGGGCTTTGCGCCGTCACAACGACGGTCCTTCCCCCTTAACTGCACCCGCTCCGCCGCCCTCATGTGTTGCGTGCCGGAGTTCCGAGCCGGGGGAGTTCTTATGTTCAGGCCTCTACGGCACCTCGCCGTCGTGACGATGCTGGCCGCTGCGCTCGCTGCTGGCCCGAGCCCCGTCGGAGCGTCGAGTCTCACCAGTGGACTTGATGCGCACGGCCTTGGCGCTCCGCAACCGACCTACCAGCCTCCCGTCGACGGGGTAGTGGTCGATCCGTTCCGCCCACCTTCTCACGCCTACGGGCCAGGCAATCGTGGCTTGTCCTATGCCACCGCACCCGGCTCGGTGGTGCGGGCGGCGGCTGCCGGACTCGTCGTTTTCGCCGGACAGGTGGGCGGCACGCTGCATGTCACGGTCTTGCACGGGGACGGCTTGCGTACCAGCTATTCATTTCTGGCGAGCGTCCTGGTCAGCGAGGGCCAGGAGGTCGCTTCCGGTCAGCCGATCGGCATCGCGGGGCCCACCGTTCATTTCGGGGTTCGAGACGCTACGGGTCGGTATCTCGATCCGGCGGACCTTCTCGCTGGCGCGGTACCACACGTCGTGCTCGTTCCCGGTGGTGACGATGGAGCGCCGGATGGTCGTTTCTCGGGCGAGCATGGAGAAGAAAGAGCTGCGGCCGGTGAGCGCGCCCAGTTCGCGAGCCTCTCCACCGAGTTGACACGCCGGCAGTTCTCGTCCGACGAGCTCGCCATGATGCGGAGGCTCTCCGCCGCCCTCGATCGACTCCCCCTGCCAGGAGCGCCCACTGTCCCCTCGTCCCGGCTGATGGCCGGAATGCTCGAATGGTCATTTTCGAAAGACAACTGTCGCCAGAGCGGTGCGGATCGGATCGCGACGGACGCGCCGACGCGCCGGATCGTTGTCCTCGTTGGTGGTCTGGGCTCGTCGAATGCCGATGCTGCGGTCCGTGACGTGGATACCGCGGCCCTCGGGTACGCGCCTGATGACGTTTTGCTGTTCTCCTACCGTGATGGCAGCCGACCGGATCTGCCCTACGACGCCGCAGACACCCAGCAGGACCTCTTGGTTTCTGCCGATCGACTTGCCGAACTGCTGTCCCGGACCGCCGCCGCCAATCCTGGGGTCCCAATCGACGTCATCGCACATTCACAGGGTGGCGTTGTCGCCCGGTTCGCGTTGGCGCGGGCCCAGCGTCGCGGGTTGGTCTCGGCCGAACTCGGCACGGTCGTCACCCTGGGCACGCCGCATCGAGGCGCGCCCCTCGCTGGAGCTGCCCAAGCGTTAGAAGGGCAGCCAACTGTTCGTGAAGCGTTGCGTTCGTTCCTTGCTGCCGCGGGGGCCGACATCGACCCGGCGGCGGTGTCGGTTTCCCAACTCGCCCCTGGCTCGCCCTTGCTGGGTCGATTGGACGCGCGGCTTGCTGGAAGTGGTGTACGGATTGTGAGTATTGCTGCCCGTGGCGACCTCGTTGTTCCGTCGCCCCGCTCCAAGGTCGGCGGTGAACCTGCCCGTGTCATTCCGCTCGCGGGACCGTCGGCGCATTCCCGCTTGCCCGGCGATCCCCGCACTACCGAGGAGATACGAGCTGCCATCGCTGGATTGCCGGCCCGGTGCCGCTCATTTGGCGAAGCCCTGGTCGACGAAGTCACCGGGGTCACCATCGATGCGGTCGAGACGGCCTTGGCTTCAGGTTGACCGGGCTCCGTTGCGGCCGTCATGTGCCCCGTCGATTGGACCGATGATGGCGCCATCGCGACCAGATGCTCCGCATTGAAGCGGGCACTGCGTCAACGAGACGTCTAGCTCCCCGACAGCCTCATTTGCGGTTTGGTGCAGCTGTGTTAGTTGGCCGATGCGGAGCAGTCTCAATACACTGTCGGCTCGCCTCACCAACCAGTGGGCACGAACCAGGCCGACCGGCTTGATCGGTTCGGCCACACGCTTCGCCCGGGTCCTCCCACGGTCGTTGTCGTGCGAGCGCGCACGTTGACGTCGGGTCCGGGTTACGACCAACCGATGGGAAGGAGAAAAACGTGGCACCTGTCGTGACGATGCGGCAGCTGCTGGAGGCCGGGGTTCATTTCGGCCACCAGACGCGGCGCTGGAACCCGAAGATGAAGCGATTCATCTATGGGGAGCGCAACGGCATCTACATCATCGATCTGCAGCAGACCCTGAGCCATATAGAGACGGCCTACACCTTTGTCAGGGATCTGGTGGCCGATGGCGGGACGATCCTGTTCGTAGGGACCAAGAAACAAGCGCAGGATCCGATCCAAAGTTACGCCGAGAAGTGCGGCATGCCCTATGTCAACCAGCGTTGGCTCGGTGGCATGCTCACCAACTTTCAGACCATCGCGAAACGCATCGGCAAGATGAAGGATTACCAGCGCCAGCGCGAGGCCGGCGAGTTTGAAGCGATGCCCAAGAAGGAAGCGCTCCGGTGCATCCGGGAGCTCGCCAAACTCGAGCGGTACCTCGGTGGCATCCGCAACATGGATCGCTTACCCGACGCGATTTTCGTGCTCGACACCAAGAAGGAGAGCATCGCGGTCACCGAGGCGAACAAGCTTGGAATCCCGATCGTGGCTGTTGTCGATACCAACTGCGATCCCGACGTCATCCAGTACCTCATCCCGGGCAACGACGACGCGATCCGATCTGGAACGCTCATGTGCAGGATCATTGCGGATGCCGTTGAGGAGGGTCGCTTCATCGCCTCTCGCCGGGACCCGACCGCGGTTTCCCCGAGCCGGACTCCTGAGCAGGAGGCCGCGATCCGTGCCGCTCAGGCCGAAGCAGCTCGACAGGCAGCTGCAGAAGCAGCGGAGCGTGAGGCACGCATTGCTGCCAACCTGCAGTCAGCCGCTGAGACCGAGCGGGCGGCAGCATCCGACACCCCGCCGTCGAACCCCGGGCTGTCCCCCGAGAACGCGATGAATCTGCTCGATGACGCATCCGCCGTCACCCAACAGGAGATCGCTGCCGAACGAGCAGAGCGAGCCGAGGGTGCTGTGGCAAACACCGACGAGGAGTCCTGATCGATGGCTGAGTTCACCGCCAAGGATGTCCAGAAGCTCCGCCAGGCGACTGGCGCCGGGATGATGGACGCAAAAAAGGCGCTGACCGAGAGCAACGGCGATATGGAAGCGGCTGCGCAATGGTTGCGCGAACGAGGTTTGGCCAAGGTCGCGAACCTCGCTGACCGTGAGAACACGCAGGGGGCTGTGGCCGTTGTGGTCGACGGCAACGTCGGGGCGATCGCCCATCTGCGTTGCGAAACGGACTTCTCGGCGAAGGCTGATGACTTCGTATCGCTGGTCCAAGACCTGGCTGACATCGTTGCCGCCAAGGGCGAGGAGGCGGTGAATGAGCTCAGCGACCGTCTCGACGCCATCAAGGTGTCCAAGCGAGAGAACATCGAGATCGGCACGATCGTGCGTTGGGAGGTGCCTGAAGGGCACATCTTGGATTCGTATCTCCACATCCAAGACGGCCGAGGTGTCAACGCTGTGCTCGTCGAGCTCGACGGTGGCTCACGGGAGCTTGCCCATGACATTGCTGTGCACATTGCGTTCGCGAAGCCCCCGTACCTGAGCCGGGACGAGGTCCCCGCTAGCGAGATCGAAAAGGAGCGTCAGAACGCCGAGGGGGTTGCTCGTGCCCAGGGCAAGCCGGAGCAGGCCATCCCCAAGATCGTCGACGGCATGGTCAACAAGTGGATAAAGGACCAGGTTCTGCTCGAACAGCCGTATGTGAAGGACGAGAAGAAGACGATCCAACAACTGCTCGGTGACGCGAAGCTCGTCCGGTTCGCCCAGGTCTATATCGGTAGCTGAGGACTCCCCGGCGATGAGCGATTCCGGGAAGCGCCCCAAGGCCAGGTGGAGCCGGGTGCTGCTCAAGCTCTCAGGCGAGGCGTTTGCTGGTGCTGGGGGCTACGGGATCGACGGCGGCGTCGTTGCGGGTATTGCCCGGCAGCTCGTCGATGTTCGTCGTGACCTCGGTGTCGAGGTGGCCATCGTTGTCGGTGGCGGCAACATCTGGCGCGGGCTGTCTGGTGCCGGTGCCGGTATGGACAGGGCCCAGGCGGACTACATGGGCATGCTGGCGACCGTCATCAATGCCCTTGCCCTTCAGGACACTCTTGAGCAGCTCGGCCAGCCAACGCGGGTCCAATCAGCCATTCACATGGCGCAGGTCGCTGAGCCGTACATCCGTCGTCGCGCTATCCGCCACCTCGAGAAGGGCCGGGTCGTGATCTTCGCTGGCGGAACGGGTAATCCGTTCTTCACGACCGATACGACCGCTGCGTTGCGCGCAGTCGAGATTGAGGCAGGAGTGTTGTTGAAGGGAACCCACTCGGGTACCGACGGGATCTACACGGACGATCCCCGGACCAACCCCTCAGCAACCAAGCTAGACGAGGTGACCTATCTCGATGTCCTCAACCAGGGCTTGCGGGCCATGGACTCCACGGCCATCACCCTGTGTATGGACAACGGCTTGCCGATCGTGATGTTCGATCTGATGGGCGAGGGGAACATCCGTTCCATCCTGGAGGGGGGACGGGTCGGAACGCTCGTGCACTGAGGCGGTAGCGTTCCTTCACCGAACCTGACGCAAGAGGTGATGAACCTGTGAGCACCGAGATGGCTGACCTGGTCCTCGAGGAGACTGAGGAAAAGATGCGCAAGGCCGTCGCTCACGCCAAGGCGGAGTTCGCGTCGGTGCGCACAGGCCGGGCGTCACCCGCGCTGATCGAGAAGCTCCCAGTCGAGTACTACGGCACGGAGGTCCCGCTCCAGCAGCTCGCTGGCTTCACCGTCCCTGAAGCTCGCCAGCTCCTAATCAACCCCTATGACAAAGCATCGATTGGTTCCATAGAGAAGGCAATCCAGAACTCCGATCTAGGGCTCACGCCCAGCAACGACGGCAACAGTATTCGCCTCACTTTCCCGCCCCTGACGCAAGAGCGGCGCAAGGAGCTCGTGAAGCGGGTCAAGCACATGGCCGAAGAGGGCCGCGTTGCCCTGCGTAACATTCGGCGCGCCGCTCGCCACGACTTGGAGTCACTGGAGAAGGATCACGAGCTCTCGAGTGACGAGTTGTCGCGTTACGAGAAGGAGCTCGACAAGAAGATCCACCTCCACGAAGCTGAGATCGATAAGGCGCTCGAAGCCAAAGAACGGGAGTTGCTCGAGGACTGATGGGCGAGGACTCACTGTTCAGCCGGGGCAAAGCTGACGAGCCGGAACGACAGTCCGGGTCGTCGCCGCCGACTGTGAAGCCGTCACACCCGCCAGCCAATGGCAGCGAAGGTGTCCGAATCATCGACCCTTCCCAGGCGGCTGAAGCTGTTGAGAAGCACCAGGCAGAGCGGCGCAGGGGAGCGAAGGCGAAGCAGAGCGACAAGCCGCCTGCGGGCGTGAAACCAGCCCTGCGATTTCCGCTCGATGAAGGCACCGATGTGGAGGCGATCGAGCGGCCAAAACCAGCGCCCGTCCCTGCTGAGGGAGCGGAACCGGGTTCGGGCCCGGTGATCAACGTCGGCCCGCCGACCGGTGAGCACAAGCTCCCGCACTGGACGGAGCCGGCCACTGGCGAGGTCCCAAAGGTGGTGATCGGTGACCGGGATGCCGAAGGGCCAAAGGAACAGGGCACTTGGAGCACGTTGGCCACCGGACCTCGCTGGAGGGAGCATGCGGACGACTGGGATGAGACCGGAATCACCGAACTTGCTGACGAACTCGAAGGTGATGAGGCTGTCCGACTGGGAGCGCTCGACACGAGCGAACGACCCACCCAGGAGGAGTTCCTCGCCTTTGACGACCTCGAGGTCCCGGACGCCGAGTTGCCGAGGGCTCCGGCCAAGGGCTCCGCTGGTGATCCCATCCGCATCGTCACCGATCAGCGCAGTCGCCCGCCTGGAGCTGCTCGCGGCGCAGCGCCAGCCCGGTCGGCAGCACCCCGCACCGGCGTGGTCGGCGGGCCGCGACCCGACCGGGCAAGTCAGTCCTCGGCGCTCGGTGGAACAACCGGTCGCAATCTTCCGGTTGCCGTTGCCGTCGGTGTGACCATCGGCGCAGTTGCGGTCCTGTTCTTCAAGCTCGGGCCCGGATGGACGGCAGGGCTCGCAGCTGCGGTCCTGTTCGTCTGCGCCGGTGAGTTCTTCGCGGCGTCACATCGCGGCGGTTTCAAACCCGTCACTCCGATCGGGCTCGTCGGAGTGGTGGGCATGGTGTGGGCAGCCTTCGCCAAGGGTGAGGCGGGCATCCCCTTTGTGCTGTTCCTCGTGGTCGTCGTTGGGTCGGTCTGGTTCCTGGTCGGGGTGACCGACGATCCACCTTTACGGAACCTGGGTATCACCGTCTTCGGGGTGGTCTATGTGGGGGTCCTCGGCTCGTATGCTTCGTTGATCCTCAAGATCGGCCCCGCTGGCAACGCCAGATCGGTTGATCAGGGCGTGAGTATCCTACTCCTAGCGGCGCTCGCGACGGTGGCCTACGACGTGGGCGGGTTGTTCATCGGTGGTCGCTTCGGCCGGACCACGTTCTCCAAGGCCAGCCCGCACAAGACTATCGAAGGGCTCGCTGGCGGCATGGCCGCCGGCGTGGTGGTGACGTTGATCGCCGGGTTGCTGTTCGGGCCGTTCACGACCGTGCAGGATTTGTTCTTCGGCGTGATGTGCGTCATCGCGGCTCCGATCGGCGACCTCGCTGAATCGATGCTCAAACGTGATCTAGGCGTCAAAGACTTCGGCGATCTGTTGCCCGGTCACGGCGGAGTGCTCGATCGGTTCGACGCACTGTTGTTCGTTCTGCCGACGGCGTATTACGTGAGCCGGGTGCTCCTTGGCTTGAGTTGATCGAACGGGTGGAGCTATCTCGGATGCGTCCCTGGCGGCGTGTCTCGCCCGAGGTTGGGCTCTTGATCCATGGGTGGAACCGCAAGCGTTGGGTCCTCCGGGAAGCCGGGTCTCACCGAGCAGAGCGATAGCCTGGCCGCGATGACCGCCACTCGTGTTGCCCTGGCGGGTTCCACCGGCTCGATAGGTACCCAGACGATCGACGTCGTCACAGCCGAGCCGGACCGCTACGAGCTGACCGCGCTGGGTGCGAGCGGTCGTCAGCCTGACCTGATCGCCGAACAGGCTCGACGCGTGCAACCGAAAGTCCTGGCACTCGATGATCCGACTCATGCGGACAGGCTTGCCCGCGAGTTGCCGGCAGTAGAAGTGAGGGCTGGGCCGGGCGCGCTCGAGAGCCTGGCTGAGGAAGCCGACGTCGTCGTAAACGGTGTGGTCGGGTTCGCTGGCTTACCGGTGACTCTCGCAACGTTGCAGGCAGGCAGACGACTGGCGCTGGCCAACAAGGAATCACTCATCGCCGCCGGTCCGGTCGTACAGCGCGCTCGCAGGACACCAGGCGCCGAACTCGTGCCCGTCGACAGCGAGCATTGCGCGCTTCACCAGTGCCTTCGGGCCAACGACGTGCCTTCCCGGGTTGCGAAATTGGTGCTTACCGCCAGTGGCGGGCCGTTCCGTGGGCGTACCCGAGATCAACTCGCCTCGGTGACCGTCGAGGACGCGCTGGCACATCCAACGTGGTCGATGGGTCCGAAGATCACCGTCGATTCTTCGACCCTCATGAACAAGGGTCTTGAAGTGATCGAAGCCCACGAGTTGTTCGGCGTACCTGCCGGTGATGCGGGTTGGGGGATCACCTTCGATCAGATCGAGGTCGTGGTGCACCCGCAGTCGATCGTCCATTCGATGGTCGAGTTCTCCGATGGGGCCACGATCGCGCAGCTCTCGCTGCCCGACATGCGCCTCCCGATCTCGTATGCCTTGGCCTATCCAGACCGGAGTGCGGTGCCCTTCGGGAGGATCGACTGGAGCCAACTCGGGCGGCTCGATTTCGAGCCGCCGGATTACGTGGCTTTCCCGTGCCTGGCGCTGGCATATGACGCGGGACGTGCTGGGCAGACGGCTCCAGCTTGGCTCAACGCGGCGAATGAGGTCGCGGTGGCCGCTTTTCTCGACGGACTCATATCGTGGACACAGATCGCCGACGTGTTGAAGGCGACACTAGATCGATACGACGGAACCATCGCCTCGGATCTCGGCGTTGTGATAGATGCCGACCAACGGGCTCGTGCCGAGGCCCGCGCCCTCATCGAGAGGATGTATGTGGAGTGAGTGACGCCTTGCCAACGGACGGGGATTGTGCCGAGACGGCTCGTGCCACCTGGCCTGCGACCTCTACCGATACCGCGGTGTCTGCCCCACATGGCGTCCAGCGCCAGGGCGACGATGGCCAGCAGCCGACGGGATTGAGTCTCGGTGAGCGAGCGGCTCGCTGGGGAGCGCAGGAGCCTCCGGGGACAGTCACGAGCTGGTTTGGCCTCGTCGGCGTCGTCTGCGCAGTCGTCGCGCTCGGGATCTTCGTCAGTTGGCCGATGGTCATCTTCATCCTCGCCATCGTGTTCTCGGTCTTCTTACACGAATTGGGCCACTTCCTCACGGCCAAACGAGCCGGGATGAAGGTCACCGAATTCTTCATCGGGTTCGGCCCGCGCATCTGGTCGTTCAGGCGGGGAGAGACCGAGTACGGCCTGAAGGTGCTGCCAGCGGGGGCCTACGTTCGGATCATCGGCATGCACAATCTCGAAGTCGTTCCCGAGTCGGACGAAGCGAGGACCTATCGGGTCAAGCCATATCGGCACCGGCTTTCGGTGATCTTGGCCGGTCCAGCGATGAACGTTCTGTTGGGTTTCGTGATCCTCGTCGCGGTGTTTGCAACATTTGGTCGTTCGGATCCCAGGATATGGCCGGTCGGGGTCGTGGCTGAGGGTAGCTCGGCCGCGTTGGCTGGCATCCAGCCGGGGGACCGCATTCTCAGCGTCGACGGCGAACCCGTAGGCGAGTTCCGGGAGTTCAAGAATGTGCTGGACGACAAGGCCGGCCGAGACGTCACCGTTGAACTCCTCCGTGATGGTCAGGTGCTGACTGTGCCGGCTCATCTGGGGTGGAAGCTTGACGCAACTGCCGCACAGTTGATCCCGCCGCTACGTGCCGGCGACGTGATCCTCGAAGTCGGTGGCCATCGTCCACAGTCGTATGAGGAGTTCGCCCGTATCCTGCGTGAGTCCGAGGGTACGGTCCCCGTGCGGATCGAACGCGGGCTCCGGCAGTATGAGGTGGACGGCGGGCTTCGGGTGCCAGTGGTGTTACCGGAGGATGGTGCTGCCGGGTTCTTCGGGGTCAGTGAAGATGAGCCGCTTCGTGTGCGTCAGTCACTGCCCGAGGCGATCGTCGAGGCGGCAAAGGGCGTCGCCCGGATTGGTGTCGGCTCGGTTGTGGGCATTGTGCAGCTCTTCAGCCCGTCAGGTATGAACAGCTACGCGAACCAGGTCGGCAGTGCGGTCACTGGTGACAGCGTCCCCCGTACCGATATTCCGGCCGGGCTCGTCGAGGTTGAGACTCCTGACCAATCGCTCGTCCTGTCCGAAACCAGCGACCGACCGATATCGATCATCGGAGTTGTCCGGCTCCTCGATCAAATGTTCACCCGGTCTGGTTGGGCTGGTGCTTTGGAGCTACTGGCCATCACCAACGTCTTTCTCGGGCTCATCAACTTGCTGCCGCTGCTGCCCTTCGACGGCGGGCACGCAGCGGTGGCGACCTACGAAGCGTTGCGTAGTCGCCGAGGTCGCCCTTATCGGGTCGACATGGCCAAGCTCATGCCGGTCACCTATGCAGTCGTGCTGCTGCTTGTCATCTTCGGTGTAACGACGATGTTCTTGGACATAGCTCGGCCGGTGAACCTCCCCTGAGCACCGGTGCGGCTGGCTTGAGATTTCCGGGCCGAGCAGTGCTGAGGGCATCATCGGTACGGTCTTGTGGGGTCGTTCTGCCAGACTGAAGGCCGTGGAGTTCGAGTCATCTGGACGTTATGCCCGCCGCCTGACCCGCCAGATCATGGTTGGGACGGTCGCGGTCGGTGGTGGCGCACCGATCAGCGTGCAGTCCATGACAACGACCAAGACCGCTGACGTCGAAGGCACGCTGGCTCAGATCTATGCGCTCGCGGCAGCAGGCGCTGACATCGTCCGGTGTACGTGCAACGAACTCGAAGCTGCCGAGGGCCTCGCCCAGATCGTGCCCCGCTCGCCGGTGCCGATCGTCGCCGACATTCATCACCAGTACAAGATGGCCCTCGCCGCACTCGAGGCTGGGGTCCACTGCCTCCGCTTGAATCCAGGGAACATCCGACGACCAGAGCACATAAAGGCGGTGGCCTCTGCCTGTAAGGACCGCGGGGTGCCAATCCGCATCGGCGTAAACGGCGGCTCGCTCGACGAGAAGCTGTATGAGAAATACGGGGGGCGGGTGACGCCTGAGGCGATGGTGGAGTCGGCCCGCATCGAGATGGCCTACTTCCGCGAAGTCGGCTTTGAAGACGTGAAGGTCTCGGTGAAGGCGTCGAACGTGCCGCTCATGGTCGAGGCCTACCGGATGCTCGCAGACGACGACTTCTTCCGCGATGACCAGGGTCGATCAGTGCCTTTGCACGTGGGAGTTACCGAAGCAGGCCCGTTGCCGACTGGGCTCCTGAAGGCGACTGCCGGGATCGCAACGCTGCTGCTTGAAGGCATCGGCGACACCATTCGCTATTCACTGACATCGGATCCCGTCGAAGAGGCCAAAGCCGGTCGTCAACTCCTCGAGGTCCTCGGTCTCAGGGAGCGGAAAGGCCTCGACCTGATCGCGTGCCCATCGTGTGGTCGGGCCGAGGTCGATGTGATCGGACTTGCTGAGGAGGCGCAGCGAGCGCTCGGAGAACTGAACATCCCGATCCAGGTTGCAGTCATGGGCTGCGTGGTGAACGGGCCAGGTGAGGCCCGTGATGCCGATCTCGGCATCGCTGCTGGTCGGCGCCGCGGACACCTGTTCGTCAAGGGGAAGGTGGTGCGGGTCGTGCCGGAGGACGAAATGGTCGAGGCCCTGGTCGAATGGGGCAAGATCATCCACTCCGAAGGCGTGGAGGAGGCGTTGCGGCGAGCTGACCACGGGGCGGCGGAAGAAGCGGCGCGCGATCGCGCTGCGCTGCTCGACGCGCAGGGTGCTGACGCCAATCAGGTTGGCCAGCGTATCGAGGTCATCCGCCGTCTCTGAGGCAGCGGATCCCGAGCCCTTCTCATGATGCTGGTCGCAAGTGGGTCGGTTGGTCGGTGATTTTGGACGCCGGCCGCTGCCCGGGATTGGACCGCAGTGGTTATACTTGTGCTTGCAATCCGTTCGAGCGTTTCGAAGGAAGGCGTGGCTTTGCCCACGCCTTTCGTTTCGTACGGCCGAGAACCCCTGTAACCAGCATGAAAGACGATGAAAGGAGGCGAGACGATGGCGACCGTGTGTGAACGGGTCCAGGCCCTCGTTGAGCCGATCGTCGCCGAGCTGGGATTGGAATTGTTCGACGTCGAGCATGCTGGTGGTGTGCTCAAGATCAGCGTCGACCGGCCTGGCGGCGTTGACCTCGATGCCCTTGCCGTCGCGACGCGGCGTATCTCGCGTGCACTCGACCAGGCCGATCCCATCCCTGGTCGCTACACGCTGGAGGTGTCGAGCCCGGGGTTGGAACGCAACCTCCGCCTGCCGGCCCACTTCGCTTGGGCCCGGGGCAAGCAGGTAGCGGTCAAGACAGTCGCCGGTTTCGCTGGTGAGCGCCGGATGCGAGGGGTGATCGGTGATTCCGATCAGGACGGTTTCGAATTGATTATCGAAGGTGCCGACGTGCTCCGTCTGTCATACGACGACGTGGAACGGGTGCGAACAGTGTTCGAGTGGGGGGCGCAGCAGACTCCCGGGACAGCCGGACGCGAGGTGTCGGCTCACGGCAAGAAGGCAAAGGCATCATGAACAACCACGAGTTGATGGATGCATTGGCGGCAGTGGCCGCTGACAAAGGGATCTCGGTTGACACCCTGTTGGGTGCGTTGGCTGACGCGCTCGAGACCGCCTACAAGCGAATGCCCGGCGCTCACGAGTACGCATGGGTCACGATCGATCCCGAAACCGTCGAGTTCCGGGTCATCGCGCAGGAACTCGACGAGGACGGCGAACCCTACGGCCCCGAATTCGACGTCACCCCGGAGGACTTCGGCCGGATCGCGGCTCAGACGGCCAAGCAGGTCATGAGCCAGCGCATTCGCGAAGCCGAACGGGAAATGAAATACGAGGAGTATGCGGGGCGCGAGGGTGACATCGTCACCGGCATCATCCAGCAAAGCGATAGCCGGTACACCTTGCTCGATCTCGGCAGGGTTGAAGCGCTGCTACCGCAAGCAGAGCAGGTCCCCTACGAACGCCCCAAGCCAGGTGATCGCGTCAAGGCCTACATCGTCGAGGTCCGCAAGACCGCCAAGGGACCTCAGATCGTGGTCAGCCGGACTCACCCGGGGCTCATCAAGCGGCTCTTCGAACTCGAAGTACCAGAGATCGCCGACGGCGTCGTTGAGATCAAGGCCTGCGCGCGCGAACCCGGCGCCCGAACCAAGATCGCGGTTTGGTCGAACGACGCCAATGTCGACCCGGTCGGCGCTTGTGTCGGGGCGCGCGGCGCTCGGGTACGCATGGTGGTCACTGAACTCCGAGGCGAAAAGATCGATATCGTGCCGTTCTCGGATGATCCGGCGGACTTCGTGGCCAAGGCGCTGTCGCCGGCCAAGGTCAAGGAGGTTCGGATCGATGAGGAGACCGGGAATGCCACGGTCGTCGTCCCTGATTACCAGTTGTCACTAGCCATCGGGAAGGAAGGCCAGAACGCCCGTTTGGCGGCGCGCTTGACCGGATGGCATATCGACATCAAGAGCGAATCCCAGATCGCAGAGGAGGAAGCCTACGGTAGCCAGGAGTGGGCCGAGGGCGAGTGGGTCGTCGATCCCGAAACCGGTGAGCAGGTCTGGCAGCCCGCCGAAGGTGGTCCGGCGGTTTCTGCTGAGGAATGGACGCAGGCAGCAAATGCAAACGTTGAGGACGCGACGACGCAGCTCGAAGCGGGCACTCCGGTCGCCGAAGCGGCTGGTCCGAGTCCTGAGGACGAGGCAACTGTGCCCGAAGGGGACGAAGATTCGCTGGCGGGGGAGCGACCGGACGGCGAGGCTGGAACGTTGCTGATCGAGGAGGCCGGCGACTAGTTGAACCTGGTGCTGCGACGGCGTGGTCGCCGCACCATACTCCCGTTCAGGTTCGTCACCGGCGGACCTGGCGCGCGAGGATAGAGAGCCCCGTTTTGGAGCGACGTGCTCCAGGCCCGATTTGGGCACGAGCAGCATAGGTCCCCGTTCGCGGCGCCAACACGATGGCGCGATCAGCGACCCACCCGAAAGCACACCGAAACAACAGAGAGATAAACGTTGGCACAGAACATCCGGGTCTACGAACTGGCACGAGAGCTTGGCCTCACGAACAAGGAGTGCCTTGATCTGTGCGCTTCGTTGGGCATCGGAGTCAAGAGCCACTCGTCGAGCATGGTCGAGGCTCATGCCGACCGGGTCCGGGCGAAAGCGAAGCGTGAGGGACTGATCCGCGACAAGCAGCCCGAGGACCCGAAGAAGTTGGCCAAGAAGGCCACTGGGAAGTCGACAAAGGCGAGCTCGGCGACCGCGGCTCCTGAAGCGTCGAGCGCGCCCGAGCCGGTGGCCCCTGCCACGGCGGTGGCGTCGACCGGTGCTGCGGCAGCACCGTCATCTGAGTCTGAGCCGTCCAGCAAGAAAGCGGATGCCGCAGAAAAGGAGCTCACGGCAGTGCCCCTTTCTTCGGAGCTAGCTCCGGCTCAGCCTGCGGCGAAAGTGCCGGCGGCGCCGACCGAAGAAGGCGCGGGTGTTGCTCGGCCCGCGCCGAAGCCACGACTCGTCACGTCGAGTGGGAGCGAGCACCCCCCTCGGTCGGCACGGAGCACGGATACCTCGGCCCGTCCAGGCCCGGAGGCTCCTCGGCCAGCGGGGCCCAGAGCACCAAGCGCTCCCGGCCCGGGACAAGGTCGCCCCGCTGCGGCAACCGCAGGCCCGGCTAGCGCACCTGCCAAGCCACGACCACCGGCAGGACCAGGTATACGTCCAGGCGGCCCGGCCGGGCCCGGTTCGTTGCCACTGTCACCGTCAGGCAAGCCGATTCCGCCGCCTCCCGGGCCAGTGTCGTCGACCGGGAAGCCAATCCCGCCTCCCCCGGGAATGCGCCGGAGTGGTGGCCCGGGCGGACGGTCGAGCGCGCCGGTGGCGCCCGGCGCACGACGTAGCTCGATGGGTGGCGGTTCCGCTCGAAGCGGAGGACCAGGGGGTCGCTCGACGATGGGTGCCCCATTGGCTGCTCCAGGGGGCGGTCCCGGCGGTCCTCCCGGGCGGGGGCGGCCGGGTGGACCAGGGGGCGCGCAACGACGGCAGCCCCGCCGCAAGAGTCGTCGCCGTCGTACCCGTGACGAGCTGCAGCCGATGGACATGCCCACCTATACGGCGGTCGATGCGCCGGTACCGGAGGGTACTGTCGTCATCGAGCGGGCTTCGACACCTCAGGAGCTCGGCCCAAAGCTGAACCGCACCGCAGCTGACGTCGTCCGCTTCTTGATGCAGCAGGGCGAGATGGTCACGGCGACGCAGTCGCTCAGCGACGACATGATCGAACTGTTTGCCGCCGAGATCGGTGCTGATATTCGTCTGGTCGATCCGGGTGAGGAGCAGGAAGTCGAGCTGCTCAAGCTCCTCCAGGTCGATGAAGAGGTCGACGACGAGACCTACGAATCCTGGCCGACCCGACCGCCGGTTATCACCGTCATGGGCCACGTCGACCACGGTAAGACCAAGCTGCTCGACTACATCCGCAACGCCAACGTGGTAGCGGGTGAGGCTGGCGGGATCACCCAACACATCGGGGCCTACCAGGTCGAGCGAGAAGGTCAGCTGATCACGTTCATCGACACACCTGGGCACGAGGCGTTCACCGCGATGCGGGCCAGGGGCGCACAGGCCACCGACATCGTCGTCTTGGTCGTAGCAGCCGACGATGGTGTCATGCCCCAGACGATCGAAGCCCTCAATCACGCTCGCGCTGCCGATGTCCCGATCGTCGTAGCCATCAACAAGATCGACAAAGAGAACGCCAACCCTGATCGGGTGATGCAACAGCTGTCGGAGGAGGGTCTGGTCCCTGAGGCATGGGGTGGTGACACGGTGATGGTCCCGCTGTCTGCGCTCACCGGTGAAGGCGTGGACGATCTCCTCGACAACCTGCTCGTTGTGGCCGAGCTCGAGGATCTGCGGGCGACCCCGGAGGGCCGGGCGCGAGGGATCGTGCTCGAATCCCACCTGGATATCGGTCGTGGTCCGGTGGCCACCGTTCTCGTGCAACGCGGCACTCTCGGGGTTGGCGATCCGGTGGTCGCTGGCTCGTCGTGGGGCCGGGTGCGCGCCCTGATCAACGATCGCGGAGAGCAGGTGAAGCAGGCCGGCCCGTCAACGCCCGTCGAGGTCTTGGGTATTTCGGAAGTGGCCGTTGCGGGTGACCGATTCGTGGTGGCACCCGACGAGAAGACAGCCGCCAAGGTGGCGGCGGCTCGTGAGCATTGGAAACGGCAGGCGGCACTCGGACGAGAAGCACATGCTGCGGCAGGTGGCGGGGCGAAGCTCGAGGACATCTTCCAGCAGATCCAGGCGGGAGAGACCGCAACCCTGAACCTTGTCGTTAAGGCCGACGTCACTGGGTCGCTCGAGGCTGTGACCGAGTCACTTCGCAAGCTCGAGCGTGATGACGTAAAGCTCTCGTTCGTGCACCGAGCAGTCGGTGGCATCACCCAATACGACGTCCAGCTTGCTGCGGCATCGAATGCGACGATCATCGGCTTCAACGTCCGTCCCGATCGCAAGGCCCGAGAGCTCGCCGAGCAGGAGCACGTCGAGATCCGCACCTACGAGATCATCTACAAGCTGATCGAAGACGTAGAAGCGGCGATGCTCGGAATGCTGGCCCCAGAATTCGAAGAGGTGGTGACCGGCGAGGCCGAGGTACGCGAGGTGTTCCGCGTGCCCCGGGTGGGTGCGGTCGCCGGGTGCTATGTCACCAACGGCACCATAACCCGAGGCTCGAAGGTTCGGTTCTTACGAGAAGGAACGGTCATCTGGAAAGGGACGATTTCCTCGCTGCGCCGGTTCAAGGACGACGTCCGTGAAGTCGCCGCCGGTTTCGAGTGTGGCGTTGGTCTGAGCGATTTCCAGGATTTGAAGCCTGGTGACATCATCGAGACGTACGAGGAACGAGAGATTCCAAGAACCTGACCCAGGCTTCGGGCGGCAGTTCAGTCTCGGTCAGGCTTCTGCCTCAACGACGAGTCGCTCAATCTGTGCATGCAGGCTTCGGGTGGCAGTTCAGTCTCGGTCGACCCCCAACGGGTCTTCGACCGCACCTACGAAGGCTCGCACGGCCTCAGGGCCGACCAGCCGCTCGAGGATCGTGCCGTTGTGGTCGGCCAGGACTGTGGTCGGCGCCCGTCTCACTTGGTAGAGGCTTGCCACCTCCGGCCGAGCGGTGGCATCCAATTTGGTGACGGCGTGATGCGGAAAGGCCCGCGCCAGGTCGCTTTCGACAAGGTCGCAAGAAGCACACAACGGCGTGGTGAAGATCAGCCACGTGCAGGGTGCACCGGCAACGAGGAACTCGGTCGGCAGCTGTGGCCAATCAGGCGACGCGGCCCTGCGGGCGCCGAGTGCCTCGTCGGTAGCGTTGCGTCGCCGGTAGGCCACGGTCAGGCCCGCGATCACAAGGACAAGAGAAACGATGATGAGCATGCGGGTTGCCATTGGTTCGCCTCAGGCGACTGAGCGGACGCCCCGTCGGCGGGCGATCCACAGGTAGATCTCGCAGCCCACGCAGAGCCCGGTGACCGCTGCAAGCGCAGCCAGTGCCGCGACGACGAGCGCTAACACCCAGCCGACGAGCTGGCCCCCGATGACAAAGGAGATGGTTGCCGCTGACAGGAAGACCACGCCGACCGATGCGGCGAAGCGCGGCGGCCGAGGGTCCTCGAGTGTCCCAGGTGGGCCGAGTCGGGGTTTGATGAGTTCGCTGTAGAGGCGCAGGAAGGGGCCGTACCTGGGCCCGAAGGCAGCCCCGAGAAAGAGAACAACCGCCAACAAGGGAACGACGTACCACCACTGGAACAAGAATCCGATCAGGAGACAGATCGCAACGACGGCTTGGTTGAATCGGGGACCGCGCGGATCGACGGGGGCGGGGTGCTCCGCTCGCCTACGTGGGTTGGCGACTGTGCTTTCGCCCTCGGCGGTCGTGTCGCGCATCATCGGTAGTGTAAACCCGACCAGACTGATCGACTATTCCGGCCGCCGGATTTTGGTCGGGGGTCATCAATGCTCGTGGACACGAACCTCCGTTTGCTGCTGGTCCGCCGTTCTGGCCTCCTGATTTCGGGGCTTTCGCGGCGCATGGCAGCGGTAGCATCGAATCTCTAGTGACCGTTCATGTCCTCGCACTCACCGTTGAGCTCCGGGTGCCCGGCGCTCAGTCACTGAAGGATAAACGGGCAGTGGTCAAGACGGTGCTCGACGGGGCCCGGCGGCGTTACCAAGTCGCGGCGGCAGAGACCGGGCACCACGACAAGTGGCAGCGAGCCGAGGTTGGATTCGCCGCGGTCTCCGGGAGCTACCGTCATCTCGAGCAGGTCGTCGACGAGATCGAGCGGTTCGTCTGGTCGTTCCCCGAGATTGAAGTGATCGGGTCCGAACGCAGATGGGTCGAGACCAGTTGAAGGGTCGAGAAAGAAAGAGAAGGGATGAACTGCGATGGCCCGCAGGCAGCGATCACGAGGTGGCTATCAAACGGCGCGTGATTACCCGCGCACGGCTCGACTCAACGAGCTGTTTCGGGAGATCATCGCCGAGGAGCTCGAACAGCTTGATGCAACCTGGACGGCGGAGATCAGCATCACCGGTGTTGATGTCGACGCAGATCTGCGCAAGGCCCGTGTGTTCTTCGACAGCCTCGACGCTGATCCTCAGGCCGATGCCGCGGCTGTGGAGGAACTCAGTGCCGTGCGGATTCGGTTGCAATCGGCGATCGCCCGCCAGGCCCGTACCCGCCGCGCGCCCGAACTGACCTTCCTGCCCGACCCGGCAGTGCGTGAAGGCGAGCGCATCGATCAGATCCTGGGTCAGATCGAACTCGTCAGCTCCCACAGGGCCATCGAGGACCAGACTGGTGCGTCCGGATCCCTGCTGGACCGAGAACCTATGGAAGGCGATAAGCCTGGGGGTCGTCCGGTCGTCCCTGACCCGGACGTGTGATGCGATCCGATCAGGTCCAACAGCGACGGCACGGGATCGCCGTGGTCGACAAGGCACCGGGTTGGACGTCCCATGACGTCGTGGCGAAGGCGCGAGGCATCTTGGGCAACAAGAAGGTCGGCCACTCGGGGACGCTCGACCCCGACGCCACCGGTGTGCTTCTGCTGGGCGTCGGGCGAGCGACACGACTGTTGCGGTTCCTGACTGCTCTACCCAAGGCATACACGTGTGAGATCGTGCTGGGCGTCGAAACCTCGACACTCGATGCCTCCGGCGAGGTGGTTGCCACCTATGACATGGGTGCGGTGACCCCGGGTGACGTGACCGCGGCCGCGCAATCGCTGACGGGCGACATCATTCAGGTTCCCCCGATGGTGTCGGCGGTCCGGGTCGGAGGCCGCCGTCTCCACCAGCTGGCCCGGCAAGGGAAGGAAGTCGAGCGGACACCGCGTCCTGTGACGGTGTATGAGTTCAGCGTGACACCGATTGCCGAATCGTCGGGCGTGTACCGTGCTGAGGTTGTGTGCTCGTCGGGGACTTACGTGCGGTCCTTGGCCGCTGATCTGGGTCGAGCGCTCGGGGGTGGTGCACACCTACGCCGACTCCGTCGCACCCGGGTCGGCTCATTCACCGAAACCGAGGCCAGGCCGCTGGAGGACCTGCTGGTGCTGCCGCCGGCTGAGGCAGTCCGGGATTACCCATCAGTTCGTGTTAGTGAGGACGTGGCGGCTGCGGTGCGCCACGGCAAGGTGCTGAATCGGTCGGACCTTGGGTTGCCGGAAGTCGGCGACGGACCGTGGGCGGTCCTGGGTGATGGACCAGCCGAGATCGAGCTGCTCGCCATCTATGAACCGTTCCGGGCTTCGACGGTGAAGCCGACGGTGGTGCTCGTTGGATGAGGTCGTTGAGCCGAGAGCGTGCAAAGGCCAGAAGACATACGGGTTGACGAACAAGAGGCCGCGTTGTCGGGCCGGATGGACGTGGATAGCAGTGGCCGGAGCTGTCGGAGTGGTCGTTGTGGGTCCCCGGGTTCACGACGGCGTAGGGGGAACCGGTAGCTTGGCCAGCGATGGAGGTCTTGCGCGATGAGCAAGCAGTGCCCCGGTTGGCTGGAGGGACCGCGGTCACTATCGGGGCCTATGACGGGGTGCACCTTGGTCATCGTGCAGTTGTTGCGCAGGTGCATCGGCTCGCGGCTGAGCGAGGGCTCCGGACCGCGGTCGTCACTTTCGACCGTCATCCGGCCAGTGTCGTCCGGCCGGAATCGGCTCCGTGCCTGTTGACCGATCTCGAGCAGAAGCTCGAACTGCTCGCCAGAACGGGCGTCGACTACACACTCGTGATCCACTTCGACGAAGCGCGGTCGAAAGAACCAGCCGAGGATTTCGTGACCGAGGTCCTCGTCGGGGCGCTTCAGGCTCAGGTCGTCGTCGTCGGTGAAGACTTCCATTTCGGACACCAGCGACGCGGGAACGTGGCGTTGTTGCGTGAGATGGGCAACCAGCTCGGTTTCGATGTCCAGGGCATCGAACTTGTCGGGGTCGATGGTCAGCCAGCTTCTCCTGCCGATCGGGTGTCTTCAACAGCCATCCGAGCGGCCCTGCGACAGGGTCGGATTGAGGATGCGAACCGGATGCTCGGACGGTCCCACGAAGTGCGAGGGAAGGTCGGGAATGGCGATCGCCGAGCAACCGAACTGGGCTATCCCACTGCGAATATCGATGTGCCGGCAGAAGTCTGCCTCCCCAATGACGGCATCTACGCGGGCTGGTACCTGCGTCCCGACGGACGAAGGCATCAGGCTGCGATCTCATTGGGACGTCGTCCCACCTTCTACGAAGATCAGCCGTTCTCCCTTCTGGAGGCCCACATATTGGACTTCGAGGGCGACCTCTATGGCGAGACGGCTCGCATTCAGTTCGTGACCCGGCTCCGGGACGAGTTGAAGTTTGAATCGGTCGACGCGCTCGTGGCCCAGATCGAACAAGACTGCAACCGGGTCCGCCAGGTGATGGCCGCGCTGCCGTAGTCCTGGTTGCTGCGGCGCCACCGCAACAAAGGCGCGAACGGTCTTTCCCCAGCTAGAGACCGGCAGGTAGTGTTACGCCTCCGTCACATGATGAGGTCGTTGTTGCACACATAGCGGTTGGAATCCACCACCGCCGGACTAGACAAGGGGAACATGTCGGGCGTGACGCAGCCCATCACCGGTCCGGCAACGGAGCCGCCCGGCGCCACACCAGTGGCCGCGCCTCGTCTTGCCCGTCATACCTTCACGCTTTCCGACGGTCATCGCATCGGGTTGGCGGTTGCTGGCCGGGGAGTGCCACTCGTGGTTGTCCACGGCTTCACGGCCGAAGGATTTCTTTACGCCCAGACCTTGCACCGGCTCGTCTCAAAGGGGTTCAAGGTTGTCGCCATCGACATGGCCGGCCACGGGGGAACGCAAGGCCTGCCTACCGGGGGAGGGCGTCTCGGCGACTACGCAGAGCTGATGAGTCGTTGCATCAACGAGTTGGGAATCAGGCGGGCGGTGCTTGCCGGGCACTCGATGGGCGGGCGGGTCGTGGCCCAGCTTGGCGCTGCCCACCCTGATCAGGTCATCGCGTTGCTGCTCATCGATGCAATCGTCGGTGACACGTGGGATCGCATGGTCAACCTGTTCCGGCTCAGCCCACCGCTTCTCGGATTGATTGCCGGCGTCTTGGTCGTTGACACTGCGTCGACGCTGCCGCTGTTCCGTGATCCCCGCCAAGCAGCCAAATTGGGTCGGCTGGTCACTCCGACAGCCGTTGGTCACGCCATGCAACCGTGGCGGATGATCGGTCCCGCGGTGTCGATTCTGCGTTCGCGGGGGAGCCGCAAGATCCTGGAGACACTGCAGCGCAACGAGATCCCGACCTTCGTGATCCATGGCGAGGCCGACCTCGCCGTGCCGATCTGCACGGCCATTTCAGCGGCTCGCCACAGCGGAGGTCAGTTGGTCCGGGTGCGCAATGCGAGTCACTCGTGGCTCTTGAAGGACCCCGAGACGCTCCCGGCCATCGTCGAGGAATTGCTCGAGGGCCGACTCGGGGCAGCCATCCGTCAGTCGATCACCGCCGCAGGTGCTGGCTCGGTCGACGAGCTCGAAGACCTGTTCTACGAACCAGATGCACCGATCCTCGCATTGACCCCGGCATTGCAGTTCACCCGGCTAGACGAGGCGCACCGCCGACCGCGGTACCGCTGGCGGATCTCCTGAATGTCGGGGCGCTCCGAGATCGACTTGGATCGACGCAGGAACGAGCCAGCTGCTAACGTTTGCAGGCGCTTTGCGCCTAGGCGCTGAGCACATTTGGCTTTCCGTTGCGCGAAGCGGACGGTGAAGCCGGGTCCGATGCCCACCAGCAAGGAAGCCTGATGACCAACCGAAAGCCCACGAACCTGCCGGACAAGGCAGCCACGATCGGAAAGCATCGTCTTCACGACACCGACACGGGTTCTCCCGAGGTGCAGATCGCGCTGCTGACCGACCGGATCAATCACCTCACCGAACACCTGAAGGTCCACAAGAAGGATCATCACAGTCGGCGGGGTCTGCTGATGCTTGTGGGTCGGCGCCGTCGGCTGCTCGACTACGTCAAGAAGAACGACGTCGAGCGCTACCGGACGATCATCGCCAAGCTGGGGCTTCGCCGCTGATTGGTCTCAGGAGGTGACCTTCGGGTCGCCTCCTGGCGTTTTCCGCTGCTGCAAGGCAGGACCCACAAGCAAACCCACCAAACGGAGGCTGGGCGTGAACGTCAGCTGCCAGTGGTGGAATCCGGGACGAGCAGGGTCCGGGCTCCACCACTGGGAACTGGCGCCGTCCTCGCCTCCCGATCGGCCGCGTTGTCCGCGGCCAGAAGGAGAAGTTCATGAGAGAGCCAGTTCGTGTTTCGGGCCAGGTCAGTGGTTCTGATAAGACCCTCACCTTCGAGACCGGCAAGCTCGCCCGCCAAGCAGACGGAGCCGTCACGGTCCGCATTGGCGACACGGTCGTGCTAGTCACCGCGACTGCGGCGAGGGCGGTCCGGGAGGGTACAGATTTCTTCCCCCTCACTGTTGATCTCGAAGAGCGGATGTATGCGGCCGGCAAGATTCCCGGTTCGTTCTTCCGCCGAGAAGGAAAGGCCAGCGATCAGGCCATCTTGACCTGTCGTCTCACTGATCGGCCGCTTCGGCCGTGCTTCCCTGACGGGTTCCGCAACGAAGTCCACATCGTCGGCACAGTGCTTGGCGCTGATCTTGTCAATCCACACGACGTGGCCGTGATCAACGGCGCATCCGCGGCGTTGTCGATCTCGGGGATTCCCTTCAATGGCCCTGTTGGAGCGGTCCGTATCGCCTACACCACCGAGGGCGAATGGATCCCGCACCCGACGTATCAGGAGACAGAGGCGTCGACCTTCGACATGGTCGTGGCCGGGCGTGTGCTCGACAACGGCGACGTCGCGATCATGATGGTCGAAGCCGGTGGCACCGAGGCGACCTGGCCTGCCTTCGAGTCGGGCGCCCCGAAGGTCACTGAGGAGGTCATCGCCCAAGGGCTCGAGGCCTCGAAGCGCTGGATCAAAGAATCCGTTGAACTGCAGCGCGAGCTGATGCGGAAGGTCGGTCCGGTCAAGCCGATCGAGTACGAGTTGCAGGTCGACTACACCGAAGAAATGCGTGAGGCAGTAGCTGAGTTCTCCGAACGGATCCGCGAGGTCTACTCGATCCCAGACAAGCAGGAACGCGCCGATGCCGAGGACGCATTGCGCGACGAGCTGGTCGAGCACCTCACGCCGCGGTTCGTGGCAGACGACGAGTCCTCCGACGAAGCGACCGTTCAGAAGATGCTCAAGTATGCCTTCAAGGCGGTCGCCAAGGATGTGGTACGCACGCGGATCGTCGAGGAAGGCATCCGCATCGACGGGAGGACTCCGACCGATATCAGACCGTTGTCGGCCGAGGTTGGCTTCCTGCCGTCGGTTCACGGCTCGGGTCTGTTCGAGCGAGGCGAGACGCAGGTGCTCAATGTCTGCACGCTGGCCATGCCGCGCATGGAACAGATTCTCGACACCCTGGGTATTGCCGAGAAGAAGCGCTATCTGCATCACTACAACTTCCCGCCGTATTCGACGGGAGAGACCGGGTTCATGCGCGGACCAAAACGCCGCGAGATCGGCCACGGTGCGTTGGCCGAGCGGGCACTCGTACCAGTGATTCCAAACAGCGAGGAGTTCCCATACACCATCCGAACAGTCAGCGACGTGCTGTCGTCAAACGGTTCGACCTCTATGGCGTCGGTGTGCGCCTCGACCTTGTCGCTCATGGATGCCGGTGTACCGATCAAGGCTCCGATTGCCGGAATCGCGATGGGCCTCATCTACCACGACGGCGCCTATGTCACGCTCACCGACATCCTCGGTGCCGAGGATGCCTATGGGGACATGGACTTCAAGGTTGCCGGAAGCGCCGAGTTCGTCACCGCGCTGCAACTCGATACCAAGATCGACGGTATTCCGGCTGAAGTGCTCGCACAGGCGCTGCACCAGGCCAAAGAGGCTCGTCTCACCATCCTCGAGGTCATGCGCGAGGCCATAGCGCAACCGCGGCCAGACGTGGGACCGAGCGCGCCCAAGATCGTCAGTTTCGAGATCCCCATCGACAAGATCGGTGAGGTCATCGGGCCGAAGGGCAAGGTCATCAATGCCATCCAACAGGAGACGGGCACCGACATCAGCGTCGATGACAACGGAGTGGTCGGGATTGTCAGCATCGGCTCGGCCGACCGCGAAGCTGTGGCAGAAGCGGAACGACAGATCCAGTTGATACTCAACCCGCCGACGCCTGAGGTGGGCAAGGTCTACAGCGGCCGTGTCGTGAGTATCACAAAGTTCGGGGCGTTCGTGAACATCCTGCCCGGTCGCGATGGTCTGCTCCACATCTCCAAGCTGGGCGGGGGTAAGCGCATTGATCGCGTGGAGGACGTCCTCAACCTCGGTGATGAAGTCGAGGTACGGGTTGAAGAAATCGACCCGAATGGGAAGGTGGCACTCACTCCGGTCGGCGAGTTCATCGCGACTGGCGGTAATGGTTCGTCTGTACATGGCACAGCTGCCGACGCCGACAGCGAGCCGGAGTATGTCTCGTTCGAGGAGGCGTTCGACGAGGAGATGCGGGAGGAGTTCGGCGATCTCGGACCGGCAGAGGTGTCGGCGTCCTCTGGTGTCGGCGGAAGTCGTGACCGAAATCGTGATCGCCGCGGCGGTGGACGAGGCCGCAGCGGCGGCCGTCGTGGTAGTGGCCGAGGCCGCAGCGGTGGCAAGAGCGGCGGCCGCGAACGCGACTGACGGAGCGAGGTTGCAGCACGAGCGCGGTCGGCGGGAGCCGACTATCGAGAAAACCGTCCTTGACTCTGGCATCCGAGTCGTGACCGAGCGGATGCCGGGCAGCAAGTCGGTGGCAATCGGCTTCTGGGTCGGTGTCGGCTCCCGCGACGAGGATTCGAGTGTCGCCGGAGCATCGCATTTCCTAGAACATCTGTTGTTCAAGGGAACTGCTGAGCGCAGCGCACGCAGCATTGCCATGGCCGTCGATGCGGTCGGGGGCGAGATCAACGCCTATACGAGTCGGGAACACACGACGTATTACGCCCGTCTGCCGGCGACGAAACTGCGGTTCGGGCTCGAATTGCTCACCGACGTGTTGACCCAGCCCGCGTTCCGGCCTGATGAGATCGATGCTGAGCGCGAGGTGATCCTCGAAGAAATCCTCATGAACGACGACACGCCGGACGACGTCGTTCACGCCATGCTCTATGAGGCCCTGTTTCCAGATCACCCGCTGGGCCGTGAGACACTCGGTTCTCCCGAAACGATCAGTTCGATGCGCCGCGACCAGATCTCGTCGTTCTTCGAGCGCTGGTACCGGCCTGCCAACTTGATCGTTGCTGCTGCCGGAGACCTGGATCACAACGCCGTCGCTGATTATGTGGCTCACCGCTTCGCAGACAACGAATTGGGCGAGCCGCCACGGCGCCATGCACCGGACCGGGAACCAGAACGCCTACGCGTCGTGACCCGGCCGACGGAGCAAGCCCATGTTGCGATGGGATGGCGTGCCCTCGCGCACGGTCATCCGGATCGTTACGCGCTCTGGGTCGCGAATCATGTCTTCGGCGGAGGATTGTCGAGCCGTCTGTTCCAAGAAGTTCGCGAAGAGCGGGGTCTCGTTTACACGATTGGTTCATCGCCTGCTGCCTATTCCGACACCGGCTCGGTCGTCCTCTATGCGGGCACCATGCCAAGCCGGATCGGCGAGCTGTTCGACGTGATCGAATCGATCATCTCGGCGTTGCGGGAACATGGGATCACCGAGACCGAGCACGAGGTCGCTACCGGTTTCCTCGAGGGCTCGTTGCTACTCGGATTGGAGGATTCTGGCAGCCGTATGATGCGGCTCGGCTCGAGCGAGACCGCGCTCGGGGAGGTGACCTCGATCGAAGAGCACATCGAACGGATCAGAGCGGTCACGGTCGAAGACGTCACCCGGGTGTTGGGCGAGGTTTTTGATTCGCCGAGGTCTGTGGCCGTCGTAGGCCCGTTCGATGCCAGCCA
>JANZZE010000205.1 GCA_026419545.1 Acidimicrobiales bacterium
AGGTAGGCCACGGCGGCTTTCATGGTCTCGGCTGATTGCAAAACGAACGGGAGTTGCATCTCACCGGAACCGAAGAGATCACCAACAACTTTCATGCCTTCGAGGAGGATGTCGTTGATGATGGCGAGGGGTGTCAGTCCGGAGGCCATCGCTTCGTCGAGGTCCGCTTCGAGGCCGTCGCGGTCACCGTCGATGATTCTCTGGGAAAGACGCCTCTCGACCGGCCACCCCGATCGATCCTCTCTCTCGATCGTGGTCGCCTGGACGTCGGCGAAGATCTCCAGCAGCTTCGCGAGTGGGTCGTACCCGTCACGGCGCCTGTCCCAGATGAGGTCCAGACAGACCTCACGTTGTTCGTCGGGAATCTTGTTGAGCGGCGTGATGCGGCCCGCATGCACGATGGCGGAGTCGAGGCCAGCTGCGATGCATTCGTGGAGGAAGACGGAGTTGAGGACGTGGCGGGCCGCGGGCTTCAGGCCGAACGACACGTTCGATACACCGAGCGTGGTGAACACCCCGGGGAGCTCTTCTTTGATCCGCCGAATGGCTTCGATAGTGGCGATACCGTCGCGCCGCAGATCGTCGTCGCCGGTCGATAGCGGGAAGGTCAAGGCGTCGAAGATGAGATCGGATGGCTCGAGGCCGTAACGGTTCACGGCGAGATCGTGGATCCTGTGGGCGACCCGCATCTTCCATTCGACATCTCGTGCTTGGCCTTGCTCGTCGATCAGAAGGCATATGACAGCAGCGCCGTATTCGCGGGCGAGCTTGAAGACGCGGTCGAGCCGTGAGCCCTCGCCCTCGCCGTCCTCGAGGTTGGCGGAGTTGAGGATCGCTCGGCCGCCCAGCCATTGCAGGCCGGCTTCCATGACATCTGGCTCGGTGGAGTCGAGCACGAGGGGAGCGGTTGATGCGGTGCATAACCGGCGGGCGAGTTCGTCCATGTCGGTCGTGCCGTCGCGCCCGACGTAGTCGACGCAGACGTCGAGGACGTGTGCGCCTTCTTTGATCTGATCCCGTGCCATTGCCACGCAGGTGTCCCAGTCGCCTTCGAGCATCGCCTCACGGAACTTCTTCGAACCGTTCGCATTGGTGCGCTCACCGATGATCAGGAACGAGGCGTCCTGGTGGAATGGCACGAAGGAGTAGATCGACGTTGCACCCGGTTCGTGCTGCGGGGAACGTGATGCAGGTGTCAAGGTCGCGCAGCGTTCGACCACGGCGCGCAGGTGCTCGGGCGTAGTGCCACAGCATCCACCGATCACCTGGACACCGAGCTCGGTCACGAACCGCTCGTGGAAATCGGCCAGCTCCTCTGGGGTGAGGTCATAGTGCATCGCGCCATCGACCACAGATGGCAGCCCGGCATTCGGCAACACTGCGATCGGCATACGCGAGTGCTGCGACAGGTAGCGCAAGTGTTCGTGCATTTCGGCAGGGCCAGTCGCACAGTTCAAGCCAACGACATCGACGCGAAGCGGATCGATCGCCGCGAGGGCTGCGCCGATTTCGGTGCCGGGCAGCATTGTGCCGACCGTTTCGATGGTCACCTGGACCTGTAGCGGGATCTCCCGGCCCAGCACTCGCATGGCTCGGCGGCACCCAATAACTGCTGCCTTCAACCCGAGGAGATCGAACTGCGTTTCAATGATGAACAGATCCACCCCGCCTTCGAGCAGACCGCGAGCCTGCACCTCGTAGATGTCGCGGAGCTCGGCGAACCGGATCCCACCCATCGAGGGGAACTTCGTTCCAGGCCCGATGGACCCCGCAACCCAGCGAGGACGGTCAGGAGTTGCGAATTCGGCGGCGACCTCTTTGGCGAGCCGAGCGGCAGCCAGGTTGAGCTCGTGGGCGCGATCGGCGATTCCGTACTCAGCGAGTGGTACGGCGTTGGCGCCGAACGTGTCAGTCTCGACGACGTCGCAGCCGACCTCGAAGTATGACGCGTGAATCTCGGCGATCACGTCGGGCCGGGTCACGACGAGGAGTTCGTTGCAGCCCTCGAATTCCGGTCCACCGAAGTCGTCCGCGTTCAATCCCTTGCTCTGGATGCAGGTGCCCATCGCGCCGTCGAAGACGATGACGCGGTCGTGGACGGCTTCGAGGTAGCTGCTCATCGAGCAGTCAGGCTATCGGCCTGCCGCGCGGCACCCGGAGCAGCGTCGACCGACCCATTCCTGCTGACGGGTGCTTTTGTCCCCTGAAAGGGGGATTTGAGCACCCGTCAGCAGCTCGGGTGCCCGCGGCGGTTCTGTCGCAGGCTCCCAGTCGAAACTGTGGTGAACGATTTGCGCACCCGTCAGCAGCTCGGGTGCCCGCGACTGCAGGGTTTCAGGATACGCGCTAGGTGCGCCGCCCGACCCTGCTCAAGGCGCGGCGGAGGCGGCCGGGTGGGGGTGGGGCGGCTTTATCGGCCCGGTTTTCGAGCTGCTCGCGTTTCGGTCGCATATGCGGTCGTATCTCGAAATACATGGCTTTGCCTGCGCCGAAGACGGGGGCTGCGAGCATGGCGCCAACGATCCCGGCGACGGCGAAGCCGGAGATAGCGGCGACCATCGTCGTAAATGGTGAGATGTCGACGGAGCGCCCAATGATGACTGGGAGTAGCACGTTGTTGGCAAAGGTCAAATAGACCATGAAGACGGCACCAGCGAGCACGCCAGCTGTCGGGCTGACGGTGAAGGCCACTGCGACGAAGGTGATGCCACCAACTGCGCCACCGATCTGTGGGACCAGGTTCCACAGGGCAGCCCAGACGGCGAGCAGCGGGCTGAGCGGAACGCCGAGGACAAGGCCGGTGACAAGGACCGCGAGCCCTTGTAGTCCTGCGAGCACCAACGAACCGGCAAAGTAGCGCCCGACCACGTCGTAGATGATCCTGCCAAACCGCCGTGCTCGCTCCTGTCTGTCCCGTGGAACGAGCATCTGCACCCGGGCGACCAGCATGGGTCCGTCGATGAGGAGCGCGACCATCACGAGGGTCATCGCTACTGCTTCGAGCAGCCCGGTGGTGACGACCTCTGCTGCGTTGGAGAGGAGGTGGGCCTGGCCCGACAGTTGTTTGGGCAGTTTCGAGAGCCACTGCTGAATCTGGTGTGGGACGTCGTTCTCATCGAGGATCGGGCCAATCACCGGTATCGATGTGAGTTGATCGAGCACCCTGGGCAGGTCGTCTTGGAACGAGCGCGCTTGGTCGACGGTGCCTGGTCCGAAGAACAGGACGCCAAGGACCGCGACCGCGAGACCTGTGCCACAGAGCAACGCCACCACGTGGCCTCGACGAAGTTTCGTGAGCCGTTGCACGCGCACGACGACGGGATCGATGGCCAGGCTGAGCAGCACCGCGAGCACGAGCAGCCGCGTGGCGGCAGGGGTGGCCGTGAGCAGTGTGACCACGGAGATGAGGAACGCCACTGCGGCCAGCGCAACGAGCGGGACACGCCAATCCAGATCGACGACCTGAGCTGGAGCTGTTTCGACGACAGCGTCGAGCAGCGTGTCGAGGGATTGCTCACTGTTGGCCTCGGGATCGCGTCCTGTCTCGGAATCGCGTCCAACGGCCTGACTGGGCTCGGGTCCGGTCGTGGAGGGGCTCGGTTGCCCCGCGGGTTGGGGGACATCACCGTCGTCCACGGCCACGCTCGGTACTGTACCGAGCGATGGCTCAGCCCCCGGGGACCCCGTCAGCCGATGACGCCCAGCCTGCCGGCGCAGCGGCTGGCGCCGCTGCCGGGGTGCAGATGGCAGCGGTGCCGGCGCTTCGCTTTTCAACGTGGTCAATCGTTCGGGCGGTCTTGGTCGTCGCGGCGGGATTAGTCGTCCTGGCGATCGTGCAATCCGCGGAGACACCGCTGTGGTGGATCGCTATCAGCGCGGTGATAGCCGCCCTTCTCACCCCGTTGTCCCTTCGTCTCGCAAGGGTCATGCCCACGGCGCTCGCGATCGCCGTCGTGATCGTCGGCGCGCTCGGCGCCGGGGGTGTCACGGTGTATCGGGGGTTGTCCGAGGTGTCCCACCAGGTGTCGGAACTGAAGGACGATGCGCTTGGGATCGCTCAGGACCTGGAAGCGTCTGAGCAATACGGATCGGTCGCTACCGAATTCGGGCTCGCGCAGAAGGTGACTGAGTTCTTCGAGGGTCTACCGGCCTACGTCGGTGGAGGCGATGCCACCGAGGTCGTCCAGGCCGCGACCTCGAACGCCGGCTCACTGGTAGCGATCGGGTTCCTGCTGCTCTTGCTCATGATCTCGGGTCGCCAGCTCGTCAGCGGTGCAGTGGCGCAGCTCTTTCGACCGCCGGCACGACATGAGTTCGACGCGGTACTGAGC
>JANZZE010000206.1 GCA_026419545.1 Acidimicrobiales bacterium
CACCACCATCGAGACCGAAGCGGCGTATCACCGCGATCCGGGCCCGGTCTTCCAGCGCATCGACGGCAGCGCGCACACGATCACCACCGTCGGTCCGAGCGACTTCATCAGCAGGATCTACTGCGTCGCCAGCGACCAGATCGCCGAGCGAGATGTCGCTGTCATGGTCGGGCGGACGGTCCAGCGAATCGATCCGACTCGCCCGCAGGACCCGCAACAGATCGTTTGGTAACGACTCGTCCGGCCCGGCGTGCTTGAGCCATGAACGCAACTCCGCTGCCCTGTCAGCAGGGAGACGGATTGCGCTTCCCTGTTGGTCGACCGCACGCGACACCGCCTGGCGTATCCACCATGTCGCATAGGTGGAGAACTTGAAACCCTTTCGCCAGTCGAACTTCTCCACCGCGTGTTCAAGACCGAGATTTGCCTCCTGGATGAGATCACCCAACTCCATACCCGCAGGCCGAGCGACCTGGCGCGCGATGCTCACCGCCAGTCGGAGGTTCGCACGGATGAACCGGTCCCGAGCAGCTTCGCCTTCGGCGATGGCTCGGTCGACCGCACGACCACGGGCTCCTGCCGCTTTGCGCGCAGCTGCCTCCCGACCTGCCTCGATGAGGCGGGCCAACTCCTTTTCTTCGTCCGCGGTGAGCAAGGGGACGCGCCCGATCTGGTCGAGATAGCGACCCGTCGCGTCATCCATGCGCCCTCCCGGTACGAATCATTTGCACTACCGAGATAGTAGAAATCGTGTGGTGCCGCTGGCAAAGTGGCCAAGATCTGCGTTCCGCCCCCAGCGCGCAGGACTGTAAGGCCCGTCAACTGCGGTCCTCTCATCCGAGTTCGAACACCCGGTCGGCTCGTCATCGTACGTCGATCACACCGAGCATGATCTCGGACTTGTGACCCGCGCCAGTTGAAATTCATGCCCGATTCTCACTCCACCACTCGCAAGGTTTCTGGGACGGGCATGTGACGCAGCTTGCGCAGCGTGAGCAACGGGGCGAGTGCAACGCCGACCACGCCAACAAGACCTGCAGTCAGGTACGTCTGGTGATGGACTCCGACGGCCACGAAGAGATCAGGCATCGTGTCGGGGAGGAGTACAGAAACGATCCAGTGCAGCAGTACCAGCCCGACACTCACCCCGGTTGCGGTTGCAGCCAGACCGACGCACGCACTCTCCGCGATTGCCATACCGACCACGGTGCGAGTCGGCACGCCGAAGGCGAACATCGTGGCATGTTCCCGAGCCCTCTCGTCAACGGCGATGCTGCTCGAATTGAACGCTATGAGCACCGCAAGAAGTAGCACCACGCCCTTGATGACGTCGAGCACGTCGAGAAACTCATAGATGCGTTGTCGGATATTCCGTGTCACGGAAGCAATTGGCTGGACCGACGCGACCCCGGGCTGGTGAAAGAGCGCTCGCTGGATTGTCGTCGCGTCTGTGCCGGCCTCTGGCTGCACCTGCACGAAGTTGTATATCCCTTCGGCGTTCACAAGCATTGCTTGATCGAGATCCATGAACACGACGAAGCGGTAGGGATTTGGGTGGATCCCTGCTACGCGCACATCGCTTTCCACCCATCGGTAGCCAACCCCGTCGCGATTCGGATGCCTGATCCTGATCCGATCGCCTGGCCCGACCGAGAGATCGTCCGCTGCTTTGTGCGAGACGAGCAATTCGGGCTCAGCATCTCCACTGGGGTCGCCAGACACGCCTGCAGCCCTGCCATTAGGGGCAGTAGCCCCACCTGAGTCGTTTCCGGGTCGACGTCCGTGCACGATCGACGGTCTCCATACCGAACTGTTGAGGTCGATGAAATCGATCATGACCTCGAACTCTTTTACCTTCTCGCCCGGCCCCGGCATCACCGTACCGCCCAAACGAAGTCCGGGTTCGACCCGAGCGACCCCTTCTATCCGGCTGAGGTCAGAAAGAACGGAGGAGCCCGCCAATTGAAATCCATCCAACCTCACGAACAACCGGTCCGGAGCGTTTCCCAGGACCTCAGCATCGGCGCGATCCAGAGTCGTGAGGAAGGAATCGATCATGCCGAGCACTCAAATGAGCGTCGCAATCGCTGCGGCAATCCCCATGCCGGTGAGCAAGGTTCGACGCGGATTCCGCAGGACATTCCTAAACGGGAACTGAATGACGGTATTCCCGGGCAACGGCAGCCATCTAGCGGCACCGGCTAGGCCGCTCCCTGTCGTTTCACGGATCCCCACCCCGACCGCATCGATCGGTGGCACACGCACCGCTCGCACAACGGGTATCAGCGAGGTAACCAACACCAACCCTACACCGGCCAACGCGCCGGTCACGTAGATCCCGACCTGCAACGAGGTCTCCCATACCGGCATCGGGAAGAACGCTTGCATCACACCAGACATCAACGCCCCCAGGACAAGCCCCACCACAATCCCGAGAGCGACTCCGAGGACCGCGATCTCGGCAGCGACGAGCAAGGGGCGCGCGGCAAGCCACCTCGGGGGCACCCCGAGCACCATTCCGATCCCGATCTCCCGGCGCTGTGATTCCACGATCCTGCTTACGAGGTTGAAGGCAGCAAATGCCGCGCCACAGAGAATGAGTGCCGCAAAGATGTTGTAGAAGCGCTGATCGCCCTCAAGGTCGTCATAGAGCAAGCGAAAGGCGCGCTCCTGCTCGATCGGCATGAACTCGGCCGTCACACCCGGAACTGCGTTGGCAAAGGCCGCCTCGAGTTCGGATCTTGCGGCTGCACGATCAACACCTGACACAAATCGCACGACCATCTCGTTGGCCTCGCCTACTTTCCCAGACAGATGCTGCACAGTCTCGAGTGAGGTAAACACCACTGCGAACCCCGCTTCCGCGAGAAACGAGCCGTGCTCTCCCATGATCATGAAGTGCTCGGGTTGCAAGACATGACCTACGTAGCGAACCCTCGCATCGCCGCTGAGTCCGAGCTCGCCTTCAGGGGGGAGGCCATAGTGCTTGGCAAAATGCACGTCCAAGACCACAACTCGGTCACCTACGTCATCGGGGCCTAATCCACGACCCTTTCGCACATCGAAGGCATCGACCGGAGGACTCCCATCAAACCGTGACACCGATCAGTCGACCGGGTACGAGGATGGCCTCGTCTGCCTGTGACGCGCCCACTTGAGTCGGAAGGCTCAACCGGACCGACGCGGCTTCGATCCAATCGGGGTGGATCATCGATGTCGTTGCTGCGAGGAGAGCATCGGCAGACGCAGTGGTTCCGGCAGCGAGTGACACTTTTAGGTCATGGGCCGAGAGAAGGGAATAACTTGCGTCATAGGAAGATCGTCGCCACGCTGAAGTCGAGCCAAGCCCGGCGAACCCACCGGTTCCGAGCGCTACGACCAACGCAACGGCGGCAACCTGCAACCACCGGTGGCGAAGGTCGCGCAGTGACCATCGCAGCCACAGACCGCTTTCCCAGAGGTGCGCAGATCCCGAGCGGCTATCCGAAACCCGACCTGCTCACCGTGCCCCCAGACTCGGATAACGCCGCTGCTGCCCGCCGTTGGAGTCATCTCACCACCGGAGTTCGTCGACCCGACGGCGGCATCCTGTCGGCGGACCGTCCGATATAACCGTTCCGCCGCTGATCTCGATGACTCGATTGGCCATCCGCGAGATCTCCCGATTGTGGGTGACGACCAGCACCGCTCGCTCACCCCCTGAGGTCTGCTCGTCGAGGAGGCGGAGGATCTCTATGCCGGTTTGGTAGTCGAGCTCTCCCGTGGGTTCGTCGGCAAGGACGACTGGGTTTCCGGTCGCTAGGGCCCGCGCAATCGCGACCCGCTGTTGCTCCCCACCTGAGAGCTGGGCCGGGAAATGTGTCGCCCGGTCCGCCAATCCCACCCGCTTGAGCATCTCGGCCGCCGCACCTGACGGGTTCGGGCGTCCCGCGACATCCGCTCCAAAGCGCACGTTCTCCGAAGCCGTGAGGGCAGGGAAAAGATTGAACGTCTAGAAGATGAAGCTCACTGAGTTTCTGCGGTACCTGAACGGATCGCGGCGAGTCGCCTGCGTCAGATCGTGACCTGCCACAACCGCCCTTCCCGACCTCGGTGTATCAAGAGCACCGATGACGTTCAGCAGGGTCGTCTTCCCACTCCCGGAGGGCCCGAGAACTACCACCAGTTCGCCCCCCTCGACCTCTAGATCGACCTCTTGGAGCGCGTGTACCTCTCCGGCTGGCGTGGCATAGGTCCTGCCAACC
>JANZZE010000207.1 GCA_026419545.1 Acidimicrobiales bacterium
GAAAATGCGAGCGGTGCCGGGTCCATCACGGTGTGGCCATGTGGCCTACCTCAACCGTTGGCGTCCAATCTCAATCTTCCCCGTGGGGGAACCCGGCCGAATCTGGTCGTGACCGGGGTCGGGGCCAATGGCCGGGTCTGCATCTATACGAAGCTGGGGGCTCACCTGATTGCCGATTTGAACGGCTGGTATCCGGCATCCGTAGTCGGAGGAACCTGACGTACCGGCAATTGTGCGCCGATGTCGCACGGTCCGGCTCGTATGTCGCCGTGACTGAACAAGTCGGCATCCGCGCACTCCAGCGCAACGCCGCAGCCGTGGTCGCTCGCGCGGGCGCCGGAGCAGTGATCGAGGTGACCGATCATGGCCGTCCAGTTGCCCGGCTCGTTCCGCTCGAGAACGGTGCGCTGAACACACTGGTAGGTGCCGGGCTGGCACGTCCCGCTCGTCTCGCCCCATCCGAGCTCTCGACCGGTGGACCTCGATCCAGTGGCGCTGACGGGGCTGGCACGTCCCGCTCGTCTCGCCCCATCCGAGCTCCATTCAGCCCTTCCTGCTTCCGGAAGGTCAGTGTCGTTGAGCGACTTGCTATGTGAAGCACGTGAGGACGAACGGTGATGGCTTGGTACGTCGATTCCTCGGCGTTCGTCAGGCTGGTGGTCGCGTCGCCGGAGACCGCCGCGTTGCGGCACTGGATCAGCGGGTCAAGCGGTCGACCGCAGCCCAGTTGTTCTCGTCGGATTTGCTTCCTACCCAAGCGTTACCTTCGAGCTCATCACCTATCGTCATCGCAGCCGCAAGGTGGAAGGCGTCGAGCGTTCTCAAAATCTCCCGGGCAAGCGCCCGCCACGTGTGGTTACTTGGGTGAGCCGGGGGCGACCAGGGGCCAGGGGCGTTCCCGCTCGACCAGCCAGGCGAGGTCGAGGATCGCTTGGTCCGTGTGGTGGGGACCAACGATCTGCATGCCGACTGGCAGCTCGGTGGTGGTTTCACCGTCTGGCGCCCAGTAGGGCACAAGTCCGACCGGCACCGAGCACGATGGATTGCCGACGAGATTGAACACGCCGGTGAGTGCGAGGTTGTTCTCCACGCCGACGGTGATGTCGCCGACCCGCGTGTTGACGCTCACCTCGGCGGGGAACGCGACATCAGGGTTGGTGGGGCACACGAGGAAATCGACTTGCTCGAAGATCCGGGCGATCGCTTCGTTGCAGCGGACCCGCTTCAGTTCGGCTGCACCCGCCATGTCGAGGTTGAACCATTCCTTGGCCATCTGCAGGCCGAACGCGATCTCCGTCGTCAGGTCGTCTTTGCAGTCGGGCCAGAGGTCGCCGAGCTCGGCGGCGAGACCAGCCAGGTTGCCCATGGCCCATTCGACGCCCATGTCCGGAATGGATACCGGTTCCAGGTCCACGATCTCGAGACCGGCATCCTTAGCCAGGAGTTCGCCAGCTTCCCGTACGCGCTCTTGCACCTCGGGGCGGACGACTGCTGAACCCATGAGGTCGGGCAGGATGGCGAGCTTCTTCCCCCGGAGTTCGTCGAGATGGGTGCCGAGGTCGCGTTCCCAACCTTCGATCTTGGGGAGGCTGTAGGGATCATGGGGGTCGTAACCGGAGGTCACGTCGTACCAGCGCGCGACGTCGCGAACGGAACGGGCGAGGCAGCCGATCACGACCGTGAGCGGCGAGATGATGCATTCGGGACCACGGGGGATCCGGCCGACTGTGCCTTTCATGCCGACGAGTCCGTTGAACGCAGCGGGGATACGGATCGAACCGCCACCGTCGCCGCCGCTGGCGATGGTGACGAGACCGCCCGCAACTGCCGCTGCCGAACCGCCTGAGGAGCCGCCCGCGGTCCGGGTGGGATCCCAGGCATTGCCGGTGATCCCATTGAGTTTGGTCGTTGAGATGTTGAGACCGCCGAACTCGCTCGCGGTGGTCTGGCCCACGAAGGTCGCGCCGCCGTCGTCGAGCATGCGTTGCAGCATCGTGCCCGTGTGCTCGGCCTTGCGGTCCTTGAACACGAGTGAGGCTTCCGTGGCGGGCCAGCCCTTGACGTTGTCGAGTTCCTTGATGCCGATGGGGACGCCGCCGAACGGCTTGGAGATATCGGCGGTACGCGCCCGCTCCATGGCCCAGTCGGGATCGAGGAACGAGAAGGCACGGAGTTCCGATCGTTCAATGGCGGCGAGCGTCGCTTCGAGTTCCTCGACGGGGCTCCGTTCGCCGGCACGGAACGCGTCGACGAGCGAGCAGGTGTCTCCTTGCCATGGTGAATCAGCCATGGGCGCAGTCTGACACAGAAAAACGAGCAGTGCTCAGTTTAGGGGTCGGCGCTGTGGAAGAGCTGCGGTTTGGGCGTCCGCCGCTGGGAGGTGCGCGGTCGCTGTTGCCAGCCAATCGGCAGGCGTCGGTCATCTGTGATCCCGCAGTCGGCCAAGTCTTGGGCACTGGTTCAGGGCGCCATCGGTTTGGTGGGCGGCAGCGGTGTGCCGGTGAGCAGATGTGCGGCACGCGCAGAGAGGGCCGCCAGGGTCAGCGTCGGTCCGTAGCCAGCTGAGGTGACGAAGACCGATGAGTCCGCGCACAGCAGGTTCTCGAAATCGTGGAACCGGCTTTCAGGTCCCACCACACTCGTTGCCGGATCGGCGCCCATGCGGCAGGTCCCCATGATGTGGCGGGACGCCGGTGCGATCCCAAGTGGGTTGGCGTGGATGAGGTCCTCGCGTTCCCCGGTCGGGGGTGACGTGGTGGTGAATGCCCACTCGGCACCTGCTTCGGTCATGACCCGTTCCAAGATGGTCGAGAAGTGACGGGAGGCCACCAGCTCATGTCGGTGGGGTCGATAGGTAACCCGCCCGGACGGCACGCCCCACGCATCCCGGACCCGAGGGTCGAGATCGACGCAGTTGGTCGGCTGCGGGAGGTCTTCTCCTTGCATCGTGAACACCCACAGGCGGGCTCGGGTCGCAGAATCGAGCATGGCCCGGTTGTGCAGTGGTCCGTGGGGATAGGTCTTGGCCTCCATGACCGGGCCAGCCGCAGATCCGTGCTCGACGACCCCGCCCCGGATCCAGGGCAGCCCGTGTTCCCGGGCGGCGGCCAGGTCGTCGTCGGTCGGGTCGAGATGGTCGTCGTGGAGGTGGGTGACATCGCGTCCGCGCTCGCCGTGGAGTGGAAATGAGAAGACGCCGACGGTCAGTGTCTGGAGATGGAACATCAGGTTGCGGCCGACCAGCCCCGAGGAATTCGCAATCCCTGAGCGCAACAGCAGGCGAGGAGTCTCAAAGGCGCCGCACGCCAGCACGACGTAGTCGCTGTGCAGCTCGGACACCGAGTTGTCACGGGTGTTCAACACTCGCACGCCGGTCACGGCTCGGCCCGTCCGATCCACGAGGATGTCGGTGACGTACGCCTGGGCACGTAGTTGGCAGCGTCCGGTGCGGAGCGCACGGCTGAGCATGGCGATCGGGTCGCCTTTGGCATGGATCGGGCAGCCGTAGAAGCCGCAGAACCCGCAGTTGTTGCACGCGGGTCGGCCGTCGTAAGGAACGGAATTCGCGCCGGTCGGGGCAGGATATGGGTGGAGTCCGAGGCGCTCGGCGGCCTCTGTGCTGATGGTGGCGCCGAACATGCCTGGCCCGGGGGGCATCGGGTAGGGCATGCTGCGCCACGATGCGAACGGGTTGGCACGATGGTCGCCCGCAACCCCGATTGCATACTCGACCTCGCAGTAGTAGGGCTCGAGGTCGTCGTAGGTAATCGGCCAGTCTTCGACCGAGGCGCCTTCGATCGGTCCGTAGGTTGACCGCAGCCGGAAGTCGACTTCGCGGAAACGCGGGAGTTTGCCGTCGGCGTGGACCCCGCCGCCGCCGACCGTGCTCGGCAGGTTGTTGACTTCACCCGTGAAGAGCCGGTCGCCGTCGGCGGGTGAACGGCGGAAGGTGCGGGGCTCGAGGATTGGGTCGGGGCCAAGGAAGTAGCGATACACGAACTTGAGCTCGTCGTTGGAGAAGTCGTAGCGGGGCTCGTAGGGCGGGGACTCGTCGATCAGGTGATTGCGGCCTTTCTCGAGCACGATGCAGTCCCAACCGGCGCGGGTCACCACGTCGGCGAAGGTTGCGCCGCCCGGCCCCGACCCGACGATGATCACGCGAGCGTCACGGGTGATGGTCATGTTGGTTGGCCTGAACGGGGTCTGGTAGAGGCGGTGTTCGGCCC
>JANZZE010000208.1 GCA_026419545.1 Acidimicrobiales bacterium
CTTCCAACGCGATCCTCGTGTGCCATGCGCTGACCGGTGACGCTCATGCCGCTGATGAGGCCGGTCCGGGTCACCCGACACCAGGGTGGTGGGATGACCTGATCGGTCCCGGCCGGGCCCTCGATACTGAGCGATTCTTCGTTGTTTGCGCGAATGTGCTTGGCGGTTGCCAGGGTTCCACCGGACCGTCGTCGATCGATCCCACAACGGGCCGCCCCTACGGCAGTACGTTTCCAGTCGTCACCATTCGCGACATGGTTAGGACCCAGGCTGCCTTGGCAGATCATCTCGGCATTGACCGCTGGCTGAGTGTGGTCGGCGGTTCCATGGGCGGAATGCAGGTTCTCGAATGGGGGATCATGTATCCGGAGCGGGTCCGCTCGCTCGTCCCTATCGCCACGACGCTCGCTGCCAGCGCGCAACAGATTGCTTACAGCGCCGTCGAGCGCTCGGCCATCGCGTTCGATCCGAACTGGAGGGGGGGTGATTATTACGACGCCCCTCCAGGACAAGGACCGCATCGGGGTCTGGCGTTGGCCCGACAGATTGCTCAGATCACCTACCGGAGCGACGCTGTGTTCAACGAGCGGTTTGGCCGTGGCGTCGTGGACCCGATGGATGACCGGTTCACCCTGTGGCAGCGGTTCGACGTCGAGGGGTATCTCGATTACCACGGGGCGAAGCTGGTCAGACGGTTCGACGCGAACTCATACCTGATTATCAGCAAAGCGATGGATCTGCACGACGTCGGCCGTGGGCGTGGGAGCGTCGCTCAGGCATTGCGCCGCATCACGGTTCCGGTCCTGACGATGAGCATCACGAGCGACACCCTGTACCCGCCTTATCAACAGGAGGAGATACGCGACCTATTGAGGGCGCAGGGCAACGACTGTCGCCTCGCGGTGATCGACAGCCCGCACGGACATGATGCGTTCCTGCTCGAGACCGACCAGGTTGGTGAACCGCTTGCACAGTTCCTCGATGAGGTGGAGAAAGAGCATGGATGAGACCGAACCCGAATCCGACTCGGCGCCAGAGTCTCCGACTGGCAATGCCGATGCAGCGTCTTCGGTTCGGCTTGCCCCTGACGGAACCCATCCGCGCGGGCGTCAGAATGAGCTGCACTTGGACACCATTGCGGTAAGGGCTGGGCGCACGTCGACGCCAGAAGCATTGGCCCCTGTGTTGTGGGCAACGACGACGTTCGTGTCCGAGAGTGTCGAGGCTGCCCACAAGGCTGCCACCTCTGTGGCTGCCCCTCGATTCTACAGCCGTTATGGCAACCCGACCGTGCAAGCCTTCGAAGAAGCGGTCGCGCGCCTTGAAGGGGCTGAAGCGGCGCGCGCCTATGCGTCCGGCATGGGAGCCGTCGCCGGTGTGGTGCTCGGGTTGTGCTCTGCGGGTGATCACATCGTGAGTCAGCGTCAGTTGTACGCCGGGACGCAGCTGCTGTTGCAGTCGGTCTGCCCACGATTTGGCATCGAGGTCACGTTCGTGGATGCGACCGAGGCAGGGGCCTTTGCTGCTGCCGTGCGCCCCGGTCAGACCACCCTCTTGTTCGCCGAGACTCCGGCGAATCCCCAACTCGACCTGGTCGATCTCGAGGAGGTCGGGGCGATCAGAGGGCCCATCAAAGTCGTCGACTCGACCTTCGCCACGCCGATGATCCAACGGCCGCTCGACTATGGGGTGGACCTGGTGCTCCACTCGGCAACCAAGGGCATCGGCGGTCACAACGATGCGTCGCTGGGCGTGGTGGCTGGCTCGAAGGAGCTCATCGATTGGCTTTGGAGTTTCGCAGTGCTGCAAGGCGCAAACGCCTCACCGTTCGACGCGATGAACGGCTTGCGCGGCATCCGCACCCTCGGCGTACGAATCCGTCAGCAGTCCGCGACAGCGCAGCGGATCGCAGAAGCGCTAGAAGCCCATCCAGCTGTAGCACAGGTCCGTTATCCGGGTCTTGACTCGCATCCGCAACGAGCGCTCGCCAAGCGTCAGATGGCCCTTCCAGGTGGGCTCCTTGCCTTCGACCTGGTAGGCGGACGACCGGCGGGGAAGGCGTTCGTCGAATCTGTCCGTGTCGCCCAGCTTGCTTCATCACTTGGAGGTCCGGAAACGCTGGTGACGCACCCCGCTTCAACGACGCATGTCGGCTTGACAGCAGCCGAGCTTGCCGCCGCGGGTATTGGCGAGGGCACGATCCGCGTCTCGGTGGGGCTCGAAGACACAGAGGATATCCTGGCCGATTTCAACCAAGCGTTGACCGTTGCACTAGACGCTTCAAGTTGAACCGAGCCTGGCTCGACTGGCCTCGAGGCCAGCGCTCAGCGTTTGAGGAACCCGCTGAGCGCTGCCTGGTTTGCCGCCTGCCCGACCAACCGTTCGAACTCGGCTTCCTCCCGTTCACGTGCCGCCCGTACTGCGTCGGCGCGGGCCGCGAGCATGAGCCGCTTGGTCGTCATGAGTGAATCCAGGGGCATGGCCGCAATCGTCGCCGCGAGTTGCTGGGCCCGCTCGAGTAGTCGGTCGTCCGGCACGACTTCGAGAGCGATGCCAGCTGCGACCGCATCGGTGGCTGAAAGCCAGGGTTCAGTGAACAGCAGATGCGCTGCCCGCTGCCAGCCCATCACCGCAGGGAGTAGTAGGGAGGCCGAAGCCTCTGTCGTGACACCAAGGCTGACAAACGGTGTCCTGAGCCGAGCGCTCTCAGCCATCAGGACGAGGTCGCAGTGCAGCAGCATGGTGAATCCTATGCCGACCCCGACGCCGTTGACTGCCGCGACGAGCGGCTTGGGGAATGACTCGAGTACCGGCATCAAAGCTCGGTAGCCCGGCTCCTCGCCGTGCTCGAAAACCGATGGGTCGGCCATTTCGCCGAGGTCCTGGCCGGCGCTGAAGGCTCGGCCGGTACCAGTGAGCACGACACAGGACACGTTCTGGTCCTCAGCCGAGGCGGCGAGAGCATCGCGAGTTGCGTACCACAAGGCTTGGTTGAAGGCGTTGAGCCGTTCGGGACGGTTGAACGCCAGCGTGCGTACGCCGTCTCGGTTCTCGATTTTCAGCACGCTAGGGGTTTTACGTTCCACGAGGCGGCTGCCTTCCTGCTGATCTGACACACCGTCAGTTCTAGCTCACTCGCGCGCGATCCGACACCGCAAGAGGGCTGAGCAACTCCCGGAGGAGCGTGGAAGTACGGGTCGGCATTTCGTAGGTCACAACCGCATTCAGGCCAAGGGGCGCTCGCAGCTCCCTTGGACCGTTCAGGCGCCGGGTCGTGTGGGTCATTTGGCCTAGAAAAGCAGGTCAAGAAGATCGAAAAATAGGTCGATAGACCTAGCAATGGCGGTTGCGATGATGAGGTGCGCAAGCTGCGGAGCGGTCCTCAGCGGGACGGATCGGTATTGCCCTGCCTGTGATGCCCCGAACACCGCCAAGCTGTTCCCGAAGTTCCGTCCTCACTTGACTGACCTCCGCGATGAGCATGAGCTCCCCGAGCTCTCGGTGGCTGCGGCGCCCGGGGTCCTCCGGTGCCCACGTTGTACCGCACAGCTCCGCGTTGGTGACGCGTTCTGTTCGGTCTGCGGGTTGGATACCGAGCAGGTCTTCGTCCGGGCGGGACGAGAACCTTGGGTGGGGCTGTGGCAGACGCCGGGACCGCACAATCTCGACCCTTACCGTTCGTTACGTCCATGGTCGGTGACGTTGCGGGCATTGCTGATGGTGATGATGGGGATTGCCACTGCGCTCGTGGCGCTCCAAGTTGGGCAATTCGACAGCGTCAGGACGATGCCGTGGCGCAGAGGGTTCGGACTACCGAGGACCGCAGCGTTCGCTGAAATTCTCGAGACGATCCTGTTCGGGTTGGCGTTGCTGTTGGTCCTGCTAACAGTCGGTTGGACGAACCGGGCCTATCGCAACCTGCCCGCGATGTCGGTCACCGGATTACGATTCTCCCCGGAGATAGCGGCGGCGGCCTGGGTGGTCCCGGGTATCAACCTCGTGATCCCAAAGCTCATACTGGACGAGCTGTGGAAGGGGAGTGACCCGGACGCCGCCCCCCGTTCCTCTGCTTGGCGTGCCCAACGTGCGCCGGTGCTGTCGCTCGTGGCGTGGGTGGTACTGGTGGTGGGAGCCTGGCTCGCAATCGTGGCAGGGGTATCGATGCCTGATCCTGCCACCGTGACCTCGTCAGATCTGCGGTTCGCGTTCGCAC
>JANZZE010000209.1 GCA_026419545.1 Acidimicrobiales bacterium
AGATGTGTATAAGAGACAGGGTTGTTCGGCGACCAGCGGTAGAGATCCAGCGCACGGGTGATGGTGGGGATGAGGTCGGGGTTGGTGAGTTGCCGAGCCGAAAGGTTCACGCCAACCAAGAAGTCGTCGAGTCCGAGGTCCTCGACCCATCGGGAAGCTTCGCTAATCGCCTGTTCGATCACCCACCGCCCCATCCGGACGATGAGCCCGGTGTCTTCGGCCACCGCAATGAAATCGGTGGGCCACACCGTCCCTCGGTTGCCGTGATGCCAACGCATCAAGGCCTCGACCCCCACGACGCGACCGGATCGGAGGTCTATCTCAGGTTGGTAATACAACTCGAGTTCACCTCGCTCGAGCGCGAGCCGCAGGTCGCGGTCGAGGCTGAGCTGTTCGATCGCGCGCGCCCGCATCGCTTCGTCGAACACTTCGAGTCGGTCTCGCCCGAGTTCCTTGGCTCGGAACATGGCGGCATCTGCGTGCTCCAAGAGCGTCGTACTGGATTCAGCGCCGCCGTGGCTGAAGGCCACACCGATGCTCGCGGAGAGGAAGATCTCGCCCTCTTCGAGGGAGAACGGCTCGGTGAGCGCGAGCTTGAGCCGGTCGGCGATGAACTCGACGTCCTCCAAGCCCTGGGTCTGCTCCAGGACCACGACGAACTCGTCAGCCCCGAAGTGGCCGACGTAATCCCCCGGTCTCACCAGCGTCTGGAGTCGTCGACCGAAACGAACGAGCAATTGATCACCTGCGGCGTGGCCCAGGCTGTCATTGACGACCTTGAAGCGATCGAGATCGATGAACATGACGGCGGTCGTCGTTCGATCAGCGCGAGCGCGTTCGAGCGAGTGTTCGAGCACCTCGAGTATCGAACGGCGGTTGGGCAATCCGGTGAGTTGATGATGCCTGGCTTGGTGGTATAGCTCGCGTTGGAATTGGCCGCGCTCAATGGCAATGGCAGCGAGGTGCGAAGCCACCGCGACGACGTTGCGTTCGTGCTCGGTCGGTTCCCTTTCGGTCAGGTGCAGTGTGACAATCATGCCGAGCACTTCTTCGTTTCGGCTCTCGACCACTGGCGATACCCAGCCTGACCGGTAGCCGAGCGCCTCGATCGCTGCGCCGTGCTCGGCAGTGAGGGGATCGTCGGCGAAAGCTGTGATCATTGTCGGCGCTCGGGTGTGCAGCACGGAGGTGATTCCTTCGCTTGGGTGTAGCACCCGGTTGGTGATGGCATGCACCAGGCGAGGATCGAGCGATCCCGGCGCCCCAACGGTGAGGCGTGTTCCACCCTCCAACAGGAACAACGCGGCGGCGGCGTTGCTGTGCTCTTCGACCATCAAGACCAGCGCTGGCAACGTTTCTTCGAGCGGCGCGTCTCGGGCGATGAGTTCGAGGATTGCGGCCTCATCCGCGAGGAGGGCCTCGGCTCTTTTGACCTCGGTGACGTTGCGGGTCGATATCACGATGCCGTTGACGATCGGGTCGTCGAGAAGGTTGACGCCGGTGTACTCGATGAGTTCGAGGTGCCCGTCTTGGTGCAAGGTGCGGAAGACGGCTCGGTACTCTCGGCCAGGGTGTTTCAACAAGTCGGCGAAGAGGCGCTCTGCCTCGGTGCGATCGGATTCGTGGATGAGCTCCAGCCCGATGCGACCCACCCAGCTCGCGGAGTCGTAGCCGAGGACGTCGGTGAACTCGCCGGTTGTTTCGATTACCCGGCTTTGCGAGTCGAGCAACGTCACGGTGTCGGAGATGTTCTCGAGCAGCTTCCGCCATTTGTATTGGGCCGCGTCGAGCGCTTGCTTGACCTCGACTTGACGTGTGACGTCGCTTGCAAACGCGAGGAACGCCAACGGTTCGCCATCATCGGAGGTGAGGAGCGTTGCGGAGGTCAGTACCGACACCCGCGACCCGTCTTTGCGGAGCAGATCCACGTTGACGTCGGTGTACTGCTCGCCAGCGAGGAGCTTGCCCATCGCGTCGAGCGAGGGCTCGATTTGTTCCGGCGGCAGGAAGGGTACCGGCTGACCGAGGATCTCTCGGGCGGTCCAACCGAAGAGCCGCTCGGCTCCCCGGTTCCAACTGATGACCCGGCCCGCCAGGTCAACGGCATAGACGGCGACGGGGGCGTTTTGGATCGCGGGGCTCTCGAGTCCGATGCGGGCGTCAAGCCAGCTGGGCGTCACCGAGCCTCGTGTGGCCACCGGGCGGTCCGCCGTCTCCGCGAGCCGCTCATCTAGCTCGGAGTCTCTCGCCAAGGTCCCTCCAACCGGTTGTCCCGGTAGGCACCCATGGATGGTAGGCGACCATTGGCGATTGCGCTTCGGGGTCCGCTGAGCCTTTGACGCGAGGGCCGGGACCGAATTCTGCGAACATGGAAGACATGGTGAAACTGTGCGATCGTGTCCGCCGCTGGCGTGACCGGACGCTGTCAGGGCACCGCAGCCGTGCGATCGTGCGTCCAACGGTCAGCGCCGGCGATAGCACGTTCGTGATACCGGACCTCCGCTTCGCGTCGAGCGCGAATCATGTGTTCCTTAGGCTGCCGAGTACCGACAGCGGTCATGGTCCGCGTAGAACAGGAGGTTTGATCCGTCCTGTCCGAATCTCGGAAGTTCCGTTGTCGATATTCCCCCCAGGCGAGCCGACGGGGCGAAACGGGCGCAGCCTCGGCCGATGATCCTCGATCGGGTACGACGCGGCGTCGTGGACCACTCGCCGGATCTGATCTGCGCGTTCGACGCCGGTGGGATCATCCAGTTCATTAACGACGCTGGACTCACCATCCTTGGCTGGCGACGCGACGACGTCATCGGCCACTCGTTCATCGAATTCCTTCATCCGGACGAGATCGACCGAGCGGTGGCGCTCGCGATGGCCAACCTCGAGCACATCCAAGGGCCACGGGCTGGGGCGCCCTACCGCCTCCGCTGTGCGGATGGCAGCTTTGAGACGCTGGATGTCGGAGTGACGGTGCTGGATGGCCTGCTCGTCGTCGCCGGGCGTCGCATGTACGACCACGAACTTATGGATCGTGTGCTTGACGCTCTCACCGCCGGCCTGAATCTGGCTGAGGTCGTGGGCCTGCTCCCCGGCTTCGACCTGTGGCGTAACCCCACCGAACGCTGCACGCTGAGGTGCCAGGACGACAACGGCGACGCAATCGTCGTCGGCAGCACCCTGCCGGACCTGCTCACCGGTGCACGCATCGACGAAGGTTCTGTGTGGGCCCGTGCCATTGCGGCTCATGACCATGAGGACACCGAACTCGACCTAGAGGCCTTCGCTGAACCAATCCGCGCCGCAGCCAGCGAGGAACGTCTCACCGGCTGCCGAGTTCGCGCCGTGCCTGACCCACGAGGCCTGGCGCCAGCGCTGATCACCGTGTGGACCACCGAGGCTGGATCTCCGATCGAGGCACACAGCTACCCCCTCGCCATGATCGGCCGGGTCTTGGATCTTGTGCTTCGCTATCACCAGAGCACGAGCGCTCTGCGCTACGCGGCCCAGCACGACCAGCTCACCGGGCTGCTGAACCGGGCCGGCTTCTTCGCTGCGGTTCCGCCAGCGGGCAGCGATACGCCGAAAACGGTCCTCGCCCTCGATCTCAATGGTTTCAAGCCGGTCAACGACCGGTTCGGTCACGCCGCCGGCGACGAGGTCTTGCGTGAGATCGGACGACGCCTTCGTCGGTTCGCCGGCGAAGATGCCGGCGGCCCTGGCGCGCTCGTCGCCCGTCTGGGTGGCGACGAGTTCGTCATGGTGCTTGTCGGCAGTGCGGATCAGCGCACCGCTGACCGATTGGCAAGTGCCATCGCTGAGGCAGTGGCTCAGCCGATCGACATCGGCGGTCACTCAGTCACGGTCACCACCAGCGTTGGCCTCGCGCTCGACGCCGAAGGGCACCGTGAGATCGACCAACTGTTGATTGAAGCAGACGTGCATTTGTACGAGGCCAAGACCCGAAGCGGCGGTCGGTGACACAGCGCTGGTCATCAATGCGGATAGCCGATCTGACCGCCTGCCAAGTGGCTTGCCCCGTCATGGGTCCCTCGGAAGCCGTGTCCGAAGCGTTCGACGAGTCGGAATCGGTGCCGAGCGCCGTCATGGTGAGTGGTGCCGCTTAGCGTGCTGTCTATAACGT
>JANZZE010000210.1 GCA_026419545.1 Acidimicrobiales bacterium
GTGCATGACGAGACCGACGCTGGTCTTGCGTTCCAACTCTCACGACTGTCGAGCGGTCCGCACGAACCAACACCGATCGGCGTTTTCCGCGCGGTGCAACGTCAGGAGTACGGCGAGGCAGTGTCGCAGCAGATCGCCGCTGCGCAGGAGCGCAGCGGTCCTGGGGATCTGAAGGCTTTGCTGCACTCGGGTGCCACTTGGACGGTGAACTGAACGACGTCGCTCGTGCAATCAAGTCCCCGAACCATGTGGCTGGTGCCTGGGGTGAACCTCGCCGGGTTCCCGGAGCGCGCGTTCAGTCGAGTGCTCGAAACACCACGCCGGTACGGGGTTTGGGATGAAAGAACGTCGTCTTGGGAGGCATGCGTTCACCGCCGTTGGCAATTGCGACGATCTGGTCGACCGATGCCGGGCGCAGCAGGACGCCAGCAACAGCATCACCCTTCTCGACGCTGGCCACGACGTTCGTCACGCCGTGTTGAAAGACCAACTCATGGTCGCCAACGCGGGCCAACACGGCGTCGAGCCGACTGGTGTCTAGATCGCGCACCCCTGCGAACGCGGATGGCTTTGGCTTCATGAACCAAGCGCCGGAGCGCTCGATGAGGGTCAATGCCCCGAGTTGGTCCATGAGCGCCGCCACGGTGCGCGGGTCGATCCGCCCAGCTGGGGAGCACTCGAAAAAGGGCGCGAAGGCTTCCCGCAACTCGAAACCGGGTGGCAGACCTCGGATGAGGCGATGGATTGGGAGAACCGTCAACTGTTCGGCTGAAAGTTCGACGACGTAGGTCATGACGGCCTCGTACGGGGCGTCTTCCCGCGGTCTGCCTGCTGCCTGGCGCCGTTCGTCCCGGTAGGCAAGCGAAGTCTCGTACCGGTGGTGACCATCCGCGATGACAACTGGGTGCGCCCCGACGGCGGCACTTATTGCCTCTTGGCGTTCACGCTCGGTGATCGGCCACAGTGAATGGCGCACCCCGTCGTCGTCGACCCACGAGGGGATGGGGGCCTCGCCGGGTGCGAGGAGATCAGTGAGGCCGCTTGCTGGCGACAAACCCCAGACCGGGGACAGATTCGTCGCCGTGGCCCGCAGCAAGTTGAGGCGATCGCTTTTGGCTTTCGGGGTCGTGTGCTCGTGCGGGAGGATGCCACCCTCGCCCGGTCGGGAAAGCTCAAGCGCACCGATCACCCCGGTCGTGTGGCGGGCAGCTGCAGACTCGTCCTTATAGTCCATGCGATACCCGTAAAAGGTCGGAGGATCCTCGACCAGCACGCCAGCATCTCGCCAGGACCGGAACAGCTCAGCTGCGCGTACATAAGGGTCACTTTGGCCGTCGCTCACCGGTACGTCGACCAGCACGATGTTGTGCGGATCGCGCCTGGCAAGAGTCGCACGCTGCTCGTCGTCGATGACGTCATAGGGCGGCGCGGTGACCGCCTCGATCGCAACACGCGTGACGTCGTAACGAATACCGGGGAAGGGCTCGAAACGGGGCACCCTGCATTCCTAGCAGAGCTTGGGCTGGGTGCGAGACCCGGTGGTCTGGGAGGATGATCGATGATGCCAGTTGCTCTTGATCTCGACGGTGTCGTTTGGTTGGCGGATGAGCCGATCGCCGGGTCGGCGGAAGCCATCGGACAGTTACGAGCGCGGGGTGAGGAGGTGGTATTCGTGACCAACAACAGCTATTTCACCCGCCAAGAGGTGGCCGCGAAGCTCGCGGGACACGGCATTTGCGCCGAAAACGCGGTATTGACCTCGGCCATGGCGGCTGCCCGTCTCGTCCAGCCGGACGAGACGGTCTTGGTGGTTGCAGGTCCGGGTGTGGTTGAAGCACTTGTCGAACGTGGCGCCAACGTGGTTCGCGACGGTGACGCAGACGCCGTTGTCGTCGGGTTTCATCCTGACTTCGATTACGAAGGGATGCGGGTCGCAAGTCGAGCTGTGCGTGGCGGAGCCCGTCTTATCGCGACGAACGACGACCCCACCTATCCGACACCCGAAGGGCCAATTCCCGGTGGTGGAGCGATTGTTGCGTCAATCTCCACCGCGTCCGGCGTGGCACCGGTGGTGGCAGGCAAACCCTATGAGCCAATGGTTGCGCTTGTTCGCGAACGCCTGGGCAACCAGGGTTGGGTGATCGGTGACCGACCTGACACCGACGGCAGGTTCGCCCAAGCGCTCGGTTTTCGTTTCGGACTGGTGTTGTCGGGGGTGACCGCTCCGGCCGATCTGCCGGTCGTGCCGTCGCCTGATCTCATCGCCGGTGATCTGGCCGAGCTGACGCGACAGCTCTGCGATTGAGCGACGGGAGCACGTTCGCCTGTGGGCGCTTCGTCACCACCATTGTCCCACTGGGCAAAGAGGCCGTGAGAGCGCGACGAGATAACGCATGGTTAGTGGGTCAAACGCCGCGGCCGATCTGATCCGGAAGCCATCGAATGACCTCTTCCCACCAGACCTTCTCCCTGCGGATGGTGTCGAAGTGATCGACGCCTGGCAACTCGACCATCCGGACGGGATCTCCTGCTCGTTCGGCTGCGGTGTGGTAATTCCTCGCCTGTTCAGGCGGAACTTTCGAATCGGCGCTGCCGTGAAGCAACAGTTGGGCCGCATCCAACGGTAGCTGAGCGATCGGCGAGGCAGTCCGGTATCGCTCGGGGACTTGGTCCGGGGAGCCGCCCAGGAACTCGGCGGTGGCGCGGCTCAGCTCTCCGGCGTCAGCATCTCGATAGATGGATGCCGCTGCGAGGTCGAGCACTCCTGACAAGCTCACCAGTGCTGCTGGTTTCACTGTGGGCTCAGCGCCCGGTTGCCCGGCGCTGAGCCTGGAACGTATCGCGGTCCAGAAGGCGAGCTGTGCGCCAGCTGAATGGCCGATCACCGCTACGCGTTCGAGATCGAGCGGTCGGTCCTTGGCAAGCTCGGCTAGTCGATCCAGGGCGCTCGCCACGTCCTGAAGCGTTCCGGGCCAGCCCCCACCGGGGTCACCAACGCTTCGGTAGTTGATGTTCCACGACGCGTAACCACGGCGAGCAAGATCTTCGGCCAACGGCTCCATCGCGGAGAGGCTCCAACCCGTTCGCCAGTAGCCGCCATGGATCAACACCACCAACGGCTGGGGTGCTGTTGCCGCGAACGTACGGAGCTCTCCGCGTTGGAGTGCATCAGGTCCATAGGAGACCGTTTCCCGGATGACCGGGGTCGCCAGTGAACCTCGGCCAGCTGCGCAACTGCCGAGACCTACCACCGCGGCGGTGCCAGCCCCGAGGGCGAGGAAGCGCCGCCGTGTGATGCCGCCAAGACTCACGATTGGACGCTAGCCAACCACCTGGGGTCATTTGTGCCACCTGCGTGCAAAGGATCCCGCGCTGAACCGACGGTTAGCCGAATCCACCGCTCTGGATTGATCAACGGCTCGATTGCCCGCATACGTGTCCGACCGTTAGGGTCTGGCGCATGGCCCAGCGAGATCTGCTGAGAAGTTCCCTTGGCACTGGCCGCGATGTGACGGCCAAAGCACAAGAACGGCTCGAGGCCGTCCTGAACGACCTCGCCAAGGCCGCTCAGGATCAAGCCGACCAGGTGCAGAAAATCACGCACGAGATCGTGGAGCGAAGCCGTAAGAGCTACGAGAAGCTCCTGAAGTCAATCGACACCGAAATTCGGGCTCAGATCGCCAACGCTGGGCTTGCCACCAAAGCGGACATCCGTCGGCTCGAGAGGAAGATCGAAGCGATCGCGGCGAGTTCGGGGACCCCGGCACCGGCGAAGAAGGCCACCAAAAAGATTGCAAAGAAGGCCGCGAGTTCTGCTCGCAAGACCGCGACGAGCACGTCGCGCTGAGGCTCGCGAGGCGACGTACGGTTACCCGCCGCCGTCTCGACGTCGAACTAGTCCGACGGGGCTTGGTGACGAGCCGTCAGCGTGCTCAAGAACTCATCGAGGCTGGCAAGGTGATCGTTGCGGGAGCCCCAGCACTCAAGCGATCACGACTAGTGGGGCCAGGGGAGGCGATCACGCTCGTGGCGGCGCCGTCACCATTCGTCGGACGAGGGGGTCTCAAGCTTGAAGCTGCCTTGGAGCGCTACGGCATCGACGTGACCGGAAAGCGAGCCCTGGATGCCGGGTCGTCCCGGGG
>JANZZE010000211.1 GCA_026419545.1 Acidimicrobiales bacterium
GATGTGTATAAGAGACAGGTCCCAAGGTTCTCGAATACAACGTCGGACTCGGTGATCCTGAAGCCCAGGTGGTTTTGCCCCGGCTCCAGAGCGACTTGACCGATCTCCTCATCCGGGCGTCACAGGGGCATCCGATCGAACCACCACGGTTTGGTCCAGGGGCGGCTGTTTGTGTGGTTCTTGCGAGCGAGGGTTACCCCACCTCGCCCAGGACGGGGGATCGGATCACCGGGCTCGACGAAGCTGCAGCCTTGGAGGGAGTGGACATCTACTGCGCGGGAGTCGGTAGAGATGAAGAGGGCCGCCTCGTCACCGCGGGCGGCCGGGTTCTCGGGGTGGTCGGACACGGCCATGACCTTTCACGGGCGCGGACCCGAGCGTATGAGGCCGCCTCGCGAATTTCCTGGCCAGGGATGCACTACCGGCGTGACATTGCACGCGGTGCCGCTGCCGTCTGCTTGTGAGCGTGCTGCTCAGAATGACACGACGCGCCGGTTCTCACCGCCTCCACCGTTTTCGAGTTCGTTGACCCAGTCAAAAGCGGGCGAACTGTTCTCAGGGATCGAGAGTTCGAGTTGCGGTTTGACCTCGACCTTGCTGAGCACTTTCTCGCTCTTGCGCTTCTTGCGCAGTTCTCGCTCCCGTTTGCGGATCTCGCGCTTCGAGCGGGCTCTAGGCATCTGCGCATTTGACCGGACGCCCGCCTTGGCCAGCGCACAGTTCAGGCAGAGAGGAGGCTCATCTGGACCGAAGGCGTACACAAGACATTCAGAGCAGAAGTCCCAGCCGCAGTTACGGCAGACATCCTCTGCATACTCGAAGGCATGCTTGACGCATCGCTCTTCCATGACGCTCCCTCGACCCCTTCAGAGGGTAGTTGTTCGCCCCGAACCTCGCGGCGCGCGGAATTGCCGTTGGCGAGGTTCATTCATTTGTTTGTGAGCTGCCCCTTCGAGGCACCCGGTTTCCCCATGTCAAGTCGACCAGTAATCGCTGGTGCTTTATCGTTCAGGGACGGGCTGGGGGAAATTAGGTCGTTCGGCCTAGCCCCGGCTCACGAACTTGGTCATCGTACGGCTTGAGCCGGGGGCACGCTTTGAAACCGACGATCCAGAACGTGTTGGCCGCGCGTTACGCCAGTCCCGCGATGGTTGAGCTCTGGTCGCCGGAAAACAAGGTCGTGCTGGAGCGTCAACTCTGGATCGCTGTTCTCGAAGCTCAACGCGAACTCGGTCTTGATGTACCGGCTGAGGTCATTGACGACTACCGCAAAGTCGTTGACCAGGTGGATCTGGACTCGATCGAAGCCCGCGAGCGGCGCGTACGCCACGACGTTAAGGCTCGGATCGAGGAGTTCGCCGCATTGGCTGGGCATGAGCACATCCACAAGGGGATGACCTCACGAGACCTGACCGAGAACGTCGAGCAACTCCAGGTACGGCGGGGCCTTGAACTGCTGCGTGATCGTGCCGTCGCCGCGCTGGCGAGGCTCGCCGAGCTGGCTGCCCAGCACGGAGAAACCGTCGTCACCGGGCGCACTCACAACGTCCCAGCCCAGGCAACGACGCTGGGAAAACGGTTTGCCAACGCTGGTGAGGAGTTGCTGCAGGCGTATCGGAACCTGGAGGAACTGATCAGCAGGTACCCACTGCGGGGTATCAAGGGTCCAGTCGGCACTCAGCAGGACCAGCTGGATCTGTTGGGCGGGGATTCGGCCAAGGTGAAGCAACTTGAACAACTTGTCGCGAGGTTCTTGGGGTTTGCTGTCACACTGACCAACGTTGGGCAGGTCTACCCGCGATCGCTTGACCTTGCCGTGATCAGCGCGTTGGTGCAGTTGGCAGCTGGTCCTTCGAGTCTGGCGACGACGATCCGGCTCATGGCGGGTCAAGAGCTCGTACCCGAAGGCTTCAAGGAGGGCCAAGTCGGTTCGTCGGCAATGCCGCACAAGATGAACACGCGATCGTGCGAGCGCATTAACGGACTCATGACCATCCTGCGTGGTCACCTCACGATGGTCGCTGCGCTGGCCGGCGACCAGTGGAACGAAGGCGATGTCTCTTGCTCGGTTGTCCGCCGGGTTGCGCTTCCGGATGCCTTCTTCGCAGCTGACGGCGTGTTCGAAACGCTTCTCGTGGTTCTTGACGAGTTCGGCGCCTTTCCTGCAGTCATCGAGCGGGAACTGTCGCGTTACCTGCCGTTTCTCGCGACCACGAAAGTGCTCATGGCGGCGGTGCGACGCGGGGTTGGCCGAGAGAGGGCTCATGAGGTGATCCGGGACCACGCGATCGCTGCAGCGCTGGCCATGCGCGAAGGAAAGACTGCCAACGAGCTGCTCGATCGACTCGCGGCTGATCCGCGACTTGGTCTGTCGAGGGAAGATCTCGTTGGCGTCATCGGAGAGCCACTCGAGTTCGTAGGTACGGCACGTGAGCAAGTTGCAGCCTTCGTGGCTGAGGTGGAAGCACTCGTCGCGGCGCATCCGGAGGCGGCGGCCTACCACCCAACGGGCATTCTGTGAAGCAGGTCCGCGGTTGGTGAGTCCGGCAACGACCGAGACCGCGCCCTTCAGTTGGCCAGTGCATCGAAGAGCCGTCACGCTGAACACACAGGGTGTGGCGGCAGACTTTTCCGGCTCAGAGGGCCGCAGGCCTGACGACTCAGGAGGAACGATGCGGATTGATTTGCCGCACATCTATTCAGGCAAGGTTCGCGACATCTACGACGCGGGCCAGGATCGACTGTTGCTCGTGACTTCCGATCGGATCTCGGCCTTCGACGTGGTGATGGCAGAGCCCATTCCCCACAAGGGCCGAGTGTTGACCGCCATGTCAGCGTTCTGGTTCGACCATTTTGCAGGGTTGGTGGGCAGTCATCTCATCTCGACGGATCTGGACGACCTGCCGCCCGGAGCACAAGACCCCGAGCTCGCCGGCCGTGTGATGCTTGTACGCCGCGCAGAGATGCTCCCGATCGAGTGCATCGTTCGTGGCTACATCACCGGGTCAGCGTGGAGGGAATACCAGACGACTGGGACGATGCACGGCCGAACGCTCCCGCGCGGTCTCGAAGAAGCATCGCCGCTACCTGAGCCGGTGTTCACTCCCTCGACGAAGGCCGCTGCAGGCCATGACGTAAACATCTCGTTTGACGACGCCGTGCAGCTCATCGGCCGCGACCTCGCGAAGCGAGTTCGGGAGGTTTCGCTCGAGCTCTACGTTCGGGGTGCTGACTTGGCCCGTGAGCGGGGGATCATCATTGCTGATACAAAGTTCGAGATGGGGTTGATCGACGGGGAGCTCGTGGTGGCCGATGAGGTCTTGACTCCGGATTCGTCAAGGTTCTGGCCCGCCGATCGATATCGACCAGGCACGAACCCGCCGTCTTTCGACAAGCAACCAGTCCGTGATTATCTCGACAGTCTCGACTGGGACAAGCAACCGCCGCCGCCGCCGCTCCCGAAGGAGGTGATTGCTGCGACCAGTGCTCGCTATATCGAGGCTTACGAGCGGATCACCGGTCTCCGGTTTGCCGACTGGCCCGGTCTAAGTAGCTGATTGCGACGGACAGCCAAGGTTGATGCGCAGCTGGTTCGGCTCTAGCTAAGGTGGCGATAGTAGATGCTGCGAGGTGTCTGCGCTGTCCCCTGTGGGGCAGGCGATGGTGTGGGGTTGTGCCAGAGTTGGGGGCATGAAGTTTTCTGTGCACGTTGAGGTGAATCTGAGACCGGGCATTGCCGATCCGCAAGGCGCGACCATCGAACGGGCTCTTCCCAAGCTCGGGTTTGCCGGTGTTAGCGATGTTCGTGTTGGCAAGAGCATCCGCTTTGTGCTCGAGGCGGACGACGAGGCTGCCGCGCGCGAAGAAGTTGAGGACATGTGCCGACGGTTCCTCGCCAATCCGGTGATCGAAGAGGCGTCCATTCATCTTGAAGCGAGTGAGCGTTTGTCGGTATGACGACACGGGTAGGCATTGTGGTGTTCCCGGGCTCGAACTGTGAGTTCGACGTGGCTGAAGCAGTGGGGACAGTTGGGGGAGACGCCGTTTTGTTGTGGCATGCAG
>JANZZE010000212.1 GCA_026419545.1 Acidimicrobiales bacterium
GAGCATACGGGCTCGCGTGTTTTTTTAGTCACCAGCGCAACGCACATGTTCCGTGCCGAGCGCTGCTTTCGTCGGCAAGGAATGACGGTCGTCCCCGCTCCCTGCAATCACCGAGTTTTCGTACACGGGCGTGGACGAATGCCGAGCCGATCACAACGCGCGTCTTGCCGCTGCACAAACTCGCTGGCCGAACCTGTGGGTCCTCCCAACAGACCTGATCTTCTCCAACGCGTGGGGGGACAATGGCACGCCTCGATGCGTCTCAGTCGGCGCATTCTGGCAACTCGTCCCGAAAGTGCTCGGTGACACCGACCCAGTGACCCCCGGGATCCAATCCCAATGCATGGCAAGCGACAACGTGCACTTCGAGCCCAACGCGGCAGCCGGGTTAGGGGTTGCCTACACGCGGGTATTGATGTGGATTTTCAACAACAACCTGGCGCCGTGCCCACTTGACGCCGTCGCCCGCGATCTCAACGCAATGCTCACCTCCGGGCTCAACATGCCCGGATTGACCTCCGGCCCGGGTTGCCCCTGAACCATCGACAGCCCCAGGGTCACCGGTGCCCCTTCACGGGTTCGGCGTGATCTCAGCCTCGATCTCTCCCCCAGGAGGCAATGCCTCAGTGAGAACCGGATGCCATGGGGATGTTCCGGTGCTGGAGGCCTGCTCTTGCGGATGGGGCACCGCGCCAGCGACCCATCGACTGGGTCGTGTGGCATGGGCGATGCGGCGTTCCTGACCTCCGATGATCACGGTCTCGCCGCCGGCACTGGTCCACGGTGGGTCCAGCGTGCTGCCCTGCGGTGCACACGCCGGTGATGTGCACGCGCCGGCGCGTGGCGCTGACGGCGCCACGCTTCGCGAGCTCGGCTCACCCGCTCTTGCGCCGCACCTCGGTCACGCAAGAACCATGCTTTCCCAATCTCGGCAAGGGTCAGGTACCCAGCCACCAGTCCAATGAGCAGTACGTAATAGCCCACCGGCGGTGCACTGAAACCGAGCAGGTCAGCCAATGGCGACAACGGAATGATCGCACCGACGAGGACGACCGATAGAGCCGCGGTCGCGAGAACGAAGCTGGGTCCGCTGCGGAGAAACGGAACCCGACGGGTTCGGATCACGAAGATCACGAGGGTTTGGGTTGCCAGCGATTCGATGAACCAACCCGACTGGAACAGCGCCTCCCCGGCGTCGAAGCCCCAGAGCATGATCCCAAACGTCACGAAATCGAAGAGCGAACTGATGGGACCGAAGAAGATCATGAACCGCCTGATGAAGGCGATGTCCCAATGAGCGGGTCGGGTGACTGCTTCCGGGTCGACCCGGTCGGTCGGGATCGCCAACTGGCTGGTGTCGTAGAGCAGATTGTTGAGCAGGATCTGAGGCGGCAGCATCGGCAGGAACGGGAGGAACGCCGACGCAACAACGGCCGACACCATGTTGCCGAAATTCGATGACGTCCCCATGAGCACGTACTTGATGGTGTTCGCGAATATCCGGCGCCCTTCGGCAACCCCGTCAGCGACCACGTTCAGGTCCTTCTCGAGCAACACCACATCTGCGGCGTCCTTGGCCACGTCGGTGGCGGAATCCACCGAGATCCCGACGTCGGCCTTATGGAGCGCGATCGCGTCGTTCACCCCATCCCCGAGAAACGCGACGTCAGAACCGGCCCGGCGTTGTGCGGCAATGACCCGCGCTTTCTGCTCAGGGCTTACACGTGCGAACACGGTCGTTGTGACAAGCGCACGGCCGAGGCCGTCGTCGTCAAGTTGATCGAGGTCGGTCCCGGTGAGCACTCCTTGCACGGAGAGCCCGAGTTCTGCACAAACGGTCGAGGCCACAACCGGGTTGTCCCCGGTGAGGATCCGCACCGACACACCGAGCTCTGCAAGCCGGGACAACGCTGCTCGGGCCGACTGTTTCGGCCGGTCGTAGAACGCCAGGTAGCCGATCAGCGTGAGGTCGTGTTCGTCAGCGGGATCGATGCTGTTACGACCGGGGTGAGGCGCAGCACGGCACGCGACCGCGACCACTCGTCTTCCGGCCGCAAACAGATCTTCGAGGCTGGCGCGGGCCAAATCTGAGACATTGCGGCAACGCTCGAGCACGGTCTCAGGCGCGCCCTTGGTGATCACCACTCGACCTCGGCCAGGATGATCTACGAGCACAGACACCAGCCGCCGCTCGTGGTCGAACGGCAGAATCGCAACTCGTCGAACAACGGGCGGACCGGAACCGACCCCATTCCAAAGAGCGACGTCGAGCGCGTTCCCTGAGACCGCGCGGCCATCGGCAACTGTGACCTCGGTGCAGAGAAGGCCGAGTTCGATCAGTTCGGTCGCGCTGAACGCTTCGACTGGAACGGCTCGATCGAAGCTGATGTCGCCCTCGGTCAAAGTGCCGGTCTTGTCAGTGAACAGCACATCGACGTTGCCCAGGTCTTCGATACACACCAATCGCTTCACGAGGACCTTGCGCTGAGCGAGCTGGCGGCTACCTGCCGCCAACGACGTCGTGACGACGGCTGGCAGCAGTTGCGGGGTGATGCCAACTGCGATCGCCAACGCGAACAGCAACGCATCGATAAGCGGACGGCGTAGCACCACGTTGATCACAACGATCGCCAGCATCAGCATGAGCGCAACCCGAACCAACATGCCCGAGAACTGGCGCAAGCCGTGCTGGAACTCAGTCTCAGGATGGCGTTCCCCGAGCGCGAGCGCGATACGGCCGAATGCGGCAGCTCCGCCGGTCGCGACAACCACACCAAGGGCGGTTCCCTGCTGCACCACCGTACCCATCAACGCGCACGAGCTGAGGTCGGCCAACGGCGTACCGGCCGCGACCGCGTCAACCGACTTTTCCACTGGCAACGACTCGCCGGTGAGGACCGACTCGTCACAGGCCAGGCCGCGAACCTCCAGCAGCCGGATGTCGGCGGGAACCAGCTCGCCCTGGTGAAGTTCGACGAGGTCTCCCGGAACGAGCTCAGTGACATCGCGCGACCTCAGTCGCCCCTCCCGACGCACCACGACTCGGTGACGGATCTCCGAATGCAGCGCTTCGGCGGTCCGCTCGGCCCGATACTCGTTGGCGAAACCGAGCCCGACGCTCACGATCAGGATGACCCCGATGATGATCGCGTCGGTTCCCTCGCCGAAGAAGGACGACACCCCGGCGGTGACAGCCAAGAGCACAAGCAGTGGGCTCCTCAGTTGACGAACGAGAACGCTCAGCGCGCCCGCATGATGGGTTCGCAAGGCATTCGGACCCACCTCAGCGAGCCGCCGACCTGCCTCCTCGTCGCTCAGGCCGACAACCGGGTCGCCATCAAGCGCAGCAACAACCGCTTCGGGAGGTTCGGCGGCTGCCCAACCGATCGTGACCGACCGCCACGTCGGTGTCACCGGCCCTGTGTCCCGATGTGTTTGCATCGGCGCAGAAGGCGGGGAAACAGGATCCACCGGGCGATTGTGTCATTCCACGCTCGAGCGACGCGACGGTCTGTCGGTGGAACCGCGGCTTGAGATTTCGTTGGGTCAACCAGCGAGCGCAAGTGGGTTGATCCACTCCACCGATCGGAAACGGGCAAAGTCGGCGTCGGTCGACACAACCGGGACACCGTGCTCGATCGCAAGCGCGGCGATCACCCGCGCCCCTCATCCGCCGAGCGGAGCACGGCGTCTTCTGCCTGAGCGGACCGGTGCACGCTCATGCCGACGATCACCCGTGCCCCTCACCTTCGAGCAGCTCGAGCACCGCTCCGATGTCATCGAGCGCCACCTTCGGCGCTCCCATAGACGACGTCCGCTGACGGAACCTGGTCATCGGAGGCTCACCCGCGGCGAGGCCCGGACGAACCAGCTCGTTGAACGCAGCAGACGTGCCCAACCCGTGTTCCCGACGAAGTCGCTCCAACGCCTTGGCAACATCGTCATCAAGCGTGACTGTCGTCCTCATGCAATGACCACTTCCACCGGCTGGGTTGAACCGTTGTACAC
>JANZZE010000213.1 GCA_026419545.1 Acidimicrobiales bacterium
ACAAACCCGTTGCCCGGTTTCCAGGTCGACGCGACGAGCTCCTCGACCCGCACGACCCGGCACCCAACCGACCCGAGCCCTCGGGTGGTGCCGCCACCAAGGCCGACGACGCCCAACTCGAACAACTCGAACAGGCCGAGCAGCAAACCCAGGTCCCCCGGGCGCCGGTCCTCGATGCGCACCTTCCCACGGAACACAACCCCCGGTGGCACGACCTCATAGTCGAACTTCACCTTGTCCTGAGCCTTCAGCTCCTGTCGGTTGATCCCGACGCCGTCGCGGACCACCGTCTCTACGCCGCCGCTGGGTAGCAGATCTGCGGCGAAGAACCGGCCTGCCCGGTGGGCGCTACCGAACAACTGGCAACACCAACACAACTCGGCCTCCTTGACCTCGCGCTCGCTCGGCTTGCCTCCGCACGGGTCGTCGAACACGTCACAGGTTCGCACGCTCTTCGCACGAAGGATCCGCTCGCCGGTGCTGCGCAGCACCCCTTTCAGGCTCGAGCCCGGGATGATCGGCTGGCCATCAGGGTTCCGGTGCACTGGGATGTCAGTGGTGTCCCGATCCGAAGGGCCGCCGATGCGCAAGCCTGAACGGGTTTCGATCTCGATGTCAAGCGTTGTGATCGTCCAATCGTTGGTTGCCATCACACACTCCTTCATCGCTTGTTGGACGAAGCGCCGTCGTTCGGTTTGGGTCTTGCGATCACGGCTCGCACCAACAGCGCCAAGAACCGCCTGGCACGTTCGATGTCGTTGCCTGCGTCCTTGCGCACCTTGGCTGCGGCTTCCCGGTAGAAATCCTCCAGTCTGGGGAATCGGGCTGCCTGGTACTCGATGAACAACGCGAGTTCTTCGACCGACGGTGTCGCCGCCGCAAAGTTCGCCAGAGTCCGCACCCCCGATTTGTCCGGAAGGCGACCGGTGTGTCGGTCGACCAGATCCCGCGCCGCTCGGACCATCTCGTCCAGCGTTCGAGCGTCAAACGTTGTCATCAGAACGAAACCTCCTCGGGGAGAACCACGGTGTTTCAAAGTCGATCGGGGGAGTGGATGGGGGAGTGGATTCGGTGTTGTCGGATCGCTCCATGGTTCTGTCACCTGTAGTGTCACCATCGCCGTCGTTGCCGCCGACGGTCGTCGGCGAAGCGGCGCTGTCTTCGACGCGTGCGACGAGCTGCTGCACCTTGCTGGTGAGCACGGCGGCGTCATCGCCATCGGCCCGGACAGCGAACCAGGAACCGGCCCGGATCAGGCGGCGTACGGGTCGGGGTTGATTCCGTTGGGTGTCCCAGCCCCCTCGCACGACCGTCCTGACCATTGACGTCGTGATCTCGAGCCCCAGATCCCGTGCCACGTCGGCGATCGCAGCTCGGCAGAACGCATCGGTGAGGAACCCCACGCCCACGACCCGTGTTCTGGGGTCGCCGCCGTCGAGCTGCTCGGTCGACCATGGTTGATCCTTGGGCCACGCAGTCATTTCCAACGGTTCCAGCCGGAGCGTCGCCGCTCCGAGACCTCGGTGCCGGTTCCCGCCCACCAGGACCTCGTTGAGGGCTGCGACCATTGCGAGCTGTTGTGGTGTGCCACCGACCAGCGCCCGGGATCGGGCACCGACTGGCACGGTTGCTTGGAACCGCAGCTGACCGTCCGCGGCCCGACCGGTTGCCTGATCGATCGCGGTCTGACCAAAGACCATCGGGTTCGGCGTCGACATCGCCAGCGGTTTCATCGACGCTTCGCAGTCGGGGCAGGCAAGTTCGAACGGAGCGCCTTCGATCGCGGCGCGCACGAACGCCGCGGCGAGGTCGTGCTCATGTCGAGCCGTTCCCCGGCATCGGTAGTGACCCTGCCATGGCGTGGGATCGGTCAACGACTCGCCGCCGTTCACAAACCAGCCCGGACCTATCCGCAACGGGTTGGGGCCGAACACCGCCGAAGCGGCGTCGGGGCCGAACTGTTCGGCAAGTGCCCATCCGAGGGCGCCGACGATGGTCGATGGCGGCACGACGGGTTCCACGTCACGGTAGAACACCCGCCGGACTCGTCCTGCGAGTCGCCACGGTTCGAGCGCTTCGAGCTCGAGCACCGCGAGTCTGCGGCCACCGAGGCGTGCCGCCCGTTCGAACCGGTTGGTTGCTGGCGCAATATCGGGGGTTGTCGGGCTCACGGTTCGACGGTCGGGGACCTCGACTGTCAACGTCCCCGCGCCGGCTGAACGGCGGGCGCCGAGCGCCAAACCAGTCAGCTTACACCAGGCCAATGTGTCATCGACGAGTTGCACTTCGTGGTCGTCGAGGCCTCGACCACGAAGCTCGATGCGGATCGGATCCTTGAGACTGACCTTTGCGTGCGCAGCCAGCTGACCCCGACCTCGGCCGTCGGCTGCCCCGGCGCCAGCGCTTCGTCGTGCCGTACGGGTCGATCGGTCGATCGCCACGCTGGAGACGGTCCGCACCAGCGGTTGCTGCACGGTCGTCGATCGCACAGCGAGCTTTCCTGCTTGCTCAGGAGTCCCGAACACGCGGCAGACGGGGCAGTCACACTTGGCGGCTTCGCCGGCACCCCCTGGCGAGAACGTGCAGTTCGTGACGATGTTGCGAGCTGCGGCGAGCCTCGCTGCGGTGTGCCGCAGGAGCCCCCGGATCGTCGAGCCGAGCACGACGATCCGGTCGCCGACCTGCAACGCCGGATCGACGATCGCTTCGCTGTAGCCGAGCGAGAGCGCGAGTTCCCAACGGTGCTCAGTCATTGGTCCACCTCAGGTCACAAGCGAGAATTCCCCCATGCAGAACCGACCAGACATCAGGTGACGTGATCCGGGCATTGGGCCGTGGTGAGCCTCGGCCCAGTCGCCGCGCCACGTGGTCGGCGAGCTGCCTGGCCGTCTCCAACGCGCCCGCGAGCGCGTTGACCGATCCCTCCTCGTCGAGCTTGGCGCGGCGGTAGTCGACGTACAGCTCCCGCACGCCGGCCGACTCTTGGGCGAGGTCGTCGAGCAGCCCTGATCGCTGCGACGGGTTCATCGCAGCCAGCTGCCTGACGAGCTCGCCAAGGGTGCGGCCGGGAGCAGGTTGCGGACCGCCGCTCCGGCTGTCGGTGGCTCCTGCGCCCCATCCACGCCAGAGCCCCGACGGCAACGGACCGCCGAACACCGGACCCTCCGGCGCGGACCGTCGCACCTTCCCGACAGTGCGGACCACGACGTGCGGCTCATCACCCGTGACGTAGGTGGCCTCTTTGGCTTCTCGCAGCGCCGCGTGCGCATGGTCGTGCAGGAGTCGCAACGGCAGGAACCGTTCTGCGATCGCGACACCAGCAGAGAACGTCACCGTCGCACCGAGCCGTCGCTGTAGTTTCGTCGTGACCTGATCGTGCAGTTCCGACCAGAGCAGCTCCAGGAGTTCGGCGGCGCGGCTCGCCGCGCACAACACGAACACGTCGTCGCCGCCCAGTACGGGGATCACCACCCGCTTGGCCAAGCCCAAAGTGTTGATCGCGCTGGTGAGCGCCTGCTGCGTTCCCTCTTGCACGGTCGACGCAACGCGTGCCAGATCATCGGCCGAGTCGATCGACGCGAACACCTCGCCGGCTCGGTCGGCGTCGAGGTAGACCGCGGCGAGCAGTCGCTCACCGCCGAGCACCTCGTTGAGCGACAACGCAGGCTCGAGGTCGCCGCGCGTGAGCTCTTTCCGCGCCTTGCGGCCGACCTCGCGGCGTCGCTTGCAATGGTCGCCGATCTTTTCTTCGGTTCGATCGTTCTCCGTTTCGCGCTCGTCACCCAGCCTGTCGGAGTGTTGCCCTGCTTCTGCGCCACAGCTCTCACAGAGTGATCGGTTGTCGTCCACCGCGGCGAGGACCGCGGACGAATGCTTGAGCCAGCGTTGGTTTTTCCGCTGGCGAAGAGCTTCGCTGACGCGTGAGCGAGCCGCGGTGAACGAAAGCCCCGACCCGTCCACGACGACCGC
>JANZZE010000214.1 GCA_026419545.1 Acidimicrobiales bacterium
AGATGTGTATAAGAGACAGCCTTCGTCCTGACCGGGCTCGACATCGAGGAGAAGGCGGCGGTTGCTGAGCGCACCCTCTGGTCGCTGATCCCGGGTGGCAGAGACGCCTTCGACGCGGTCGACGTCACACTCATTCGCAGCGACCGGGCCGATCCGGCCACCAACGACGACGCATTGGCCTATCTCCGGGTCACGGTCATGGACCGAGATCCCACCAAGGTCGGTCGGGCGTTCTCGAACAAGGTCATCGAGATGGTGCTGGCTTCCTACCCGGGCTTCTTCACGACCTCTCCACCCACCGAGGCGTCGACCTTCGGGGTCTACTGGCCGAGCCTGGTCCCCGCCGATTTCCCCGACCATATCGCCGTGGTGAACGGTGAGCGGATCCCGATCGGCCCTCCCCCCGCTCCTCCGGCCATCGCCGTTCGCCGCCAGCCGCGCCGGCCCGGCACTGGGGGCAACGGGTCGTCTCCGCTCGGTCCGCCAGCCACACGGATGCTGCGGCCCGATCCGAGCTCACTTGCCATGCTCCGCGAAGATCTCGCTCGTCAACGACTGGCCTTCGAGGACGGTGCCGAAGGGCCGCTCTATTGGGACGACGCCGAGACGGTCAAGGCCCCGATCGGCCGGGTGATCGGCGCTCGCTCAGGCGACAAGGGCGGGAACGCCAACATCGGCGTATGGGCCCGCAACGACGATGCTTACGACTGGTTGTCCTGGTACCTGACCGTCGAGCGGCTCCGAGCACTCATGCCACGCGAGACCGCGGAACTCGAGGTCGAACGCTACGAACTGCCGAACCTGCGAGCGCTCAACTTCGTCATCAAGGGGCTCCTGGGGCGAGGTGTCGCGGCCTCGACCCGGACCGATCCACAAGCCAAAGGATTGGGCGAGTACCTTCGGGCAAAGGTCGTGGACGTGCCGGTGCTCCTCCTGCAGGCCTCCGACGCCGAGAGCTCACAGCCGACCAACTGACTGTCGTCGCGACGAGAGGGCAACCGATGCTGTTCACCGACGAGCATGAGATGTTCCGGCGCACCATACGGGATTTCATCGACCACGAGATCAATCCGCATGCCGACGAGTGGGAACGAGCTGGCATGTTCCCCGCGCACGAACTGTTCCCCAAGCTGGGCAAGCTCGGGGTATTCGGCATCGAATACGACCCGGCCTATGGAGGCCTCGGCGCGGATCACAGCTACACGGTGGTCTACGGCGAGGAGTTCGGTCGCTGTGCGACCGGCGGCGTTGCGATGGCAGTGAGTGTGCAAACCGACATGGCCACGCCAGCCCTCCACCGTTTCGGATCGCACGAACTGAAAGCTCGCTACCTAGCGCCTGCGATACGCGGTGAGATGGTCGCGGCCATCGCTGTGACCGAGCCCGATGCTGGCAGCGACGTCGCCGGCATCCGCACGAGGGCGGTGCGTGACGGCGACGAGTGGGTGATCAACGGCACCAAGCTCTACATCACCAACGGCGTCCAAGCTGATTGGCTCTGTCTCCTCGCCCGGACCTCCGATGAAGGCGGCTACCGCGGGATGAGCCAGATCGTGGTCCCAACCGACGTCGAGGGATTCTCGGTCAGCCGGAAACTCGACAAGCTCGGGCAGCGCTCGAGCGACACTGCCGAGATATCCCTGGTCGATGTCCGCGTACCTATCACCAACACCATTGGCGAGATCGGCCGGGGATTCCAACAGCAGATGGCCCAGTTCCAAAACGAGCGGTTGATCGCGTCGTACATGGCAACCGGCCAGATGGCCGAAGCGCTGCGCCGGACCGGCGAGTACCTCCAACAGCGCCGGGCCTTCGGTAAGGCGCTCATCGAGAATCAGTACCTTGCGTTCCGATTGGCCGAACTCGTCGCTGAGGTCGACCTGCTCCGCCACTACAACTACGCGTGCGCTGAGGCCATCATCAACGGCGCCGACCAGCTCACGATCACCAAAATGGCATCGATCGCGAAGCTCAAGGCCGGGCGCCTGCAACGAGAGGTCGCCGATACTTGCATCCAGTTCCACGGTGGTATCGGCTACATGGAAGAAACATGGACCGCCCGCTACTTCCGGGATTCCCGACTGCTGTCCATCGGCGGCGGGGCCGACGAGATCATGCTGCGCATCATCGCTGGCTTGGAAGGTTGGGGGAAGCTGTGATCACGGGTCGAGGAGCCTGCCGGGACGGAAGTCGTCGTCGTCAAAGCCTTCAAGCCCACCTGAGGTTGGTGCAACCGGCAGGTCGTCGGTGGTCGTTTCATCAGCGGCGGCCGTACGACGCGACAGCGTGCTAGCAGCGCGCTCGATGAGCGCTTGGCGTACACGCTCCGGTGCCGCCGACGGCTCAGTGAGCGGCTCGCCCGCGGGCACCTGCTCCTCTTTTGAGCCGCCGCTTCCGAGATCGATCGCTGGTTCTGTGCTGCGCACCACATAGGTTCGTCCATCAGTTGCCCGTTCGGCGTACCACGAGCGTCGGCACTCCGCCTCGCGCTTCGTCAGCCGTGTGAGCAACCGGACTTCTTCCCCCTCTGCACCCAGCCATAGTTCGTAATTTCTCGCTACGGGATCGCACACCACGGCGAAGTGTTCGGGATCGTCACGCTCGAGCACCCAGAGCTGGTCCGGCTTGATGCCGATGTGCCACAGGGCATGCTCGACTTCAGGCTCGTCGAGAAAGCCGACGAGGCGCTGCTCGAGCTGGTCGAACTGCAAACCCATGACCATGCCGCAGGACCAGACCAGGTCCCAGTACAGGTTGGGGTGCCCCTCCCCCAACCCGGGTTGGGACTCGGCCGACGGCGCGCCGAGCGCTTCGAGCAGGTCGACCTCGCTGACCGTACATGCGAACAATTCACGTTCGATGAGCCGTGACCGGGGAAAGGCCCGGAGTTTGGTGACACGCTCCGGCTCGGGCATCGCATCAAGTGTAGAAAATGCGGTGCCGTCGCGGGCCAGCCTCCCCGCGGTGCGGCCACACCACGGTCTGGCTTCAGGCCTCGTCGAGCGCTCGACGGATGCCTGCGACGAACTCGAAGGCTCCCGACGGGCCGACCCCGTCGAGCAGGCGCCGGACCAGTGCCGAGCCGATCACGACGCCGTCAGCCACTGCGCACGCCTCGACCGCCTGCTCGGCGTTGGACACCCCGACCCCGACGAGCACCGGCTTGTCGGTCACTGCCTTGAGCCGACCGGCGATCTCGGTGGCGGTTGCGGCAAGCTCGCCCCGCTCGCCGGTCACCCCCAGCAAGCCGACCGCGTAGACGAACCCGCGCGCCCGGGCACAGATCCGAGGGAGTCGTTCATCCGGCGCGGTCGGTGCGGCCAGCATCACGGTCTCTATCCCGACAGCATCGGCAACCGCAGCCCAGTCGCCCACCTCCTCGAGCGGGAGGTCGGGCAGGATCGCGGCGGCGACGCCACTGTCGCGCAACGACGCAGCGAACCGCTCGTGACCCATGTGGAAGCAGATGTTGTAGTAGGTCATGACCGCTAGCGGGACACCCGCGTCGCAGACACGCAGACTGCCGAGAATACTTGCCGGGGTCGTGCCTGCCGCGAGCGCACGCTCGGAGGCGAGTTGGATCACCGGTCCGTCCATGACGGGGTCGGAGAACGGGATGCCGATCTCGATGGCGTCGGCACCGGCATCAGCGACCGCCCTGACGACGTCGACCCAGTCCGGTCCGAGCCCGCCGGTCACGTAGGGCACGAGCAGCTTGCGCCCCGCGTCACGTTTGGCCCGAAGCGCCGGCTCCAGCGCTCCGAGATCGTTCACGTCAACACGTCCATCATCTGGGCGACGTCCTTGTCGCCTCGTCCCGACAGATTCACGAGCACCGTCCGCCCCGCCAACTCCTCGCGGGCGCGATACACCCTGTCTCTTATACACATCT
>JANZZE010000021.1:0-26582 GCA_026419545.1 Acidimicrobiales bacterium
GAATCGATCGAGAATCCTGAGAAATCGGAATTCGAGCGGCGCCGCGTGTATCCGACCGGCGACCTGTTCGGCCACATCACTGGGTTCTTCTCGTTCAAGTACGGTTCGTCAGGGGTCGAGCGCACCTATGACGACGAATTGACCGGTAGCACGCTGAACCAGCAGATCCAGAGCTTTCGGGATCTGCTCGTCAACAAGGAAGTCGTCGGGAACGTCAAGCTGACTGTCCGACGTGATCTCCAGCAGCTCGCACGTGACCAGCTTGGTGATCGCCAGGGTTCGGTCGTCGTGCTCGACCCGCGCACCGGGGCACTCTTGGCGTTCTGGAGTAACCCGTCGTTTGACCCGAACTTGTTGAGCGAGACCGATCAGGAGAAAGTGACGGCGAACTGGGAACTGCTCAATGCACTCCCTGGTCGCCCCATGCGGGCGCATCAATATCAGGACCGCTATTTCCCGGGCTCGACGTTCAAGATCGTCACTGCCGGAACGGGCTTACAGACAGGGAAGGTCACCAACGATCAGCCCGTTTATCCAAGCGTTACGTCCTACCTGCCGCCACAGACGAACCGGCCGATCGCAAATTTCGGCGGCAGCGTGTGCGGCGGGCCGTTACCGGTGATCCTGCGACGGTCGTGCAACTCGTCATTCGCCGAGATGGGACAGGCGACGATCGGCCCGGAAGACATGGTCAAAGGCGCCCATTCCTTCGGGTTCAACCAGGACGTACCGATCGATCTGCCGGCGCCGGCTCCCTCGAGCTTCCCCAAGCTCGAGGAGGTCATCAAGAACCCACCGAAGTTGGCCCAGGCCTCGATCGGCCAGAACGACGTGCAGGCCACCCCACTGCAGATGGCGTTGGTGGCCGCCGCGGTAGCCAACGGTGGTGTGATCATGAAGCCGCACGTCATGAGCGAGGTCAGTGACAGCGAAGGCAACTTGGTTGCTCGCTATGAACCGGAACAATGGCTGCGCCCGCTTGATCCACAGCACGCGGCGACCCTGCGCGAGGCCATGTACGGCGTCGTCAGCCCTGCTGGTACAGCACCGAACGCTGCGATTCCGGGTTTCGAGGTGGGAGGCAAGACCGGGACTGCGCAGCTCGGCGACGGCGACCGTTTACATACCTGGTTTGTTGCCTTTGCCGGGCCGCCTGGGCAGCCTCCCACCGTTGCCGTGGCCGTCGTGGTGCTCAATGTGCCGAACCAAGGCAACGAGTCGACAGGCGGTGCCGTCGCTGCGCCCATTGCCCGGGTCGTCATGGAACGGACACTGGCTATCCAGGCTGGTGGCTCTTGAACGTGGCGCAGGTCGGGGATCAATAGGATCCCGAGCCGGTACCTGCACCCGTGTTGAGCGCACCACTAGGCTTTTCCGGTCATGTCTGAGCAGGGCCCAACCGTCTTCAACGACCGCTACGAGTTGCACCGCAAACTTGCCCGCGGCGGGATGTCGGACGTTTACCTCGCGCGCGATCTTCTGCTCGATCGGCCAGTCGCCGTCAAGGTGCTGTTCCCCGAGTACGCCAAGGACGCGACCTTCGTCGAGCGATTCCGACGGGAGGCACAAGCCGCTGCCAACCTGAACCACCCGAACATCGTCGCCGTCTACGACTGGGGGCAGGAGTCCAATACGTACTTCATCGTGATGGAGTACATCGAAGGTCGAAGCCTCTCTGAGATCATCCGCAGTGAGGGGCCGCTGCACCCGACCCGGGCCGCTGAGATCGCTGCAGATGTGGCTGCTGCGCTGGGTTTCGCCCACCGCAATGGCGTCGTGCACCGGGATGTGAAGCCAGGCAACGTCATGGTCGGCCCGGCTGGACAGGTCAAGGTCGCAGACTTCGGCATTGCTCAGGCGGTGTCGAGTGGGCAGGCGACGTTGACCCAGACCGGTTCGGTTATGGGAACGGCAACCTATTTCTCGCCTGAGCAAGCGCAGGGCAGGCCGGTCGATCCACGGAGCGACCTCTACTCGCTCGGTTGTGTTCTCTACGAAATGGTCACTTCTCGCCCGCCGTTTACTGGGGAGACTCCGGTCGCGATTGCTTTCAAGCACGTCCAAGAGGCCCCGGTGCCGCCGTCTGCCTTCGGGGTCCAGGTGCCGGCGCCACTCGAGGCGATCATCCTGAGGTTGCTCCAGAAGGAACCGGCACACCGGTACGCCTCTGCTGAGGATCTCCGCTCGGATCTGCGTCGGTTCCTTGAAGGCCAGCCGGTTGAGGCTCTACCCGGTGCTGCGACGATGGTCGCTGCTCCGACCCAGGCGTTGCCAGTTACCGGGGCCCCAGGCGTGCCACCCGGACCGATCGACTACCGCGCCCCGGAACGGCCTCGTCGTACCGGCTGGTTCGTCGCGCTGATGATCCTGTTGCTTGCCGGTCTCGCTGCGGCATTGATCAAGATCGCTTCCGACATCAACAAGAACACCGTCGCCAAGGACGTTGGCGTGCCGTTCGTCGTGCGGGACAACGTCGAAACCGCAATCGACAAGTTGAAGTCACGGGGCTTCAACGTAGAAGTCGTCAATCAGCCCAACGACGAATTCCCGAAGGACGTCGTCTTCGACCAGGACCCGAAAGGCAACACGACTGCTCCGTACGGGTCGACCGTCAAGATCTTCGTGTCGCTCGGCCCGGGTCAAGTCGAAGTCCCGGATCTGCGGAATCTCACCGAGGCCAACGCCAAAGCCAAGCTCGACGCGCTCGGCTTGATCGCGCAAGTCGAGTTGCAGCCGAGCAACGACATCGATGAAGGGGTGGTGATGGACCAGAATCCCCCACCCAAGACCGCAGTCGACAAGGGCAGTGTGGTGCGGCTCATCGTCTCCTCTGGCACTGACCTGGTCGAGGTGCCCGATCTGCGAGGCCAGAATGCGTCGACAGCCGCCAACACCTTGCGGCAATTGGGGTTCGTTCCCGCTCAGGAACTGCGCAACGATCCCGCGATCCCAGCGGGCCGGGTCATCGAGATGGATCCACCTCCAGGCAAGAAGCTGCTGAAGGGGTCGCAGGTCAAGTTGATCGTCTCGAGTGGTCCAGAACCGACGACGACCACTACGACCGCGCCAACGACCACGTCGACCACGAGACCGCCGTCGTCGACGACCTCGACGACAGCACCGCCGTCGTCGACGAGCTCGACCACCATGCCGTGAGTCGGCATTCCACCCCTGCGTTCAAACCGTCTGCGGGCGGCCTACACGGCGCGATCGAGGAAGTTCCGGATGAGGTCGTGTCCTTTCGCCGTGAGGATCGACTCGGGATGGAACTGCACACCCTCGATGTCGAAGTCGCGATGGCGGAGTCCCATCACGATGCCGTCATCGGTCTCTGCGGTTATTTCCAGACACGCAGGCAGTGATTCACGCTCGACGATCAGTGAGTGATAGCGGGTCGCTTCGAGCGGGTTGGGTAACCCCTTGAACACACCGGTACCGGAGTGGCGGATCAGACTGGTCTTTCCGTGCATGACCTCGGGCGCTCGGACCACGATCCCACCGAAGACCTGCCCGATGCACTGATGGCCGAGGCACACGCCGAACACGGGCCGCTTGCCAGCAAAGTGTTCGATGACAGCGTTCGATAGTCCTGCGTCCTCGGGTCGGCCCGGGCCTGGGCTGATGAGGATTGCGTCCGGTGCGAGAGCGACGATTTCCTCCAGGCTCAGCGCGTCGCTGCGGTGAACCAGCGGCTCAGCGCCAAGTTCCCCGAGGTACTGAACGAGGTTGTAGACGAACGAGTCGTAGTTGTCGATGACCAGTACCCGAGGTGGCATCCCTGGCAATCTAGTGCTCGTCGCCTCATGGCTGTTCGGTGTCGTAGGAGTCCCGGGTCGCATCGAACCAGGACTAACCTGAGCAGCCGTGGCTGACGCCAAGAAGACTCCGTCGAAGCGACGTGTTCAAGGGGGGCGTGTCACGCCGAAGGGTGGCACGCCACGCGACGAGGTCGCCGAGCCAGCACCAGCACCGAAGGAAAGGTTCGTTGGGGCAGTGCGGCGCAAGAAGGCGATGGGGTCCGAGGCTGGTGCGGAGTCGGGAGGTGAGGGTTCCGTAGGCGCTGAGGTCAGGGGGAAGGACGCCGGGAAGTCTGGGAAGGACTCCGGCGGGGCTCGCGCGAGGGCCAAGCCCAAGTCGGCGAACCGAACGACGACCTCTGGCCGCTATACCCCGCCAGCGGATCGGAGCAACGACATGCCGAGCCCGACCTGGGTGCCGGTGCTCATGTTCACGTTCTGGATCCTGGGCATGCTCGTCATCTTCTTGAACTACGTCAGCTTGCTCCCTGGGGCGGTCTCGAACTGGTACCTCTTGGTGGGCTTGGGGTTGATCCTTGCGGGCATCATCACCGCAACGCAGTATCGCTGAATGCATCGCTAGCCCGACAGCCCCGCCCGACCAAGCTCGTCCTGCCGCTGCGGTCGCTGTGGATAGTGCTGTGGATCAGCGCTGCGCGGAGCGTGGCGCCGTGTGGCGGTTGCGTTGCGGTGGTTACGAATTCCTCGCGCGTTGAGAGACGAGCGGTTGCCGCTGCGTTACATTCCCCGGGTTTTTCCACAGTGTGTGTACAGGACTTTGTGGACACACAGCCAACGGGTATCCCACCAAATCATTCGATCGGGGCGATGAGCTCCATGTCTTCTTGGCAGTGCCGCGGCGGCTCCGGATCCTCATGGGGAGCGATCGTCATTCGCACCTCGGTGCCGCAGATGCTGCATCGGTAGGTGAGCCGTACTTTGCGCAGCTCGCCGGGAGGAGGGGGCTCGGGCAACGGCTGAGCCAAGCTTCGCAAGATGGTGATCCCTACCCGCATGATCAGCACGAAGACCGCGAGAGCGATGGCGATCTTGATTGCTGAACCCACGCGCTCAGCCTAAGACCCTGAGCCTCGATCGTCGCATTTCCTCACAGCGTGAGATGAGCGGCCGAGTTCCGAGATCGGCGGTTGCCCCACGGTCTGGCCTGAATCGACAAAGCCCGTCGCCAGGTCTGGCGAGCCCGGCCCAACGTGCCGACGCGCCGCCGTCGATGGTGATTGGCGCGTACGCGTGAGAAAGGTCGGCCGCGACGTCTCGCCGACTCCGGCGAAAGTGAGCCCCGCGGGGGCGAGCCCGAGGCGTAGGCGCAAGAAGAGCCGGCAGTGACTTGCCGACTCTTCTGCGTGTTGCCGAAGGCTGGTCTCACGCGGGTCGCGCCCGCCTCGGTCGATTAGCCGAGCCGCTCGATGATGGTGGCGTTCGCCATGCCGCCGCCTTCGCACATGGTCTGCAGCCCGTACCGGCCACCGGTGCGTTCGAGTTCGTTGAGCAACGTCGCCATGAGCTTGGTACCCGAGCAGCCGAGCGGATGGCCGAGCGCGATCGCGCCTCCATTGACATTCACCTTGTCCATGTCGGGCTTGAGTTCCTTCTCCCATGCCAGCACGACCGAGGCAAACGCTTCGTTTATCTCGATCAAGTCGATGTCGTCGAGGCTGAGTCCGGAACGCTCGAGTGCCTTCTGGGTCGCAGGGATCGGGCCGGTGAGCATTTCGATGGGATCGACGCCGGCGAGCGCGAACGTGTGGAAGCGGGCTCGAGGCGTCAGCCCGAGCTCATTGGCCTTTTCCTCGCTCATGATGAGCATGGCCGATGCACCATCGGTGATCTGCGACGAGTTACCGGCAGTGACCTTGCCGTCTGGCTTGAAAGCCGGCTTGAGGTTGGCGAGGGTCTCGACAGTCGTGCCCTCACGGATACCCTCATCAGCGGTGACCATCTCATCGCTCTCGATGATGGCCCCGGTCTCCCGGTCACGCAGCTTTGACTTCACCGGAATGATTTCGTTGTCGAAGCGACCTTCGTCGCGTGCGCGGGCCGCGAGCTGCTGGCTCCGAGCTCCGTAGGCGTCAAGGTCTTCTCGTGACAGCCCCCACTTGTCGGCGATGAGCTCAGCTGAAAGGCCTTGCGGAATGAGCCCGCCGCGGTCTGCGTAGCGGAGCCCGACCAGCGGACCGAACGGCGCGCCGACGCCGTCGACCATGGCCGACGCCCCCATGTACACGAGGCTCATCACTTCGACACCAGCCGCGATCACGACGTCGTAGGCCCCAGCCATGACGCCCTGGGCCGCGAAATGCGCAGCTTGCTGCGAGGAGCCGCACTGGCGGTCGATTGAGGTCGCTGGTACCTCTTCGGGCCAGCCCGCCGCCAGGACAGCGTTGCGGCCGATGTTGAGGGCTTGTGCACCCACCTGCATCACGCAACCCATGATGACGTCATCGACCAAGTTCGGATCGAGGTCGTTGCGCTGCTGGAGGGCCTTCAAGCACTCAGCGGCAAGGTCGGCGGGGTGCCACCCGGAGAGCTTGCCGTTGCGCTTCCCCCCTGCGGTACGAACGGCATCTACGATGACTGCGGTAGGCATGACTGATTCCCTTCTCCTGGGTTGAGCCCTCGAGTCCGCGGCATGGTCCCCGGGGCGACGCCTTCGTCACGGTCATGTCGGTCCAGCGAACTGGGAACTGCATGTGACTAGACCGTGCGGTCAAGTTAGCGGCTGACGGTGCCGATCACCACTCGAGCCGGGCTCGGCGAGCAGATCTGTGCGAAGGTGGCGTGGTGTTGACGACACGAAGGCGACAGCTCGTTTGGCGGGTGGTGCGGCCCTGGGCGTTTCGCCCATCTGACCCATTGCGGGCATCTCGAGGGTTGCGCGTGGTGTCCCGCGTCCTCGATGGCGTGGCGTCGACGCCGGGACGGATCGTCGACCGGCGTCGCAGCGTGGGCCTGACCATTGCTCTTGCCGTTCTGACGTCCCTCGGGGCGGTGGCCTGCGAACCGGAACCAAATGCGACGGTCTACGTGCTCGGGGATTCGAATTTGCCGGTGTGGGAAGTTGTGTACACCACTCGGATCCGCGATCGGCCCTACTTGGTCGTGCCTGACCCGTTCCCTGGGTTTGGCGTCGTGAACGATCCGATTCATGGGCTTGGAAGTGACTTCCTCGAACGGCGGCTCGCTGGCGCGATCAGTCGGATTTCGCCTGATCTCGTGGTGATCGAATTGGGTGTGAACGATCACGAGCTCTCGTGGCTTGATGGTTACGACGCAGCAATCGACCGGCTCATGGCTCGAATCCCTGGGTCGATCAAGGTGATCTGGACGAACGTAGTGCCGGTCCCAGGACGGTTCGATGCTGCGATGCAGGTCAACGACGAGCTCCGCGCGGCTGAAGGCCGATGGCCAAACCTCTGGGTGGTCGAGCTTGACCGCATCATCTCGGAGCTGCTCGGGGGGCAGTGCCCCGTCCTGTCCCAGGGAACGGTCTCGTGGCAGCCGATCCAAGCATGCTTTGAGTCCTACGACGCCGGTTCGCCGCACCTGGCCCCGAGTGGTTCGATGCTCTGGGCAGCTGCCGTTCGGATTGTGATGGACGAGTACTTGACGCGTGGTCAGCGAGCCGATGAGATCGAGCTGTTCCGGCAGCTGCTCCAGACAGTAACTGTGACGACAACGACGCTCGCAGCGGATCCTGCCACCTCGACCCCGGCGAGCACCGAGGACACCTCGACTACGAACCCCTGATCGGGATGGGCCGGGCCCCGCGACAGCGGATCGCGTGAATGGGGTGTCGTGATCCGTCTGATCTACCGCGAGCAAGCCCTGTTGACAAAGGATAAGTTGCGGGTTGGGCCACCGAGGAACAGTTGAACGAGGAGAGATCTATGACGGTCACTAGTGCTGAGATCGATCGAGTGGTGGCAGGTCAGACCATTCCCACCGAATTCCTGAAGACCGTGAGCGCGCTGACCGATCAAGTCGCCTTGCGATGGCGGAACGACGATGAGAGCTGGGGCTCTTGGACCTGGCGTGACTACGCCGACCGAGTCGCCCAGGTCGCGGCTGGCTACCGCGCACTCGGGGTGCAACCCGGCCAGCGAATCGTGTTGATGTTGCGCAACATTCCCGAGTTCCACATTGCTGACCTGGCGGCCTGTTTCGTGGGCGCTACGCCGGTCTCGATCTACAACTCGTCCTCGCCGGAGCAGATCCAGTACTTGGCGAATCATTGCGACGCTGTTCTCGCCCTGGTAGAGGACATCGGGTTCCTCGAGCGCTTCTTGAAGGTGCGCTCAGAACTTCCGAAACTCGCCAACCTCGTCGTACTTCGCGATCCCGATGGCTTAGCCCCCGGCGACGTATATCGCTGGGAATCGCTGTTCGATCACGGGTCGGTCGATCTCGACGAGGCGGCGAAGGTGGCTAGCCCCGACGACCTTGCGACGCTGATCTATACGTCGGGAACGACTGGGCCACCGAAGGCGGTGATGATCAGCCATTACAACGTCTCGTGGACAGTTGAGAGTCTTCGTCTCTCGGTGAGTGAACACCCAGCGTTCTCGACGTTCGCGGGGAAAAAGGTGGTCTCTTACTTGCCAATGGCCCATATTGCCGAGCGCATGGTGAGCCATTACCAGGGTTGCTACCTCGGCTACGAGGTGACCACGTGTCCGGATCCGACGGGAATTGCGGCGTACTTGCGTGAGGTGAAGCCCAATTTCGTGTTTGGCGTGCCCAGGGTCTGGGAAAAGATCCACGCCGGGGTCGTCGCCGCGCTGGCTGCCGATCCCGAACGACAACAGCAGTTCAACGATGGCGTTGCCGCCGCTGAGCCGCTCGCAGAGAAGATCGACTGGGGGACCGCTACCGAGGAAGAGAAGGCGACCTGGGACTTCTTGCAGGCGGTGTTCGCCCAGGTTCGGAGCCTGATCGGCCTCGACGAATGTGAACTAGCGGTGACGGGTGCAGCACCGATCCCGGCGGACCTGTTGCGCTGGTTCCGGGCCATCGGTGTTCCCTTGACCGAGATCTACGGGATGTCGGAGAGCACTGGACCGATGACCTACCGAGCGATCAAGATCAAGCCGGGCACGGTCGGGATCGCCATCCCAGGTTGCGAAGTGAAGCTTGCGGACGATGGCGAGATCATCTGTCGCGGCGGCAATGTCTTTCAGGGTTACCTGCACGATCCGGAGAAGACGGCCGAGACCATCGACGAAGACGGCTGGCTTCACTCAGGGGATATTGGCGAAGTCGATGAGGACGGCTACTTCAAGATCGTCGACCGCAAGAAGGAACTCATCATCACCGCCGGCGGTAAGAACATCAGCCCTGCCAATCTCGAGGCTGCGTTGAAGCTCATCCCGCTCGTCGGTCAGGCCTGCGCGATTGGTGATCAGCGGCCGTTCGTCGCTGCTCTGGTGGTTCTCGACCCCGAGGTTGCGCCAGCGTGGGCAACCCAGCGGGGGATCGAGTTCGAGACTCTACAGGATCTCGCTGAGCACCCTGAGGTGCAGGCTGAGATCGAACGAGGTCTCGAGGAAGTGATGGCGCCGTTCAACAACGCGGAGCGAGTGAAGAAGGTCAAGATTCTGGCTGACGAATGGCTGCCCGACAGTGATGTGCTGACGCCGACGTCGAAGCTCAAGCGACGCGGCGTGCACGCCCGCTATGCCGTCGAAATCGAATCGCTCTACACCTGACCCCTTTGGGTGCTTTTCTCCCCGCGATGTGGGGAGAAAAGCACCTTTCCCTTCAGCTGACTGTGCAGCCGCCGGCACGGCAGTTGGTTGTTTTGGCGTTGGCTCAATCCGCCTTCACGTGGCCATGCCGCCGCACGGGGATCTTTGGCAGCTCGTTGACCTGCCCGATGTCCAGATCGAGGACAACGCGTTCATCAGCGACAACCGAGGTGTTGCCGAGAGGAATGACCACGTCTTTTCGCGCAAGTATGCCTTCTCGCACGACGACGTGGGTGATGTGCCCATCGGCTGGGTCGACGAGGAATTCGTCGACATGCCCGATCTTGGTGCCATCACTGGAGTACACATCGGCCCCTCGTCGGATGGTCACTTCCCCCTTGGGAACCCGCTCATGGCTGGTGAGTACCCAGCCATCGAGCGGTGATGCGAATGGTTCCAAGAAATATGAGCCAGGGTCGAGCACAATGTCGCCGTACTCCAGCTCGCCCTCCGGGGTCTTGTAGTTGGGCTCGTCGAAACGATCGCACTGGTGAAGGCCGGCCTCATCCAGTGCGACCTCGATCCGGTCGGGATTTGCGCTTGTCACGACGGATACGGGAACGAGCAACCGCGGTGCCAACCGGTCATGGCTGACCACGAGGTGGGTCACCGTGTGGGTTGTCGGGTCGATGATCAGCGCGTCGAGCTTGCCGAGCTCGCCATCGGCGCCGATGACCGTGGCGCCTACCCGGTATTCGCTCATTGCTCCCCCGTAGCCGACCGGAATGTGTGGCCGCATAGTACGCGCTGTCCGCCTGAGCGACCTCGGCCCCGCACGTCACTCGGGTCGGTACCGCGTCCCGCGAACCCTCGAGGCGGTCTTGCTCGGAGGCCCATTCGCGGACGGGCCTGGCGCATCGGCCTTGGAATCGGCACCGGGACAACTCTGCCGCGAGTTCGGGATCCCGATGCCGGAGTTCTAGTTCGTGGTCGAATTGCCGAGCGGTCATCGCCGCCTGACTTCGCCTACCCCGACCTACGGGTAGCAATCGAGGTCGATGGCTGGGCGGAGCATCTCGCGCTTGACGAGTTCGGCGACGATCGGGTCCGTGCGAACGAACTCGTTGGTGCGGGTTGGACTGTTCTGCGGTTTACCTGGCCGCTGGTACTAACTGACCCGCACGATGTAGCAATGACAATCCTCGGCCTCCTGGCCGCACGGAGTGCTGCGTGAATCATCTTCCGCTGACGGGTTCTTTTCTCCCCGAATAGCAGGAGAAAAGCACCCGGCGGGGGATGGTTAGTTGGTCGGGCGGAGGAGGCGGCGCTCGTCGCCGATCCATCTCGATGCGAGCAGGATGAGGAGTGCTGACCACAGCAACGTCGTGACGACCGCGATACACGCTCCGGAGATGGTCAGCGACCCGGAGATGCTGTCCCGGAGGGCCAAGGCGGGTCCCATTGCCGGTACGGCGTAGGTCAAACCGTTGGCTGCGATATCCGGCCTGAGCAGGAGCACGACTCCGACGAGAATGAACGGGACCGACAGAAAGTCCCCAAGGCCAACGGCATCCTCGCTGCCGGTTCCGATTGATCCGGCCAAACAGCCGGTCGCAGCGGCGAGCACTCCCAGCAGCAGCGCGGTCGGCACTCCGTACGCGAGCATCGACGTGACGCTGGAAAGTGATTGGCCAAGGCCTGCGGTCGGAAGCGCCGACACGCAGGTCAGGACGACGACCGCGGCCAGCAACTGCGACGCTGCGGTCGGGTAGGAGCCGAGAGCGATGCCTGCTGCGAGCGCACGCCGACTCATCGGTAGCACCAGTAACGGTTCAGCGCTCCGAGATTCTCGCCCCGCGCCGAAGACTGCTGCCACCGACGAAACGACCCCGAGGCAGAGTGTGGCGACAAGCGCGGCCAACGTTCTCGAGAACTGCAGTCGGCTGATCCGTGGATCGGCAGCGACGAGGTGCTCTTCGAAACGGACCGCTGGTGCTGCCGACCCGAGGATTTGACGCTCGAGCCGTTGGTTCTCGATCTCCGCGAGGCGCACGACGATCGTGTTGTATGCCGTGACTGAGTTGTCGTGCCGGGATCGGTAAAAGAGCTCGATCTCGGCATTCTCTCCTTGGTCGAGCCGATCATCGAGACGTGGTGGGAGTCGTACCCCGGCGGAGGCGACCCCCCGGGTGACGTCACCGGGAGCATCCTCGGACGCCGTCAGGGCGAGCCGATCAGTTGCCAGCTCCGCGAGAAACCGCTCGGCCCCACTGAGGTCGCCGTCGAGGGCGACTCGGAAGGAGATCGTCCGTGCTCGTTGTTCGACTCGCTCGGTGACTGCCCCAAAGCCCGCCACCATGGCGGCGAACAATGCTCCGAGCAGCAAAGTGGCCATCCACCCCGAGCGGCGGCGGGCGCTGTCGCGAAGCGTCAACCCGGCGACGAGGAACGCGGCACGGACGTCCGAGAGACCAATCATTGTTCGGCGGCTAGCGGCTTCGCTGATCGAGGTGGCCTGCGCTTCGCTCATCGGTCGGACACCCCTGATGTGGTCCGGGCCAACCTGGTCGGCGATCTTTGCCCACCCCCGGCCAACGGCAGGTGGCGGGATTCGCTCACGCAACGCTCCTCAGGACGAGGCGTTCGCTGTTGAACGAGCGGGCAGCGAACGCGGTGAACGCCGCTGCGACCCCGACACTTGACACCATCCCGACAAGGACCCAGAGGGGAGACCCTTGGCCAGCGAGCAGATCCCGCAGGGCTGTGGCAAGGCCAGCAACCGGAATGAGGGCAGTGGGCCCGAACGGGGGTAGGTCGCCGAGGGCGAACACGGCGGCGGTGGTGGCGCTGATGATCACGGCCACAGCCGCGCCGAGCGACACCTGCTCCTGCGTGCGTGCCAGAGTTCCGATCAACAAGCCGACTGCGGCCATCGGGACGTACAACGCAGCAGCAGTGATGAGCGTGGCAGCCGTGGCAATGATGGCTGCGACGACGCCGTCACTACCGAACGAGGTCCCCGCGACAAACAGCAGTACCACGATGAGCACGGGACCGGCCGTGGCAAGCCCGATGACGAATTCCGCCAGCATCTTGGCGAGCGACATCCGCCACCGCGACATCGGTAAGAGCAGTTGCGCGATGAGCAGGCCGCGGTTGCGCCGACCCAGTATCCGTGTCGCTGCGCCTGCTACCACCATCGACGCCTGCAATACCAAGAGCGCTGGGACGAGGCCGCTCGAAAGACGGCGAGTTCCTTTCTCAGTCAGTTGAACGTCGGTCACGTTCAAGGTGATCTGTGTTGTTCTTGCTTGTGTCACTTCGAGCAGCAAACGTTTGCGGAGTTCTGAGAAACCTGCTCGAACGAGTGCGTTGGCGGCGCGGGAAGCAGGGTCGCTGGGCCGGAAGAACACCACGATCTGCAGTGATTGCCCGATGTCATCGGCGCTTGTTCCGATTGCCGAGTCGAGTGCGGACGGGATCCGCAGACCGAGGTGAGCTCCCCGCGCGGTCGCAAGGGCGGCGTCGTCGCTCGCTTCGAAGTCGATCCGGCCACGACCCAGGGCCTCGAGTGTTGAACGCGATCCTTCGAACTCGCCCTCCACAGCAACACGGAAATTTCCTCGTTGATCAGGATCGGCTCCTCTGAGGACGAGTGTGGCCCCCAGCACTACGATGAACAGAGCAATGGGCGTGACGGCTCGCATGATGAGCTGGCGCCGTCCGCGTAGGGCATCGAGAGCTTCCTGGGTGGCGACAGCCCGCAGTTCGGCGCGGCCTGGTTGGTCGGCCACCACGGTCACCCTCCGAGTTCGGCTCGACCGAGCATCTGGACGAATGCTTCGCGAAACGAGCCCCCATATGCCTCTGCAAGTTCCTCGGGTGTTGCATCGACGACCACTCGGCCGCCGGCGATGCCGACCACCCTTGTCGCCATCCGCTCGGCTTCGTCGAGTCGATGGGTCGAGAGCAGCACCGTCTTCCCACAGGTCACCTCGGGGAGGGTGAGCAACTTTTCCAGGGAAGCAGCGGCGACAACATCGAGACCCGAGGTCGGTTCGTCGAGTAGCAAGATCGGTGGGTCATGTACCAAGGCCCGCGACAATGACACCTTCTGACGATTTCCCTTGGAGAGGATTCCAGCCCGCTCATCGAGGTAGTCGCCCATTCCGAGCAGGCTGGCGAGCTGGTCGATGCGCGCCGCCACCGTGGAGCTCGAGAGTCCGTATGCCCTCCCAGTGAACGTCAACTGTTCGCGAACGGTGAGCCGGTCGTAGAGGCCGGGGTCCTCCGTGACCAAGCCGAGGGCTCGGCGCGCTCCAATGGGATCTCGTGAGATGTCGATTCCGGCGATCTCGACGCGCCCCTGATCGGGAACTAAAAGGGTGGCGAGGATCCGCATCGTAGTTGTCTTTCCCGCGCCGTTGGGTCCCAACAGACCGGTGATCGTTCCGGTTGGGGCGTTGAAGGAAATTTCATCGAGGACCCGGCGCCCTCCGAGGTCCTTCACCAACCCTTCGACATGGATCACGCTCTCAGTATCGCAGTTGGGTCCTGGGTGGAACCGGCTCAATTGGCTTCTGCTGCAAGCTAGCTTCGGTAGCGGGCTTGATTTCGGAAAATGCGACCGAAATGGCAGGCTGTTTGGATTGCAGCGGTTGACCGATTCAGAGGTGTGCAATGCCGGAGACGCCCGACCTCGACACGATGCAGGACCAGATCTTCGATCTCGTGAAGCGAAGTCAGGACGCTCTCGTGGGAGCGGGACGGGCGTTCGCCGAGAGTGTGAGCAACGTGGTGCCCGCCGACACCAGCGCGATCGATGACCTCATTGACCGAGCGTTCGACCTGACTGCGAAGGTGCTCGACGCCCAGCGTGAATTCGCCAAGAACGTGGTCAAGACGGTGACGAGACAGATTGCCCCGGGTGACGGTGACTGATCTTCGAGATCTCGTCCCTGCCGGTGCAGACCTCCATATCCCCGCTGGGATTGCTGCCGGCGAGGCCATGAGACGTACAACCGATCTCGGAGTGGTAGCTCACGCGGATGACCTCGAGTTGCTCATGCTCGCCGGGATCGGCGCCTGCTATGGAGTAGCTGAGCGGGGGTTTGGTGGTGTGGTCTGTACCGACGGCACCGGTTCTGTGCGTGCCGGGCGATTCAGCGCCATGACCGATGCCGAGTTCGCGGCGGTCCGGATGGCCGAGCAGCGTCGCGCCGCAGACATCGGGCAGTACTCCTTCGTGTTGCAGCTAGGTCGTCCTTCGCCGGTGGTTCGCAGTAAGAGCGGTCACGACGAGCTTGTCGCGGATCTCGAGAGGCTCCTGCGAGTCGTCCGACCCGTCAACGTGTATACCCACGATCTCACGGACAGCCACCCAACCCATGTCGCCGTTGCGGCAGCGCTCGTCGCAGCGTGTCGTCGGCTCCCGACCGACGCCCGGCCGACGCGGGTCGTCGGCTGCGAGGGCTGGCGGAGTCTCGATTGGTTGCCTGACGACCAGAAGGTTCTGCTCGACACCTCGCCGTATACGGAACTTGGTAGGCGGTTGATCGCGGTGTTTGAGAGTCAGCTCTCTGGCGGGAAGCGCTACGACCTCGCTGCCGAAGGACGACGCAGGTCGAACGCGACGTTGCATGAGCCGCGTCGACCCGACTCCGCGACCGAATTCACGCTTGCCATGGATCTCACGCCGCTCGCCCGGAACGACGAGATCGACCCGGTTCGGTTCGCATCGGCACCGATCGAGACGTTCCGCGATGGCGTATCCGCTGAGCTGACTCAGTGGTTCGGCACTTCGTCCTCAAACGGCAACGGTGTCGGATCGTCAGGCGCACCGTTGTAGTTGATCGTGATTTCCTCGTTACGCCTGATGGAGCGCGCGGCAATGATCGTGAGCGTCCGTCCGTCAGGATCTATCACGGTCTCCGCGTTGGCGGTCCGGCTGTGGTTGTAGAAGCAGCCCAACCCGAGCGGCACGGCGTAGTCGTCCTCACACTCGAAGATGTAGTTGGCCAGCTCGTCGAGGTTGTCCGCTTCTTGCGCAGAGATGACGAGGAGTGGGCATTCCTCGATCATCTCGCCTTTGCGGAAGGATCGTTCGGCGAAGACGCCTCGGTCATGGATGGGAGAAGTATCGACGCGCACGGATCGGCACATGAGGCACAGTTCTATCGCCACCGGTTTCGAGTGCGAGACATCTGTCCGAGCCGCACACGGGGCCAACGGTGTTCCCACTGATCGGGCTCTCTACGATTCGGGCGTTCGCGTCAAGGGAGGATCCAAGTTCATGCCGTCCTTGATCGAGGACTACGCGCTCATTGGAGACAGCCAGACGGTCGCTCTGGTCGCCCGCGACGGTTGCATCGGTTGGTTTTGTGCGCCCCGATTCGACTCTGAGGCGTGTTTTGCCGAGTTGCTCGGCGACGCGAGGAATGGATTCTGGCGCATCGCCCCGGTTGCCGAGCACTCTCGGATTATGAGGCGGTATCGCGGTGACACGCTCGTGCTCGAGACAGTGTTCGACACGCCCACCGGATCAGTGGCGCTCATCGACTTCATGCCTCGGCGTTCCGATCTTCCGAGCATTGTTCGCATCGTCGAAGGCCGGTCCGGTTCGGTGTCGATGCGGTCTGAGGCCGCCATCAGGTTCGGCTACGGCGACATCGTCCCGTGGGTGCGTTCCGTGCCAGCTGACGTAAGCGGGCCCGGCGGTATTGACGCTGTCGGGGGAGCGCACGGCCTGACTGTACGTTCTCCGGTATCGCTCGAAGGTGTTGACCGGCGGACGATGGCGGAGTTCACGGTAAGCGCCGGTCAGCGGGTGCCGTTCATCGCGACCTGGCACGAGTCCTACCGAAGTCCGCAACCGTGGTTCGATCCTTACGAAGCCCTTGACGAAACGGAGCGCTGGTGGATGCAGTGGTCGGCTCGTTGCCGGTATGACGGTGAGTACCGGGATGCCGTCATGAGATCTCTCATCACATTAAAAGCGTTGACGTTCGAGCCGAGCGGAGGGATCGTTGCCGCTCCAACAACTTCGCTGCCGGAGCGCATCGGCGGGGTCCGGAACTGGGATTACCGATATTGCTGGTTGCGCGACGCGACGTTTACGCTCAACGCGCTTCTCGACGCCGGTTATGACGAAGAGGCGGCGAGCTGGGTCGAATGGCTGCGCCGCGCGGTCGCGGGAGACCCGGAAGACATGCAGATCCTCTACGGAGTAGCCGGTGAGCGTCGGTTGTGGGAGTCCGAGCTCCCCTGGTTGGCCGGCTACGAGGGTTCGCGGCCTGTCCGCATAGGCAATGAGGCATCGCAGCAATTCCAGCTCGATGTCTTCGGCGAGGTGATGGACATGTTCCACACCTCCCTCACTTACCTCGGGTCACTTCCTTCCGACGCCGTCGATCTGGCCCGCTTCCTCGTGAAGCACGTTCGGGGGGTTTGGAGGCAACCGGATGAGGGCATTTGGGAGGTACGCGGTCCTCGGCGGCACTTCGTTCACTCGAAGGTGATGGCGTGGGTGGCAGTCGATCGTTGGGTCAAGATCATCACCCAGCTCGAGCTGGACGAACCAGTAAGGATTTGGGCGGACCTGCGCGACGAGATCCACCGTGAGGTGTGTGCACACGGCTTCAACCGGGATGTCGGCGCCTTCACGCAGTACTACGGCTCGTCGGAACTCGATGCCAGCTGCCTGATGCTCGCCCTTGTCGGGTTCCTGCCGTCGAGCGATCCCCGCATCGTCGGAACTGTGGAGTCCATTCGGCGGGAGCTGATGGAAGACGGTTTCGTCATGAGATACCGCACAGAGCCTGTACACGTGGGTCCTTCGGGAGCGACCGAGACCATTGACGGCTTACCGCCCGGTGAAGGGGCCTTCCTGCTCACGACCTTCTGGATGGTCGACAACCTGGCGTGTATGGGTCGCGTCGATGAAGCGCGCGCCATCTTCGAGCGGCTCATGGAGCTACGCAACGATGTCGGATTGCTGTCGGAGCAATACGACGTGACGACGAGTCGCTTCCTCGGGAACATGCCGCAAGCCTTCTCACACGTCGGGTTGGTGAACTCGGCCAGCAACTTGTCTGAAGCGGCAGTCCACGCCGTCGGACCGCTCCGACGCCGCGCCGGGCACGTGCCATGACGCTCGCGAATTTGAGTCGGCCCTTACCGCCTACATGCCGTTCCTGTCCCGTTGGAGTGTTGGGCCTGGGATCGAAGGGCCGACGAGGCGCGGTGAACCAGCTCGTCAGCTCATCGCAGCACGAGCGAGCTCAGCTGCGTCTCCGGGTACGAGCGCGGGGACGAGGAACATCGCAAGCATCCGTCGCTCGTCGGCAGCAGACCGGATGGTCGGCCCCTCCACGGTGAGCAAGGAGATGATGGTCCGTACGATCCATTCGCCCGCTTCGTCGAGGTCAATGTCGGTTCGTACCGTCCCGGCCCGTTGCGCGGCTGCAAGGTACGGCCGAAGATCCTTGACCACTGCGCTGAAGAACGCCCGAGAAGCGCCGGCGATCGTGGCGGTGACGCTTGCCCCTTCTCGGTTGAGGAAGAGTTGGAGTTTGGGGCTGCGACGGATCGTGCCCAGCAGGTACACGGAGGCGTCGACGATCGCCCGTGCTGCCTTGGCTGGTGTGTCGGCGTCCTTGACGAACTCAGCCAACGAGGTGTCGAACTGGCGGTCGAGCTCTCGGAGTAACACCTCCAATATGAGCTCGTCGCGGTTGCCGAAATACCGGTAGATCGTGGCCCGGCTCACCTGGGCTTCAGCCGCGACGTCCTCGAGGGTCGTCTTCGATAGCCCGAACCGATCGATGCACGCTTCGGCTGCGTCGACGAGACGCTCCCGCGCAGCTGCGCTGTCTTCGGGCGCATCGTTTCCCCAACGGAGTCTCGTCATGTCACGTGGTCGTCAACCTGGCGTTGCCCGTCGGCACTAGCGGGTCGTGAAAGACGCCCCCTTGATCAGCTGTGTGGAGTTGGTCGCGGAGTGGTGCTGACGCACCAAAGGCCTGGTGGATCCAGTCGAGCTTCTTCCAGAGGCTGCGGCGCCCGGCCCAGAGCAACGGGCTCAGTCGCCCGGCATCAGGTACTCGCCAGCGTGGCTCATCGAGGTCGAAATCATGGGGGTGCACATACAACGACCCGCCGGGTGCGGGTGGGTTCATGGTGAGGAAGAACTTCAGTACCGGCAACGGGAGGAGTCGGATGTAGGTCCCACCGAACGGGGCACCAATCCCCCCGATCCCTAGTACGGCGATGCCGACCTCGGCGAGACCATTGGGCCACCGGAAGGGTTGTTGGGGTGCACCTGGGAACTGATAGAGCGGATTGCGTGTCGGCACGACGCTCGAGTCGTACAGATACCCCTCTTCTGCCAGGACGTCGATGCACCACAGCGTCTCGGGTACCACCGATCCCGTTGGTGCCCGGAAACCCACGACCTCGGCGCCTGTGAGGTCCTCGATCACGCCTTTCCCGCGTCGCACCCAATCCCGGAACTGGGCCGGGCGCATCGCTGTGAGAGGTTCGTGGCGCCAATTGTGGAGCGCGAGTTCGTGACCGCGGGATGCGATCTCAGTCACGAGGGCCGGCGACTCAACGGCGAGTTCGCCCACGACGAAGAAAGTTGCGGCGATAGCACGCGAATCGAACCAGTCGAGCAGCTGATGCGTGATGCTCGCGTACCGAACTGGCCAGCTCGGATCGGGTCGGTGATCTTCGACGTCGACGGTGAAGGTGACCGGGTTTGCCCGACGAGGTCGCTTGGGAGGCACGGGCAGCGACTCTACTCGTCCAGTCGTACTGTTTTGTCGTGAACGCTCTGGCCCCGGGGGCGGCGACGATGACGGTGCTGTTCACCGATCTGGTGGGCTCCACCGCTCTGCGTAGCCGCGTCGGGGACGACCAGGCGGATGCGCTCCGACGGGAACACGATGAGCTCCTCGCGAGGGTGATCGCCGAACACCGCGGCCACGTCGTCAAGGGACTTGGTGACGGCATCATGGCGGTCTTTCATGCTCCGAGCGAAGGCGTTGCGGCTGCGGTCGCCATCAATCGGGCCATCGCTCGGCGCAACAGAAAGGCCAAGGAGCCGATGACGCTTCGTATGGGGATCAGCGTCGGCGAGGTGCGAGTCGAAGGCGATGACGTGTTCGGAACCCCGGTTGTCGAGTCATCTCGTCTCTGTGGGAAGGCTGGCGACGACCAGATCCTCGTTTCCGTCTACGTCAAGGCGCTCGCCGGTTCACGAACCAGCGTGACCTATCGGGAACTCGGTGAACTCGAACTCAAAGGGCTCAGCGAACCGCTGATGACCTACGAGGTGCTGTGGTGGGAGGCCGGTGAGACCGGCGGTCTCCCATTCCCGCACGTTCCGATGGTGAGTTGTCGGTCGCGTTTTGTGGGACGGAACCTCGAGCGCTTTGCCCTCGCCGATGCATGGAGTCGCGCTCGTGCTGGCCGAGGGCCGGTCGTGATCATTAGCGGAGACGACGGCGTCGGCAAAAGCCGCCTCGCTCTTGAATTCGCCCGAGCTCAGCATGACGAAGGTGCGACGGTGCTCTATGGCCGGTGCCAGGGTGAGGCAACGCCTCCCTTTCAACCGTTCGTCGATGCGCTCCGTTTCCACATCAGTCATCTCTCCGATGCTCAATTGCCCGAATTGCTGGGTGCAGGAGCCGGGGAACTGGTTCGCCTCGTACCAGAGTTGGCAGGCCGGCTCACCCAGCCCGAGCATGCCGAAGCTGATGCCGATGTCGAACAGCGCCGCCTGTTCGATGCTGTGTCATCCTGGCTCTCGGCAATCTCCAAACTCGAGCCGGTGGTTTTCGTCATCGACGACGCACACCTCGCGTCGCCGTCGACCCTCAACCTGCTCGAACACCTCGTCCAGACCACTCACCCGCTGCGCCTGTTGATCTTGGTCACCTGGGCGCAGGCCAGCTCAGTTCCGCAACCACCGCTCGCCTCGTTGCTGACCCTATTGCGGCGCTTAGCACGGGGAGCGGAACACATCCATTTGACGGGGCTGGACCAGCGTGCAGTTGCTGCGATCGTGAAAGACGCCTATGGCGAAGGCCTCGACCAACAAGCTGCTGCGCTTCCTGCCGCCCTCGCGTCCAGCACGGGTGGCAACCCGCTCGTCGTGCTCGGGGACCTCGACTACCTGTTGGCAACCGGGCAAGTTTCATCACGTAGTGGGAACTGGGTATTCACGACGACTCCGGAACAGTTGACGTTCCCTGCCACGTTGGCGGAAGTCATCGAGTACCGCCTGGGCTCCCTCGGCGACGCCGAGTTGAACGTGTTGCGGGTGGCGGCAGTCATCGGAGAGGAATTCGATCTCCCCGTGTTGCGGGTTGTCGCCGGGGTCGACGAAGCCGAGCTGCAACGGGCGCTCGACGCGGCAGCCACGGCAGGAGTCATCTGCGAGGTCCCTGGAGCTCACCTGCAGCTCGTGTTCGCCCACCGCGCGATTCGTGATGCACTGCTCGAATCGGCTGACCCGCACTGGCTGCGTGATCAACATCGTCGCGTCGCAGACGAAATCGAGCGGCAGGCAGGGCCCGGTCATGACCGCTACATCTTTGACCTTGCCTACCACTACTGCGCGGCAGGTGGTTCTGGAGGCGATCTGCAGCGGGCCGTGGATTTCGCGACGGCTGCGGCGAATCGTTCTCGGGACCAGCGGGCACACCATGAGTCGGTCGGGTGGTACCGAACAGCACTCGAGCTGTTCGAGCGATCAGGTGTGCGCAACGACCACCGCCTGTTCGATGTCCTCGTCGCGCTCGGGGAGGCCGAACGCCGAGCGGGGATCCCGGGTGCAAGCGAGCGATTCCGCCGGGCTGCAGCGATCGCCACCGCGCGGGGTGATCTCACCAAGGTGGCCAGGGTCGCGCTTGCGGCTCGTCGCGGTTTGAGTGATGAGCAGCTCCCGCCTGATCCGGGTCGCCGTGAGATGCTTGCAGCCGCGGTGCGCGCCAGTACAGCTGACCAACCCGACGTCCGGGCCCGACTACTCGCACACCTGGCGGCGGAGCTGACGTGGGCGCCTGACGGCGCAGACCGTTTCGCACTGTGTGACGAGGCGCTGGATCTTGCTCGCCGCTGTGGTGACCGTCAGGTGCTTGCCGAGGTCCTCCGGCTGTCGCTTGGCGCGCTCGATGTACCCGAAGAGATCGGCAGGCGTACCGAGCTGGCGTTAGAACTCGACGCCCTTGCCAGCGCGCTGGAGGATCCTGCGCTCGGCTTCCGTGCTGCAATCGAACTGGTCGCGATCTCGCATGAGCTCGGTGAGAGAACTCGACACGATGAATGGCTCCTGATCTCCCGGGAGCGGGCGGAGGCTCTGGGTAGGCCCCGAGCGTGGTGGCGAGTGTTGCTAGCCGAATCCCGGCGGGCCTTTCTCTCGGGTGATCTTGAACGGGCAGAACAATTCGGGCGCGACGCGCTCGCGTGGTCCCCCACCGACCCAGTCGCTCAGTCCTGTACTGCGACTATGAACCTTGCCATCGCTCGGCTCCAGGGCCAGCTTGCCAACCATGTCGCGGAGCTCGATCGTTCCGCGGCGAGCTCGTCTCCCGCCGATCAGCTGCGTGCGGCCCGGTTCTTGGCCGACGCTGGGCGCCTCGACCGCGCGCACGGCATCTACGCCCATCACGCGGCCGCCGGATTCTCGTTGCCGTCAGATCCCTCACGTGGGATCTATCTCGTGACGATCGCGTACCTCTGTTCTGTCTTCGGTGACGCGCCCAATGCACGCCTCTTGTCCGAACGGCTCGAGCCCTTTGCTCATCGGATGTTCCTGGGTCCCGAAGTCGCGCCGGCAGGGGCGCAACTGTTGGCGATGTTGTCGGCGACCGCTGGTCAGATCGCGGAAGCAGAGCGTTGGTTCGAGCGTGCGGTGACCCTGCACGAGTCGGTCGGTGGCGTGCTGTTCGCAGCGGAATCCAGGCTCGAGTGGGCGCGCGTTTGCCATGCGATCGGTGTGATTGATCGGGCCCGGGTCCTTGCCGACCAGGCTCGTTCTGCCGGTGCCGCTCATCGTGCCCGTGGTCTCGAGGCGCAGGCACAAGCCCTCTTGGCCGCGATTGCTACGCCCTCGCGCGCATACGGGGAATCCACGGGTTGATCCCAGACCCGACGTCGCGGGGAATCACACGTGAGCGGAAACCGGCGTGAGGATCTTGTAGGCGGGATTCAGCATGGCCATCTTGCCCCGGTGTTCGCCGACCACGCCTTCGACGATGATTCCGGTGCCGGGCGAGACACCGGCGAGACTGCGCCGGCCGAAGAAGACGACGGTCATCGCGCCGGTGTCGTCAATGACCGTTATTTCGAGTGCAGGCGTGCCCGACCAGGGCTGGACACGGACAGAGTAGACCTTGCCGGCTACACGCACCCGCTGACGGAACTGCACCTCGGCGATCGGTGTCCGGTCTCGTGGGAGCTCCATGTCACCGAGGTCTATGGCTGGTGCTTCCCGCGTTCGGCTCCGGGAGCGCAGACGTGAACGACCCCGGTTCTCCTCCGCAGTCGTATGAGCCACTGGTGTCAGGATCCGAGGCACGTGGGTGGCGCGGGCCCCGCCGAGGTGGTACGGCACGAACGTCACGTTGCAGTGCGGGAGATTTGCGAGTGTTTCGGCGAGGTCATCAGCGGTGTGGTCATGCAAGAGCCGGTGCCAAAAGCGTGAATACTCACGTCTGGGGATGAGCACGGTCACTTCGGTGTCACCTTCGGCCAGATAACGCGCGACGACTTCTGCGGCAGCCCGTTCGATCCGCCGGTCGGGGCACTCGATGACGTCGAGCGCCAGTCGTGAGAACCCCAGTTGTGACCAGCTGTCGGTGAGTTCCTTCGTGCGGATCGGATCGAGATCGAAGTGCACGGCGATCAGCTCATCGGGGACCAGAGTGCGCGCGTACTGGATGGCGCGAGCGGCTGCCAGGTCGAGCGTGTCGACGAGGACGATCACGACGTGGTGGTCGAGGATTGGTGCTTGTGCTGCCGCACCGGCATCTTGAGCGAGTTCCTTGCGCTCGCTCTCGTACTGCTTGTTCAGGCGGAACAGCGGTATCACCAACAAGGGCATGAGGATGATGATGACCCAGGCACCTTCGGTGAATTTTGTGATCGCGAAGATGGCCAACACGATTGCCGACAACATCGCCCCGACACCGTTGATGACGAGCCCAGCGCGCCAGCCGGGCTCGCGAAGCCGGAGGTGATGGCGCACCATTCCTGACTGTGAGAGGGTGAAGCCGCTGAACACCCCGATCGCGTACATAGGGATCAGCCGTTCGACTTTTGCCCCGGTGATGACGAGCAGGATGATCGCAGCCCCCGACAAGGTGATGATGCCGTTCGAAAAGACGAGACGGTGCCCCCGCTTGGTCAATTGCCTGGGCAGGAAGTTGTCGCTTGCTTGGAAGCTGGCGAGCCGAGGGAAGTCAGCGAAGCTCGTATTGGCCGCGAGCACGAGGATCAGCATCGTCCCAGCCTGAAGGCTGAAGAACAAGATGGTCCCAATGACGCTGTCGTCGGCCCCGAACACGAGGCGCCCGACCTGTGAGATGACAGTGGGTGTCCCGTGCTCGTACGGGATCGCGTGCACTTTTGAGGCCAGTGCAGAAAGGCCCAGGAACATGATGCCCAACAACGTCCCCATGATGACGAGTGTCGTCCGGGCGTTTTTCCAAGACGGTTCTTTGAATGCGGGCACACCGTTGGAAATGGCTTCGACGCCGGTGACTGCGGCACCGCCCGACGCAAACGCGTGGAGCACGACGAACAGCGTTGTCCCATAGAAGAGAGCACCGTCGATCCCCTGACCGATCGGAACCGTGTCTTCCAGGCTCGTGATGTCTTGCACGTCGAGGCTGCCCGTCAGGTACTTGTAGAGCCCGATCCCAAGTAGTAGCGCCATGTTCGCCATGAAGAAGTAGGTCGGGATCGCGAACGCTTTACCGGACTCCCGGACTCCCCTGAGGTTCCCCGTCATGATGACCAGCACGAAGAAGATGGCAATCGGGAGCACGAAGCTCGACAAGCTATGGAAGGCTGAGGCGAGCGCAGCCGCTCCGGCGGCCGTGGACACCGCTGCAGTGAGGACGTAGTCGGTCAGCAGGGCGACCCCCGCGACTTGACCTGCGACGACACCGAAGTTGTCTTTGGTGACGATGTAGGCGCCGCCTGCATTGGGGTAGGCCTTGATGGTCTGGCGGTAGCTGAGGATGAGGAATGCGAGCACGACCAGCATGGCGATCGTGATCGGTACCACCATCGAGAATGCGAACACGCCCACAGCTGGGACCAGGACCCGGAGGATCTCCTCGGTCGCATATGCGGAAGATGACAGATTGTCTGAGGCGAAGACCGCCAAGGCAGTGGGCTTGCCTAGTCGCTCGTGCACGAGTCGCTCGGTGAACAGCGGTTTTCCGAGGAGCTTCGTCTTGAGCCGGTAGCTCAGGGGTTCCGGTAGCTCGACCAGATGGCCGCGGGCCTTTGGCGTGGGAATGGCGGCAGTCGGCCGTTGTGTCGCTGCGGTTTCCATCGTCGGTTTGGTCGTCACGGGCTACCAGTCAACACCTGTTTGGGTCTGAGAGAGAAGCCGCAACGACCGCTTTGCTTCGTCTTGATTTTCTCGGGTGGCCGGGCTCCCAGTGCCGTCGTAGGATGCCGCTTCGTGCCAAGCCGGGCATCGAGGAGGTTGTCGTCGTGCACGTCATAGTGGTGGGCTGTGGTCGTGTCGGTTCGGGCCTCGCTACGACACTCGAGGCGGAAGGACACACCGTCGCGGTCATAGATCGCCAGAAGAAGGCCTTTCGCCGCCTGCCTGAGGGGTTCAAGGGAAAGACGATCGTCGGTGTCGGCTTCGATCGTGACAACTTGCGAGCCGCGGGGATCGAGCAGGCGGGTGCCCTCGCTGCGGTCACCAACGGTGACAATTCGAACATCGTGGTTGCCCGCGTCGCCCGGGAGGCGTTCGGCATCGAACGCGTGGTGGCCCGGATCTACGACTCCCGGCGGGCGCAGATCTACGAACGCCTCGGTATCCCAACCGTCCCCACCGTGCAGTGGACAACTGAACGGGTGCTGCGCCGGATCCTTCCAGATGCCCATGCCGTGGAATGGGTGGACCCGAGCGCCAAGGTTGCGATGGTCGAGCGGGCGGTTCCATCGCATTGGGGTGGTCGCCTACTGAGCGAGCTGGAGGTTCCCCAGCTCTCACGGCTGGTCGCTTTGTCCCGGCTTGGCGAGTCGATGCTCATCGAGCCGCAGTTGGTTGCACAGGAAGGTGACGTGGTATGGGTCATGGTTGCCGGTGACCGGATGGACGAATTCGAGCGCCTTCTCGCCTCTGCGCCTGAGACTGGAGCACACGGCTGATGCGGGTCATCATCGCAGGCGGAGGAAATGTCGGTTCCTACATCGCTCGTGAGCTGGCGGCCGATCATGAGGTCGTAGTCCTCGAGATCGATCCGGACCGCGTTGAGCAGGTGGTGACCGCTGGAGCGACCGAAGGCGGCGTTTCGTGGATGGTCGCCGATGCATGTGAGGTGTCCGAGTTCGGGCAAGCGCATCCAGAGACGGCGGATGTGGTTGTTGCAGTGACCGGCGACGACGAGGACAACTTGGTCATCTCACTTCTCGCCAAGCAGGAATTCGGCGTTCCCCGGGTGGTTGCCAGGGTCAACAACCCGAGCAATGAGTGGCTGTTCAACGAGGCATGGGGCGTTGATGTCGCCGTTTCGACCCCGCATCTGTTGACCGGTCTGGTGGAGGAAGCGGTCTCGGTCGGCACGCTTGTCCGCTTGCTCTCTTTCGAGGGCGGCAGAGCCCGCCTTTCGGAAGTGAAGTTGGCAGAGAGCTCACCTGCCAACGGCAAACAGATCATGGATCTGAACTTTCCTCGGGATAGCACCGTCGTGGCCATCATCCGTGACGAACACGTTGTTGTCCCTCGTGGCGACACGGTGCTGACGGATGGCGACGAAGTCATCGTGCTCGTGACCGATGAGAGCGAAGCCCGCGTGCAAGACCTACTGGTCGGGTGATCGTATCC
>JANZZE010000021.1:26592-28632 GCA_026419545.1 Acidimicrobiales bacterium
ACAGTGGGCCCTGGTCTGATCGGGTCCCCGGGGAGGTGGATCGTGGACGAGCGGGATCCTGAGATTGGCGAAACAGCTGAACGGGCTGCCCAGCGGTTCGAACAGATCGTCGAGCACGCGCTCGAGGTCGAGCTGTCCAGTGGCCGCCGCGAGCAGACCGTCGAGGAGGCCAAACGTCACATTCTGGTGCGGATCGGGATCATCGTGGTGGGCACGGTGGTCTTGCTTGCCGGACTTGCGATGTTGCCACTTCCCGGGCCAGGAATGCTTGTCGTCGCTCTGGGTCTTGGGTTGCTCGCCTTGGAAGTCCCCTTCGCGGCGCGCCTGCTAGATCGGATCAAGGATCGGCTGCCCCAGGATGAGCAGGGCAAGCTCCCGCGGAGCACCATCGTGATGATGGTCGTGATGGGTGTGATCGCAACGGCAGCCAGCATCGCTTGGGTTGTCCTCAAATAACGTCAAATGACGTCGATGCATGACGCGTGATCGCGTGTATCGCTGCCTGTCGTGCACTGCAGCTGGACTGTGGCGATGACTGACGACGGGAGTGATGCGGTGACCGGCGAGAAGGATCTGGCGCCACCGCTGGGGCGTCGAGCAGTGATCATTGCCGTTGTCGTGCTGGGCTCGCTCCCGTTGCTTGCTTTCGCGACCTACACGCTCGTGTGGCGGCACGCGAAGAGCCGGAGCGGTCCACCGGGCCCAGAGGCGTTGTACCCGCTGCCAGAAGGAGTCGAAGTCGTCGAGGAGGGGACTGGCTGTGAGCAGGGCAACTATGTACCTTGTTGGCGAGTGCTCGTTATCGCGGATCATCGGACGCCGTCCTTCGAGCTCGCATCGCGGCTGGTGACGATGTATCGGCAACGGGGCTATGAGCTGGAACGCCAGGGAGCTTCCTGGGCGACGCCGTGTACTGGTGAGCCCGTTTGCCTCCTCGTCATGCCGCTGAGCGAGGGCAGGGTCAGACTCGAGGCGAAGCGGATGTCGGACTCGCTGTAGTCCGCTCAGCCCGGTCCCTGTGTTGCTGCACAATCCCGGCTGGGCCACTTCAGATCCAGTGCGCACAGTGCCGTACTCAGCAGTACTCGATCGTGATCGATCACGAGTCAGGCGACGTTCCCGAAGTGGCGGCGCAACTCATCGAGATCGTTCAGTACCGCGGCGATGTCGACTGGTTCGTCCCAAGCGGCACCGGAGAATTCTCGGTAGGCACGATGGATCTGGAAGGCCAGCCGTTCCGGCTCTTCCCAAGCGAGCCAAGGGCCGATGTCGATCGCCTTCGCAGCTTCGAGGATCGAGTGGCCCGCGTCGAAGTGCGACTCGGCCTCATCGTACACGTAGATCAAATAGTCGTGGAGCGCGAGGAGGTCATCGGTGTTGCCAACCGGCCCGTGGCCGGGGATCACCACGGCAGGTTCGAGCGCTGCCAGCCGCTCGAGCGCAGCGATCCAGTTGGCAAAGGTTCCCTCCCATCCGATCGGCGTGCACTTGTTGAACAAGATGTCGCCGGTGAACAGCACTCCTTCATCGGGAAGGAAGACTGCGACGTCGCCAGCGGTGTGGGCTGGACCCACGGAGAGCAGCTGGACGGCCGTGTCACCGAGCTCGACGAGTGTGTCATCGTCGATGAGCTTGGTCGGCGGTGTGAGCTCGATCCCTCGGAAGTCGAAACGCCGTAGTGCTTGCGCGAAGGCCTCGAAGGAGGGGGCGAGTGTGTCCGAGTCGCGCAACGACTGCAAGAGCTGTGGACTTTCCCGACCGAAATACTCCGCGCAGCGTCGATGGCCGATGATCTCGGTGCCAGCTTCGGCGAAGAGTTGATTGCCCCAGCAGTGATCACCGTTGTGGTGGGTATTGACCAGCCGCCGTGGTGGTGTTGGGTTCACCGTCGAGTAGTGGCGGATGAGCGCTCGTGTGCGCGGCAGGTCCCAGAATGAGTCGACGACGAGGCCACCCGCGCGGTCGATGAATCCGGAATTGCTCGCACCGAGACCACCTTCGGGCTGCAGACAGGCGTAAACGTCGGGCGCAACCGTCACC
>JANZZE010000215.1 GCA_026419545.1 Acidimicrobiales bacterium
GCTCGTCGGCAGCGTCAGATGTGTATAAGAGCCAGATCCGAGCCAGCGTCGAGGAGTGGGCGGTCGGCAGAGGTCACCGTCTCCTCATCGGCAGGTAGTAGGGCGCATGAAGCTCCCTGCACGCGAACTGCACATATGGGCGATCGCCCGCCGATTGGGTCCACCCCGGCGCCCCGCGGACCAACTAGTGTCCAAACACGTGTTCGTCTTCGGTGCCGACCCGGGAGTTTCGCGTTTCGGCTATTGCATCGTCGAAAGCGCGCCGTCGGCGCCTGGCACGGGGATGACGTCACGTGATCGCCGGCGCACGAGCAGTTCGGCTCGGGCGGTGGCGATGGGTGTGTTGACCACGTCGCCCGAGCTGCCAGTCCATTTGCGCCTCGCTGAGCTCCAGCGGGAGTTGCAGAGCCTCATCCGGGAGTATCAGCCGACAGTGCTCGCCATCGAGCGGGTCCTGTTCCAGGTGAACGTGCGCACGGCCATGGCAGTCGGCCAAGCGAGTGGTATCGCCATGGCAGAAGCGGCGAACGCGGGCTGTGAGGTCGTCCAGTATTCGCCCAATCAGGTGAAAGAAGCCGTTGCCGGTCACGGCGCGGCGGGGAAGCGGGAGGTCCAACAGATGGTGCAGGTGTTGCTCGGGCTCGACACTGCCCCTGAACCGGCAGACGTCGCCGACGCGGCCGCGGTGGCGTTGTGTCACGTTGCCATCGCGCCGGTGTTGTCGGCGGTGAATTCGGTCGTCGGCCCCCGATGATCGGATCGTTACGCGGCACGTTGCTCGAACGGCTGGCGCCAGGTGAGGTGCTGGTCGAGGTCGGTGGCGTCGGCTATCGCGTCACCGTCTCGGCGACCACCGCCGTGACCCTCGGCGAATTCGGGGAGGAGGTGTTCCTCTACATCCACCACCACATCCGGGAGGACACCCAAACCCTCTACGGGTTCGTCACTCGTGAGGAGCGGGCGTGTTTCGAGGCGCTGCTCGGTGCCCATGGGGTCGGCCCTTCTCTCGCGTTGGCCATCTTGTCCGTTCATGATCCCGCTGGCCTGGCTCGCGTGCTTGCTGAAGACGATCTTGCCGCCTTGTGCCTGGTTCCTGGGGTGGGGAAGAAGACGGCGTCTCGCTTGCTGGTTGAACTCAAGTCCCGGCTCGACCTTCCCGCGTTGTACGCCACCGACTCCGTCGACTCCCCCGAGCGGATCGCCTCGGGTCTTTCGGCTGAGAGGTCGGTCAGGGCTGACGTACGTGACGCGCTCACCAACCTCGGCTATGGAGCCGATGAAGTGAGTTCGGTGTTGCGTGAGCTGCCGGATGAGGGCGATCCTTCCGAGATGCTCAGGATTGCGCTCCAGCGGATGACGGTTGGGTGACGGTCATGCGTGACGAGCTGTTGGACCCTTCGGCAAATCCTGTGTTCGATGAATACCAGCCGAGTGCGGCGGACATCGGCGATGAAGGCGGCTTGCGGCCCCGGCAACTAGAGGAGTTCGTCGGTCAATCGGAACTCAAGGAGCACCTAGGAATCATCCTCGAGGCAGCTCGTCGCCGGGGACAGGCCGCAGACCATCTGCTCTTTGCCGGCCCTCCAGGGCTCGGGAAGACGACGCTCGCAGGGATCGTCGCGACCGAGTTGGGGGTCGCCCTCCACGTCACCTCAGGTCCGGCCCTTGAGCGGGCGGGCGACCTAGCGGCCATCTTGACCCGCCTCGCTGATGGAGACGTTCTTTTCATAGACGAGATCCATCGGCTCTCGCGGGCGGTTGAGGAAGTCCTGTATCCGGCGATGGAGGATTTCCAGCTCGACATCGTTCTGGGAAAGGGACCTGCGGCGCGGTCGATCCGCCTGGATCTGCCGCGGTTCACGTTGGTCGGTGCGACGACCCGTACCGGACTGATCACCGGCCCGCTGCGGGACCGCTTTGGTCTGGTTGCCAGACTCGACTATTACTCGGTCGGCGACCTCGAAGCGATCGTGACGCGGGCAGCGGGCATCCTCGGAGTCGAGATCGATGGCGCAGGTGCGCATGAGATCGCACGGAGGGCTCGAGGTACGCCTCGCATCGCAAACCGCCTGCTGCGCCGAGTGCGTGATTATGCCGAAGTCCGCAGTGGCGGCACTATCGACGAGCAGACCGCTCGAGATGGGCTCGCGGTTTTCGGAGTCGATGATCTCGGGCTCGACAAGGTCGACAGGGCGATTCTCTCTGCGATCTGTGAGCGGTTCGGTGGCGGTCCGGTCGGGCTGTCCACCTTGGCCATCAGCGTGGGCGAGCCGACTGAATCGGTTGAGGACGTGTATGAACCGTTTCTCATTCAGCAGGGCTTACTGATGCGTACTCCGCGGGGGCGAGTCGTAACGCCGCTGGCCTGGCGCCACCTCGGGCTGGTTGCGCCCCCGAGCGCGCCGCTGGCGGCGGGTGGTGAACCCCCGACGTTGTTCGAGTGAACGTGTGGCGCCGAGGCTGGTGTGGATGCGATCCGATGTGACCCGCTCGCTCGTTGGGGGTTCACGCGCCGGGTTTCGGTCGAGCCGTTCGCTTGTGGTCGGCACCGCAATAAGCGACCCAGGCTTCGGGGTTCACGCACCGGGTCACGGTCGAGCCGGTCGCTCCGCTGAGCTCAATGGGACGCCAACGCGACTGGCGCCGAACCAAACGGAACCGTCCGGTCGAGCCGGTCGCTTCCACTGAGCTCAATGCCCCGATGGTTAGTTCATGGGCGACGGTTCGCGGTCGCGTGGCGCTGGGTGAGCTCCGAGCCCGATGCTGACCCGGGGATCGATTCACGGGTGATGCAGGCGGGGCCTTCGTTTCGAACCATCGCCGACGTGCTGCGTCTCAGGTGTGGCAATGCCTGGGTGGAGGTGGCACGTCAAGGGCAGGATTCCGGTCGAAGAATCCGAACGGCACAAGCGAGAACCCGGTGACTTCAACCGGCATGACGGGCCAATCTTCTGGGCGAACGATGTGAGTCACACCAAAGGTGTGCCAGACCACGATGTCGGTGTTGTCAATCGGTCGGTTGCCGGCCGACCATGCTGGCAAGCCGTCCCCTCCCTGGCTTTGATTCGGATACCGGCCTGCTGCGTGGATCTCGTCTCGGTCATAGGCCGTCACCCAGAGATTCTGGGTGGCGAAGGTAGCCCGCTTGTAGACCGAGGACTCCGGTCGGGCGAGCATCGTCGGCGTTGACGAAGGGATCAACTTGTACGCCACCGGTTGACCGAGGGCATTGGTGACGCTCGGGTTGAAGATCCGCCAGCTACGGCTGACGGCTGGGTTGATGAGCCGTTTCGCTTCCTGTTCTGACCGCAAAACGGTGACCTTGGTGTGGAAGCCGTTGGATTCGGGATTGTCCGGCCCTGGTTCATCGGGCACGACATCGACCTCGGCAACTGAATTGTGTGGGCCATCGACCGCCATGTCGAGACGGACGCAGAAGAGGTGCTGGTGGTGGGGTGCGGCAACCCCCGGGGCCACGAGGGTGGCGTTGCCGATCTCGGCTTGTGTGGCGTCCGGTGGCACGCCCATTGGTTGGACGATGCCGGTGAGCTTCACTTCGAGCTGGATTGAACCGTCGAGATAGAAGTACCAGTAGAAGCCATACTCGTAATTTCCGACGGTGTAGATCGAACTCACCACGAGTCGTCGTTGTCGACGAACCTCGGTCCGGAACGAGTGGAGATCTTGGTGTTTCCAGAGAATCGAGTAATCCTCCTCATGCATGCAGATGGCATTGGGGATGACATTGGGCTCGCCGTTCTCGTTGGCAAGGACTGCGTCGAAGTAGTGGATCACGCCAAAGCAGTCACAGCCCAGGGTCAGCGAGTTGACCATGCGACCCAGTCCCCACTCGCCGGCGTCGAACGCGTTCTTCCATCGCTGTGTGGGTGAGGCTGTCTCTTATACACATCTCCG
>JANZZE010000216.1:0-1911 GCA_026419545.1 Acidimicrobiales bacterium
CGCTCCCACCACACTGATCGCACCTACCGCAGCCGCAAGCCCAAGACCAGCCCGGGCTCCACCACACGACGGGCGTACCCAACACGCATGACTAGGGAATTATCCCTTCGTAGCGGTTGTTGACCGATCAAAAGTTGACCTGACAACTACCTGGATCGTCCGGATTGGACGAGCGGGAGAAGAAACGTCGAGTGCCCAATGCTCGAGTCCCGACGACTTCCGACACATTTCATCTCTCACGGCGGTGGACCGTGGCCGTGGATCAAGGACCAGATGCCGATGGATTTGGGCCCGCTCGAGCAGTCGCTGCGCGCCATCGCCCGCGATCTCGGCTCGACACCGAAAGCGGTTCTTGTGGTGTCAGGCCACTGGGTGGCTCCCACCTTCACCGTGCAGACCCATCCCCATCCCCCGATGGTCTACGACTACTACGGCTTCCCGGAGTTCACGTACCACATCCGTTATCCAGCGCCGGGATCCCCTGAGGTGGCCTTACGTGTCGTGGAGTTGCTCAGCTCAGCTGGCATCGAGGTGCGAGAGGATCCGGAGCGGGGCTTTGACCACGGGACGTTTGCGCCGTTGGTCGTGATGTACCCCGACGCTGACGTCCCGGTCCTGCAACTGTCGCTTCACCGTAGTTATGACCCTGTGCTTCACCTCGCCGCTGGCCGCGCACTCGCCCCGCTGCGTGATGAGGGCGTGCTGATCGTCGGGAGTGGGCTCAGTTACCACAACCTGCGTGCACTCGGACCGGCTGGCGGGCCCGCGTCCCGGGCGTTCGACCGCTGGCTCACCGAGACTGTCGTCGAGGCAGCGCCTGAGGAACGCACCCGGCGGCTCCTGAGGTGGGATGCAGCTCCGAGCGCCAGAGAGGCCCATCCGAGCGAAGACCACTTCATCCCGCTGCTGGTCGCTGTTGGCGCAGCTGAAGACGAACCGGCAGCGATCACGTACCACGAAGACGGCTTCGCAGGAGCGATCAGCGTCTCCAGCTTCCGGTTCGGATCGAATCCGCGCTGACCGCGGAGCTGTGGCGTTGTGGCTGGAAACCAGCAAACGTGATCGCGTCGGCCAACGTCGCTCCGATGTCACCGAGCGCGGCGCAGCGCACGTGCGACCCGACAAATCCTGAGAGGAGTTGGGGACGCTGTCGTCAACTCAATTGGTTGCCCGAGGCTCAGATGTCCAGTGGTTCGGGGAGAAGCCGGTTGGCGCTTGACATCTGCAGACGGTCATGTCCAAGGTCACGCTCATGGCTGAGATGTCTGTGTCAGCGTCCGCCGAGGTCGAAGCGCCAGCGAAAGCGGTGTTCGACTTCATCCGTCGGCCGTCCAACCATCCGGAGATCTCTGGCGACGGGTCCGTCCGCGGTGTCCGCTCAGGTCCCGACGTGCTCTCCATGGGAGACCGATTCGGAATGTCGATGAAGATCGGGCTTCCGTACATCATCACGAACCGTGTGGTCGAGTTCGAAGATGGGCGATTGATCGCGTGGTGCCACCCAGGTCGTCACCGCTGGCGTTGGCAAGTCGAACCACTTGGCGACGATCGGTGTCGGGTGACGCTTACTTTTGACATGTCGACCGCGCTGTTCCCTCCAGTACTGCGACTCCTCGGCTTCCCCGAGCGCCATCGGTCCAACGTCGAAGCCAGCGTTGCCAACGTCGCCAAGCATTTCGCGCATTGAACCACGACGTTGCTTGCCCGACCGGGTCGGCGAGGCTGGGCCGCGCCCCGTGTGATGACAACGACGACCGTGTCGCGGGTCTCTTGGTGATCGGCTCGATCGCGACGGGGTCATATCCGTCACCGTCTCCGCGCAGATCATTGCCGCCACGCGCGAATCCTTGCCCGGTATCGAGTCGGCCACACTGCCGAGCCCATTAACCGCCGACCTCGCGGGCTCGGCGG
>JANZZE010000216.1:1921-3901 GCA_026419545.1 Acidimicrobiales bacterium
TCGGCGGTTGGCGCTTCCTAGCCCCGCTGTCGATCCGGCCCTACTCCAGGCCGTCTTTGGTCCTACCGAGCCGGCCGAAGGCGAAAAAGCGGTCGAGATCCTTTCGCGCAGATATTCAGGTCACCTGTGAGGTGGCCGGTGAACGTGCCGTGGGCCGAGGACAGCTGCGCAGACCTATGAGGCGACCCACGCTTCGATGCGATTCGCGAACTTCGAGAGTGACGGGTCGATGACTGTCAATGGGACCTCGGTGCCGTTGCCAACCATCGATGCATGGCGCTCGAGACGACTGATACGCTGTTGCCCAGGTGTGCCGGGAAGTCTGGTCGGCGTCCGTGTCAGCGCGACCAGTGAGGAAGGCAATGCGCAACGCTTTGCAAACCCGGCTCTGCGACTCGCAGGTTCGTCGGGCCGCCTGAACCTCGACGATGTTGTCTGCACTCCTCGGATTGCACGTAGCGACCGCCGCGGTCGCGGTGTGCGCTGGCCGCCGCCTCGGGCGCCGGGTATGGCTGGTCAGTGGACTTGCGCCCCTCGCGGTGATCGTTTGGCTCGCCAGTAACGCTACCGTCGTCGGCGACGGCGGAGCGTTGGGTGCCGCAGCAGCGTGGGTCCCCGCGCTTGGGCTCACCTTTGATCTCCGCCTGGATGCTTTCTCGGCGCTGATGGTCGTGCTCGTCTCGGGGATCGGTGTTCTCGTGAACGTCTACGCGTGGCGCTATTTCGGCGATTCGGACGACACGCCACGCGCGGCAGGGCTGCTGACGTTGTTCGCCGGCTCGATGTTCGGGGTCGTGGTCGCTGACAACTTGCTCGCGTTGTTCGTGTTCTGGGAACTGACCTCGGTCACCTCCTATCTGTTGATCGGGCTGCACGATGCGGATCGGAGCGCCCGAGCCGCTGCCCAGCGAGCCCTGCTGACGACCGGACTCGGGGGACTCGCGATGCTCGGTGGGTTCGTGCTCCTCGGTCAGCAGGCCGGGACGTTCCGCTTGAGCGAGATACTCACGGTTGCACCGTCGGGAACGGTGACGGTCGTCGCGTTGGTGCTGGTGCTTGCCGGCGCGTTCACGAAATCGGCGCAGTACCCCTTTCATTTCTGGCTTCCTGGCGCGATGGTGGCCCCGACACCGATCAGCGCCTACCTGCACTCGGCTGCCATGGTCAAAGCGGGTGTGTACCTCGTCGCCCGGTTTGCGCCAGCCTTCGCCGCGGTCGGTCCCTGGCGTCCGTTGGTAGTCGGTGTCGGTTTGGTCACCATGGTGGCCGGCGGGTTGCGAGCACTGCGCCCCTTTGACCTGAAGCAGCTGCTGGCGTTCGGGACCATCAGTCAGCTTGGGTTCTTGATGGTGATGTTCGGGATCGGGAAACCAGGTGCGACTGCCGCTGGTTGTGCGCTGCTCCTGGCTCACAGTCTCTTCAAAGCGGCCTTGTTCATGGTCGTCGGCATCGTCGATCACGAAACACACACCCGTGATCTCCGCGAAATGCCGGTTCTCGGGCCAGGGTGGGCGACCATCCGGACGGTGGCTGCGGTCAGCGCAGCGTCGATGGCGGCCGTGCCGCCGCTAGCCGGATTCGTCGCCAAGGAGCAGGCCTACACGGCTCTGGTCGATGGGTCAACCGTCGATCGGTTCGTGCTGGTGGGGCTTGTCGCCGGATCGATCCTCACCGTTGCCTACAGCATCCGCTTTGCCATCGCACTGCTGCGCCCGGGGCTCCTGCATCGTGAGGATCGTCCCCGTCGAGTCGCACCTGCAGGCCCGAGTGGTTGGTTCATCGCCCCCGCAGCGCTGTTGACCGCCGGGAGCGTCATACTCGGGATCGCCCCCGGGTCATGGTCCGGTTTCGTCGAGCAGGCGGCGCAGGCGCTCGACGCGGCGGCGAACATTCGCCTTGAACTCTGGCATGGGCTGTCGGTGCCGTTCGTGCTATCGGTGTGCACTCTCGTATCAGGCGTTGGACTGTTCGCCCTGGGCC
>JANZZE010000217.1 GCA_026419545.1 Acidimicrobiales bacterium
GCGATGCGCCGACGGTGTTCATCGACGCTCAACCCGTCCCGTGCGCGTAGCGCGATGTCGAACATCGGGTAGACCTGGACGGGAAGCACGATTCCATGAGCCAGCTCGGCTGGGCCGATGAGGTCTTTATCGTCGCCGAAGGGCTCGGGTGGTTCGGTGGTCTCGTCCTGCTTGGTCCAGTCGAGCTCGATACCCGACTTCTTCGCGTTGCTGCGGGTGCGCCACGCTTCGCCTCCAGTCAGCAGCACCAGGTCGGCGCGGCCTTCTTGGATATCGCGTGCTGTCTGGTTGACGAGCGTCTGGACGTAATTGCCACCCATTACGGTGTAGACGGACTGACGGGGTTCGATACCCAGGAAGCTCGCGACAGCGACACCGGGATTCCGGTAGCGCCACGACAGCTGCATCAGGACGCGGATCGAGTCGGCCGCGCCGAGCACACCGCTACGACCGGTGTCGGCTTCGGCTCGCCGGAGTGCCTCCGCCATGAGCGCAGCCGGTTCAAGCGGGGGGTCCCCGTTGTCGACGCGGTTTGAGATTTGGCCCGCGCCTACGAGGATCGGGAGTCGGGGATCGAGCGACGCGCCTGCCATGACTACCTCCCGGATCGGTGGGTGCGGCCCTAGTTGGTGCCGCCCGCGCCGAGCGCTTGGGTCCGCCGGCGCTTGTTGATCGTCAGGTCAACAGCGTAGCCACCGATGGCCTGTCACTAGTATCCGAGGTCCATGACCTCCGAGCCGGCGACGGAGATCCTCGTGCTCTGCACCGGCAACGTGTGCCGTTCGCCGATGGCCGAAGCGCTACTGCGCCACCATCTCACCGAGCGTGGTGTGATCGGTGGGGGCGGCTCTCGCTCGTCAACGGTGTCGATCCGTTCCGCGGGTCTGCTCGCGTCTGGTCAGCGTGCATCCGACGAGGTCATCGAACTCATGGGTGCTCGTGGTTTGGATCTGACTGGGCACCAGAGTTGCATGGTGGAGCCCGAGATGATCCGGACTGCGGATCTCATCCTCGGGATGACCCGGGAGCACGTGCGGGAGGCAGCCCTGCTGGTTCCTGAGTGCTTTGGTCGAACGTTCACGCTGAAGGAGCTGGTCCGTCGAGGAGAGCTCGTCGGCCCGCGCCAGGTCGGGATGACGCTTGCCGCATGGCTGGAACAAGTTGGTGAAGGGCGTTCGCCGAACCGGTTGCTGGGCCAGTCGGATGAGGACGACATCCCGGACCCGATGGGCCGTCGCTTCAAGTTCTACAAGCAGGTGGCAAGAGACATTGACGAACTATCCGCACGATTGGTCGCGCTCCTCTTCCCCTAGCCTGGTGCATAACTCCATTCGATGTGGGGAGAAAGCACCCGTCAGGGGGTTCGGTTTGGTCTCGCTGGTGGTATTTCGCAGCCTCTAAGGTGGCGGGCGGAGTAGGGGCTTCCGCCTTGCCGGCCCGCGACGCCAGGAGTACGAAACCGCATGCCGTGGCCTGAATCACGTGATACCGAGCTGTTCGAACTCATCCGCCGCGAGGTCGAGCGGCAGAACACGACCCTGCAGCTCATCGCGTCGGAGAACTTCGCCTCTCCGGCGGTTATGAAAGCCACGGGCTCCGTGCTGACCAACAAGTACAGCGAGGGATATCCCGGCAAGCGTTACTACGGCGGCAATCTGCACGTCGACGAAGTTGAAGAACTTGCCCGCGAACGGGCGAAATCGCTCTTCGGTGCTGACCACGCCAACGTCCAACCCCATTCGGGGGCCAATGCCAATCTCGGTGTCTACCTTGCGCTGCTCGAACCAGGCGACAAGGTGTTGGGAATGCGACTCGATCAGGGCGGTCACCTCACCCACGGCTCCCCGGTCAACGCGAGCGGCCGGCTGTATCAGTTCGTTGCCTACGGCGTGACGCCGAGTGACGAACGGCTCGACTACGACGAGATCCGTGACTTGGCGCGCAAGGAGCGACCCAAACTCATCGTGGCCGGAGCCACTGCATATCCACGCATCATCGATCCGGTCGCGTTACGTGAAATCGCCGACGAGGTAGGGGCACTGCTCATGTTCGATGCGGCCCACATCGCCGGGCTCATCGCCGGGGGTGTCCACCCTAATCCCGTCCCCCACGCCGACGTTGTCACGTTCACTACGCACAAGACCCTCAGAGGACCGCGTGGTGGCTGCATCCTCTGTCGCGCTGAGTACGCGCAAGCGATCGACAAGGCGATATTCCCTGGCCTGCAAGGGGGTCCGCTCGAGCACGTCATAGCAGCCAAAGCCGTCGCGTTCCGTGAGGCGGCAGATTCGTCTTTCCGTGGCTACGCGCGCCAGGTCGTTGCCAACGCCCAAACCTTGGCCGGGGCTCTCGCGCAGGAAGGTTTCCGCCTCGTCTCCGGTGGTACCGACAATCACTTGATGCTCGTGGATCTGCGTACCTTCGATGAGGACCTCACCGGGAAGGACGCGCAGATCGTGTTGGATCAGGCTGGGATCACGCTCAACAAGAACACCGTGCCGGGCGACCCGCGCTCAGCGTTTGTCACCAGTGGTCTACGCATCGGCACGCCGGCGGTGACCACGCAGGGGATGGCCGAGCCGGAGATGCGGGTGATTGCCCAGCTCATCGCACGTGCGCTGAGGCACCGTGACGAACCGGAGGCGCTGGCAGCGGTGCGCGACGAGGTCATCAACCTGTGCACGAAGTACTCGCCGTACCCCATCACGAACAGCGGCGAATTCAACCCTGGCGACTAATGTCGGTTCAGGTTGCCGTGTCGCTGCGCGGTGGTGATCCGTCGAACCCAACTGAGTGACGTTCAGCGGCTGGCGGCCGCTTGGAGGAGCTGCCGATGTCGAGAGCCACGTCATATGCGCTGGTCTTCGGCGTCGTCGTGTTCACGACGTTGGTGATGACGCCGGTTGTGCGCCACTTGGCGACCCGGTTCGGTGCGGTGGTCAAGCCGGATGAGCGTCGCGTGCACACGCTTCCCACGCCCACACTGGGTGGGATCGCCATGTTCGTCGGGCTCGTTGCTGGGATGATCGTCGCCTGGCGTCTCGAAGCCTTCCGTGAGGTGTTCTCGGGTTCGACCGAGCCCCTTGGCATTGTGGGGGCAGCCTTCGTGATCCTGGTCGTCGGCGTCATCGATGACTTGCGTGAGGTGTCTGCGCCCGCGAAAGCCGCCGGCACGGTGCTTGCGGCAAGCGTGCTCGTGCTTTCGGGTGTGAGCATGCTGGTCTTCCGGATCCCGTTTGAACGCGCCCTGACCGGTGACGAGACGTCCGTCCTGTACTTGTCAGCAGATTGGAGTTATCTGCTGAGCGTGGTGTGGGTGCTCGGCATGGCCAACGCAGTGAACTTCATCGACGGTCTTGACGGGCTGGCTGCCGGCATCGTGGCGATCGCGGCTGGCGCCTTCTTTCTGTTCGCTTCACAGCTCACCGATTTGGGTCTGCTCGAACCCGGGAACATCGGCCCACTCGTGGCGATCGTCGTTCTCGGCATGTGTGTCGGTTTCCTGCCCTTCAACTTCCACCCGGCCCGGATCTTCATGGGTGACTGCGGCGCGTTGCTCCTTGGATTGCTCATGGCGGCGGCGACCATGGTTGTAGGCGGCAGGACCGACGAGCCCTATAGCGGCCAGGTGTTCTTCTTCTACGCTCCGATTGTTATCCCGCTGCTCATTCTCGGCGTGCCGATCTTCGATACGGCCTTGGCGATCGTTCGGCGAGCGGCAAAGCGCAGGGGAGTCGCGACCGCAGACAAGGATCATCTCCATCACCGGTTGATGCGGCTTGGACACGGTCACCGGCGGTCCGTGCTCATCCCTGTCTCTTATACACATCT
>JANZZE010000218.1 GCA_026419545.1 Acidimicrobiales bacterium
AGATGTGTATAAGAGACAGCCATCACCTGGGTCGATCCCTCGTAGCGGAGAGTCTCTTCGACCGCATCGGGAATCAGTCGCGGATCTGCGTGCAACTTCGCACGCTGGTCAGGGTTACGCCACAGCCAGTAGATCGCGTTCCCGATGAGCTTGGTAGTGGTTTCGTTCCCGGCGATGACGAGCAGGAAGCAGAAACCGACCACTGCATCGAGGTCGAGCCGAGCCCCATCGATCTCAGCGTCGAGTAGTCCACTGATGAGATCGTCGCCCGGTCGCCGTCGCTTTTGACTGACCTGGTCAACGAAGTAGGCATACAGCTTGGCGGCTGCGTCGATGCCCCTCGGCGTGATGTCGGGAATGCCCTCCTCTCTATGGATCATGTCGTCAGCCCAGCCACGGAGCATGTCCTGATCGTCCTCCGGTACGCCGAGCATCGTGGAGATGACGTCCATCGGGAGCTTGGCGGAATAGTCGGCGATAACGTCGCATCGGCCGGCGTCCCGCCATGGCCTGAGATGCTTGTCGGAGAGCGCGCGGATCTGAGGTTCGAGCTCGCTGACCCGGCGTGGAGTGAATACCCGGCTCACTAGTCGGCGCATCGCAGTGTGTTCGGGCGGATCCATTGTGATCATCATGGGGAGTGGACTCTTCGGTTCCAGTGTGATGCCGTAGCGGGAACAAAAGGTCGTCGGATCGTGCAACGCAGTGATCACGTCGTCGTAGCGGGAAAGCGCCCAGAAGTCGAGTTCAGCGTTGTAGTACGCAGGCGCTTCATCCCGAAGACGCCGGTAGTAGGGAAACGGATCTTCGTGCACCTCGTGTGCATAGGGGTTGAACTCAACGGGTTCCACCGCACCTCCTCATGGCATGGGCGCTGCTCTGAACGGCAATTCAAAAATCCGAACGTTAGCTCAGAGTACCCCCGGATCGTCCTCAAATCCAGCGAATCACGGTTCACAGCTGTGAACGAGCGCTCGACAATCACGCTCGTGTCGCGTACCCTGATGCGTATGCAGCTCGATGACATGATCCTCGTGAGCGTCGACGATCACGTCGTGGAACCGCCCGGCATGTTCGACGCTCACTTGCCTGCTCGCTACGCAGACCGCAAGCCGTTCGTCAAACGCAAGAAGAGTGGGGTTGACGTTTGGGTCTACGACGGTCAGGAGATCGCCAACCTGGCCATCAACGCAGTTGCTGGCAGGCCACGTGAGGAATACGGGATCGACCCGACCTCGCTGGATGAGATCCGGCCCGGCTGTTACGACCCCGATGAGCGAGTAAAGGACATGGACGCCGCGGGCATCCTGGGTTCGATGTGTTTCCCGTCGTTCCCAGGTTTCTGCGGACGCTTGTTCGCCAGCAGCGAGGACAAGGACTTCGCACTGGCGGTCCTACGAGCCTACAACGACTGGCACATCGACGAGTGGTGCGGCTCGCACCCTGGTCGGTTCATCCCCCTCGCGCTCCCGGCGTTGTGGAGCGCAGAAGAGACCGCAGCTGAGGTACGCCGCGTGGCGGAGAAGGGCTGTCATGCCATCACCTTCTCGGAGAACCCATCGGTGCTCGGCTTCCCCAGCCTGCACGACCGCTACTGGGACCCGTTCTGGGCAGCTTGTTCGGACACCGGCACTGTTCCCTGTTTTCACATCGGCTCGTCATCCCAGCTCGTCGTCACCTCGCCGGACGCCCCGGTCGACGTGATGATCACCTTGCAGCCCATGAACCTGGTGCAGTGCGCGACCGATCTGATCTGGTCGGGTATCTTCCTGCGGTTCCCAGACCTGAAGGTGGCGCTCAGTGAAGGCGGAATCGGTTGGATCCCATACTTCCTCGAGCGCATCGACCGGACCTATGACCGGCATCGGGCCTGGACCGGTCAGGACCTGAAGGGCAAGCTGCCGAGTGAGCTTTTCCGCGAGCACGTGATTACGTGCTTCATCGACGACCCGACCGGTGTGCGAAATCGACACGACATCGGTGTCGACATCATTACTTGGGAATGCGACTATCCACATTCAGATGCCGCATGGCCGGATGCGGCTGAGGCAGTGTGGGCCCAGGTCAGTGACATTCCCGACGAGGAGATCGACAAGATCACACACCTCAACGCCATGCGGTTGTTCCAGTACGACCCGTTCTCGGTGATGCCCCGTGAGGAGTGCACCGTGGGGGCCCGGCGGCAGGCAGCCGCGGGACATGATGTCTCGATCCGCTCGTCCGGTCAGAAGATGACCCGCGGCTCGGTCACTGCTGCCGCCGTCCAGGCAACCGCAACCGCCTGACACCACCCCTCGGGTGCTTTTATTCCCGCATTGAATGCTGTAGCGCACCCGACAGGCGGCGGAGGTGGCTGGCGCACCAGTGGAGGGTGATCGCTGCCAGGATGACGACGGCAACATCAGCTGCGGTGCGATAACGCGGTACCGGTGTCGCGAGGGCAGCAGTAAGTGTCGACAGAAGCACCGGCCCCAGGAGTGGGCTTATAGGTCGTGATCGGCGCTTCAGGAGCACCGCGCCCGGGATCGCGAGTGCGCTGAGTGTGTAGATGGCAACCAGCCCCGTCTTCGCCGCAAAGAAGCCGTGGTCCTCGAGCACGGCTTCTTTGTTCATGGTGTCGATCGGTTTGTACAGCTTCCAAAGCCGCCCTGCCCGGGCAAGCATCATGAACGGAAAATGGCTCGCGTTGTCACGGATGTAGTTGATGGCTTGCCTTTGTTGGAATCGGTCATAGTCACTTTCGTCCCAGTTGCGGATAAACGTGGTATTGAGGCAGCCCCAGCTGTAGTACCCAATGTTGGTGCCGTGGTAGACGTCGTCGCAGTTGCCCATGCGGAGAGTCACACCCGAATTTGTCGAGATGAAGACGGGATTGTTGAATCGCCCAAGGTTGTAGAGAACCCAGGGCGTCATCATGACGACTGGGACGAGCGCGGCGACGGCGAAGAACCCCATTCGCTGGCGCAGCGGTGTCTCAGCGGGCCCCCGGATGAACAGAGGCGCCAGAAGCGGGAGGAGCAGGATCTGTTCGGATCGGATGAGCCAGGCAAAGCCGATCGCCATCCCCAGGAACGCGGCGGTCCTGATGCTGGGTGAGCGACGGAACCGGTAACAGAGCAAGATCACAGTGGCGATCGCTGGGATGAGCAGTGATTCCGCCAGGAGATCGGTGTCCTTGATCCAAAGGAGCGGGTTCAGCGCGGCAATAGTCGCTGCGATCAGCCCGACGGCGCGGCTCCTGTTCCCAGCGGCTTCGGTCGCAGCCAAACCGATCAGTAGGACCCCGATTCCGCCGACGACCGAAGTGGCGATGCGCCATTGCCAGACGTCGTAGAGACCGAACAACTCCAAGCCCGCGATGAAGATCGTGTGCAGTGGCGGGTGCGCGGCGCCAGGTGTCTTGCCCAGTGGGTGAACGGCGGGGGAGACGAAGCCGTAGCCCTCTACGAGGAAATCGGCTTGCGTACCGACGTATTCGGCGTCGCTGCCGTACCGATAGCACCCGCCGATGACGTAGGTCGCGTCGTCGCATTCGGTCCGCACCGTTTGTATCAAGACATAGCGGGTGAGGAACGCGCCGATACCGATGGCGACGAGCGGCAGTGATCGGACGATGCGGGTACGCAAACTCAGGGCAATGAAGTTAGTCAGCGGGCCTGGACCTTGGTCCACACGACGAAGACATCGCGTGTGAGCCTGCATGGGTATGGTCAGCAGTTGGTCAGCGGGCGTGACCGCTGGTCTGCACAGCGTTCGGGTTATGGAGGTGCAAATGGAGTGAGGATCGACGTAGGGAAACGGGAAATGTCAACTG
>JANZZE010000219.1 GCA_026419545.1 Acidimicrobiales bacterium
GTCCTGGCCATGCCTGCACCACCCGAGGCGTTCTCGGTATTGGGGTCCCACAGGCGACCGCGATCGCTGACGCCCGGGCCGCACGGATGCGTCATCTCGATGAAACTGGCGTGTACGTGCACATCATCGCCGATGGCGGCATGGCCACCGGTGGCGACATCGCCAAAGCGATTGTTTGCGGTGCCGATGCCGTGATGCTCGGCTCTCCGCTCGCCGCCGCGGTTGAAGCGCCGGGAAGGGGCTACCACTGGGGCATGGCGACCTTTCACCCCACCCTGCCCCGCGGCGTGCGGGTGCGTGTCGGCACTCGGGCATCGCTCGAGGAGATCCTCGTCGGGCCCGCGTCGGAGAACGACGGACGACTCAACCTCTTCGGTGCGCTGCGCACGTCCATGGCCACTTGCGGTTACGAGTCGCTGAAGGAGTTCCAGAAAGCTGAGGTCATGGTGGCGCCCGCACTGCAGACCGAGGGTAAGGCGCTCCAGCAGGCCCAACACGTCGGCATGGGGCACTGAAGGGGTAGGTCCCACCATGTCCGTGACCCGTACATATTTCACGTTGAACGTGGCGGACATGGAACGTGCCATCGCGTTCTACGAAGGGGTACTCGGACCTGTCGTCCGCCTCCGCGGGTCCGAGTGGTCCGAACTCAAACTCGGCGAGGCCACCGTTGCGCTCCATGCGTCTGGTGCCCGGCCGCGAGAGACGGGCCTCGTGATCGAGGTGGACGACCTCGATGCCGCGTGTGAAGCGGTCGTAAGGAGCGGTGGGAGTATCGCCAATCCCCCGCAGCCGCTCCCGGATGGCACCCGCATGGCGGACGTCATCGACACCGAAGGAAACGGCTTCGCGCTTGCCTCACCGGTCGAGACCTCCAACGTGACGACGTTCTGATGGGGCGCACGTGACCGATTGCGATCAGCCGGAGGAAGTTCATGGGTGATCAGCCGTTCGACACCGTCCTCGTCGTCGACTTCGGCGCTCAGTACGCGCAACTGATTGCTCGGCGGGTGCGTGAAGCCCATGTCTATAGCGAGATCGTGGCTCCGACGATCACGGTCGCTGAGGTCGCGGCAAGGCGGCCGAAAGGGATCATCTTCAGTGGTGGACCCAAATCCGTTCATGTCGAGGGCGCACCGCGAATCGATCCGAAGATCTACGAGACAGGTGTTCCGATTCTCGGAATCTGCTATGGCGCGCAATTGATGAGCCTCCAACTCGGAGGCGACGTCGCGAACACCGGGCGCGGTGAGTACGGCAAGACGGATCTCGCGGTGCTCGGCGACGGCGGCTTGCTTTTCGGCACTGATCAGCCGCGTTTCCAGTCCGTGTGGATGAGTCACTTCGATTCGATCACCGCAGTTCCGGAGGGATTCGAGATCCTCGCCGCAACCGCTGAGGTGCCGGCGGCAGCGTTCGAGCACCGCGAGCGTGGCCTATACGGCGTCCAGTTCCACCCTGAGGTCGTGCACACTCCCTACGGCAACGAGATCTTGAAGCACTTCCTCTACGAAGCGTGCGGCTGTCGTCCGACCTGGACGATGTCGTCTATCATCGAGGCGACGGTTGACGCCGTCCGGAGGCAGGTCGGGTCGGGCCGAGCGATTTGTGGGCTGTCGGGCGGGGTCGACTCGGCGGTCGCAGCGGCATTGGTACACAAGGCGATCGGTCCCCAGCTCACCTGCGTGTTTGTGGACACCGGTCTCATGCGCCGCGGTGAGGGTGACCAGGTCGTCGGAACTTTTCGCCGCAACTTCGGCATCGAGCTCATCCACGTGCGGGCGGCAGAGCGCTTCTTCGAGCGGTTGCGGGGAGTGGTCGACCCCGAGGAGAAGCGCAAGGCGATCGGCGAGCTGTTCATCCGGGTGTTCGAAGACGCGGCGGGTGGCGTTGAAGACGCCCGATTCCTCGTTCAGGGAACCCTCTATCCCGATGTCATCGAGTCGGGTACGCAGCACGCGGCAATCATCAAGAGCCATCACAATGTCGGGGGACTGCCTGAGGACATGGAGTTCGAACTCGTGGAACCGCTGCGGGCGTTGTTCAAGGACGAGGTGCGCCGGGTTGGTGAGGAGCTGGGGCTACCCGAAGAGATCGTCTGGCGGCAGCCGTTCCCTGGTCCCGGTCTTGCTGTTCGGATCATCGGCGAGGTCACGCCGGAGAAGGTGGCTACCCTGCAGCATGCCGATGCCATCGTGCGGGAGGAGATCAAGAAGGCGGGTCTGGAGCGGGAGGTCTGGCAGGCCTTCGCAGTGCTGCCCGACATCCGGAGCGTCGGGGTCATGGGCGACGAGCGCACCTACGCCTACCCGATCATCATCAGGGCAGTGACCAGCGAGGACGCGATGACCGCCGATTGGGCACGCCTTCCCTACGAGTTGCTCGAGCGCATGTCAAATCGCATCATCAACGAGGTGCCCGGTGTGAACAGGGTGGCCTACGACGTCACTTCAAAGCCACCCGGCACCATCGAGTGGGAGTGATTCCACGGCAGACTTCCTTTTGGTGTCAAGCGTCCCAGCTAATCGGGTCGCGAAGAACCCAAGGCTCAAGGATTGCCGTTTGGCGGGCGATCACTCACGATGAGAGTCGGCGTGGTGCTCGGTCGCCGTGGCCGGCGTTCGGGCGGAGGACAGGCGAGCGACGGAGCCGGAAGCATTCCGGACCGAATAGCAAGGAGGGAGTCGTGCCCACACTGGACGCAGCCGGTGGCGCATCACCGGTAGAAGGTGTGATTGCCTCGATCGACCGGGGCCTCGCTCGCGTCCTGATCGGCGAGAACCAGGAGGAGTGGTACTTCCCGATCGAGATGTTGCCCGACGATTCTGAGCCCGGTACTTGCTTGATGTTCGCTGCGCACGAGGGGCGCTACCAACCGTTGGGCAAGACCGAGGTAGCGCCCGCAGTCAAGGTGCGCAGCATCGAGGAACGCCTGCAGCGCAAGATCGCGGTCCGCAAGACAGGCGAGGTGCGGCCTGGTCTGCGCCGGAGCGACCTGGAGTAGCACAGCGGGTAACGGCTCCACGGTCAGTCGGTGGTTGCCTCGGAACTCCCGTCGATGCCACCCCCGGCTTCAGGCTCTGCATGCGCCGTGCGCACTGCGGTACGAGGTCGCAGCTGTATCAGCGGCCACGTAGTTCGGCGACGACCGGAGTCATCTCAGTTATCGATTCAGCGGGGATCGTGATGTAGCTGATGCCCCAACGGGCACGGCGGTCCAAGCACTGTTGCACGATTTCGTCGACGGTCCCGGCCAGCCCGTGCGGCGACTCGATGGCCTGCTCTGGTGTCAGCCCGAGCGCTGGTCCCACGGCCTCCGCCAGGCCCCAGCGGTTGTCGGTGACTGCTGCGAGGTGGATCCGGGTTTGCAGCTCGAGCGTTGCGAAGCGTTCCCCTGCCGCTTCTTTGATCCACTGCAGCTTCTGTTCGGTCGCCGCAGCGGTTGCGGTCGGCCCAGCGGTCGCATCGATTCGACCGTGACGGAGATCGATGTTCAGTCCGACCGTTTCGGCTTCCTGCGCGGCGAGTGACAGGATGCGCCGACCCCCGCCGCCAATGGTGATGGGAGGATGGGGAACTTGGACTGGCATCGGTGTGCCGTCGAGACCCCGTACCGAGTAGTGCTTGCCGACTGCGTCTACCGACCCCGACCCGAACAACGCCTTGATCATCTTCACAGCTGCGGCCAGTCGCTCGACGCGCTTGGATGCCGGGTCCATCGGGATACCTGCGGCTTGGTAATCGGTTGTCATCCAGCCTGCACCTAGTCCCAGCTCGAGCCTCCCGTCCGAAAGCAGGTCGAGCGTCGCTGCTTCCTTGGCGAGAAC
>JANZZE010000220.1 GCA_026419545.1 Acidimicrobiales bacterium
AGATGTGTATAAGAGACAGTGCCCAGGGTGTACACGGCGTTGGTCCATGGCTTTGGGTCACTGGCGCTCGGTCCGCTGAAGAACGCGTCGTTGAGGTATTCGGGCAGATGGTGGATGTGCTGGAGATAGGTGATCTTGAACCAGGTCCGCGGACCCGACCCCTGGTCCCACCCGGGTGCTTCTTGAACCTGAGCAAAAGCCGTAGGTGACCCGAACGCCAACCACAGATAGGTCATCCAGGCCGCCAGACCGACCACTGAGAGCAGGACTGCGGCATCGGTGACGCGAACTGGTCGGCGTTCGGTGTCGCGAGCAGGCGCCGCCCTGAGAATCCCGTGACGTTCCAACATGAGCACGGTGAGGCCAACGGCTACGGCGATGCCAGTCGGTCGAGTCGCCGTGGCAACCGCACCAACGACGCCAGCAAGCACCGGATGGCCATTTTCCAGGAGCAGGAACGATCCGAGGACCGCAGCAAGGAAGAGCGCATCTGCATAGGTCGCCCCGAACAGGTACCAGGCGTAGGGGTAGAGAAGGAACGTGACCAGCGAGGCGTTCGCCGCCGATGACGAGCTGTGATCAGCGGCCCAGCGCCAAAAGAGCACCGCCGCGATCGCGCCCGACACGACCGTGATGACGATGCCCGCAAAATTGACATCGCCGAGGACCGCGCCCAACGCCCGCATAGCCAAGGGATACACCGGGAAGAACGCGACTGGGCTCTGCTGCCCTGGCGTCAACCAGTAACCCTCTGTGGCGATGATCTCGTACCAGTTTCCATCCCATCGCTTCCATCCCTCGAGAACAGCACTCCCAGCGAACTGGCCGGGTGGCTGGGGATAGTCGGGGTGCCGCTCCAGATGCGCGGCCGAAAACCACGTGACCAAGACCAGAGCAAACCAGACCGCCACGAAGACCGACAGCGGGAACCGCACCCATCGAGTCATGCGGCACGACCAAACCACGCCTGACTAGCCAGTGCAAGCACCGACGGTCGGATGAACCGAGCAAGCACCGAAGGACTCGACTCAGTGCATCGCAATGAACCCGAATCGGGTTCTGCCGCAGCGGGAACGGGGCGCCACGCCGTCACCGAGCTCGAACACCAAGGAGCACTCTCCGACACCACAACGACAGGGCACGACCCGAGGTCGCCGACCTACGCGAGGTAACTCGTCGTCAAAGGGCAACAACTCGTCGTCAAGGGACAAGCCGCCGGTTATGAACGACAGGGGCACAACCCGAGGTCGCCGGCCTACGCTGACTGTCATGAGTACGATCTTCTTCACGGGGTTCCCCGGCTTTCTCGGCGTCCAACTGCTGCCTCGCGTCCTGCAGCGCAGCCCCGATGACCACGCGCTCTGCCTCGTGCAGGCCAAGTTCGCCGATCTCGCCCGTCGCCGGGTCGATGAACTCGTCGGTAATGACCCTTCTCTCGAGGGCCGGATCAAGCTGGTCGAGGGCGACATCACCCTGCCCAATCTCGGTCTCGATGATCCGGCCGCAAAAGCGGCAGACCTATCGGAGGTCTGGCACCTCGCCGCGGTGTACGACCTGTCAGTTCCTCGCGAGATCGGGATGCGGATCAATGTCGACGGCACACGTCATGTTCTCGACTTTGCCGAGTCCGCTCCTGGGCTTTCGCGTCTGCAATACGTGAGCACGTGTTACGTAAGCGGTCGGTACGCCGGCATCTTCAAAGAGTCCGACCTCGACAAGGGTCAGCGCTTCAACAACTTCTACGAGGAGACCAAATTCCTCGCCGAAGTTGACGTACAGGAACGTATGAAGGCCGGGCTGCCAGCAACGATTTATCGGCCGGCCATCGTCGTCGGCGACTCCACGACCGGCGAGACCCAGAAATACGACGGTCCGTATTTCGCTCTGCAATGGCTGCTACGCCAACCGTTCCGGTTCGCGGTCATGCCGGTGGTCGGCGATCCGACCGCAGTTCGGTTGAACGTGGTGCCCAGGGACTTCGTGGTCAGCGCCATCGCACAGCTCTCGGGCGACGCCCGGTCGAAGGACAAGGTGTACCAACTCGCCGATCCGAACCCGTTGACCATCGACGAGCTGCTCACCGTCATGGGTGAGGCAACGGGTAAGCGCCTGATCCGGATCCCGCTCACGAAACGCTTCGCCAAGTTCGCGGTCGAGAAGATCCCCGGCGTCTACCAGCTGCTCCGCATCCCTAGCGATGCCATCGACTACTTCACCCATCCGACCTTCTACGACACGACGAACACGTCAACCGACCTCGAAGGCACGGGGGTGTCGTGCCCGAGCATCGCGTCCTACCTGCCCTCTCTTGTCGCCTTCATGAAAGTGCACCCCGGAATCTCCGCCACCGCGATGATCTGAACAACCCACCCCTCGGGCGCTTTTTCTCCGTATAGCGGGAGAAAGCGCCCGCCAGCGGAAAGTGGTTCGGCGGTTGCGCAGCGCGGGCTGGGCCTCAGGCACCGAGGATCACCTCTACCGCGTGAGGTACCGAATCGGCGAGATGGTCTGGCTCCCAGCCGTCCGGGATGGGTTCGGAAAGAGGAAGGTCGTTGGCTACAGCCCAAGGATCTGGTTGTTCGGCTGCCTTTCTCCAAGTACGCCCTCGATGGAGCCACACCGCGGTCAACCCAGCAGCACGGGCTCCAGCCATGTCCGCGGGCGCAGAGTCACCAACCATCCAACCACCCGCCAGCTCACCCCCGCACGCTCGGGCGGCTTCTTCGAAAATCGCCCGAGCAGGCTTCCGGTGACCCACGAGGTCCGAAATCACGTAGCCGTCGATGACCTCGAGCAACCCGTTACGCCTCAGCTTGTCGAGCTGAGTCGGCGGACCGTTCGTCACGACCCCGATCCGGTGGCCCGCCTTTCTGAGCCGATGCAGAGCGGCGACCGTATCCCCATCGATCCGGTAATGCTCGAGATAGTCGGCATGGAGTGCCGCACGGACATCCTCATCGGGGATGTCGAGCCTGAAGCGGTCCTTCACCCGCAGCGCCCACGCCTCCCGGTCCCGGAACCCGTCTTCATCAATGTGGATGAGCCACTCGACTGTGGACTCGTCGTGACCATCGGCTCGATGCCGGTCAACAAACGCTTCAGCCCAGCTCCGATAGGCACGGGACCGATCAATGAGCGTGTCATCCAGATCGAACAGCACCAGCGCCACGCTGGCAGTGTGCCAGCACAGCGAACGAAGCTTGCAAGCCGGAGTTCGTACTGATCCTCGTTGTTGTCGCCCAACCCGAAGTTGCCTCCCCCGATCCGGTGGCCAACCTTTGGCAAGTCTCGGCTCCCGGGTCAGGGCCACCCACGACTGGGCGCTAGGGTGAACAGACGCAGAAATGACCGGCCGGCCAGGCCGCTCCAGCTGAATGAGCGCCCCTAGCTCAACTGGCAGAGCAGCGGACTTTTAATCCGAGGGTTGTGGGTTCGAGTCCCACGGGGCGTACCAGGGTCCCATGCACGCGCCTTTGCGCCGCCCGAGAGTGAACACGGGTACGGTTCGGCGAGCCTGAAGGGTGAACACGGGTACGGTTCGGCGAGCCTGATACGACTTGCAGTGGCCTCGTCCGGCCGCCCCCCAACAGACGGCATGTACCGCGCCGACCCAAGGCAACACAAGCCAGACGCGAGTTGCGGTGTTCTACCGTTAGACCGCACCGACGTCACATGCTGTGCCCTGCAACCGGGCCACAACTCATTGGTCGGTCGGATTGGTGGCATCACACGACCCAAAGG
>JANZZE010000221.1 GCA_026419545.1 Acidimicrobiales bacterium
CTGATGAGCTATCTGCCCCCGGTCGGCTGGGCTGAGGTCGCAACCCGCCATGACCTGACCTACCTGCACGGCCAACTCGAAGCCCGCATCGATCGGCTCGAAGCCCGCATCGATCGGCTCGAAGCCCGCATCGATGGGCTCGAAGCCCGCATCGATGGGCTAGAGGCTCATCTCGACACGAAGCTCGAGGTGTTGAGTGAACGACTCCAAAAGGAGTTCCAACGTGGCCTGCGACTGCAGCTCCTCGCCATCATCACACTCATCGTGACGCTTGGCGCACTCGCCCGAGTCGTCTGATTTGTTCTGACCTGACGACTCGTCAGATCGAATTCAACTGGGCTACGGTGCACTCGTGGCCGCAGTTGATCGCCCTAAGACGAAACCCCGTGTTCCAGCAGTCGACGGTTGGTTCACTCTTGACGGAGATGACGGTCCCGCACTCATCGGTAGCCGTTGCCAGCGCTGCGGTACGTATTCCTTCCCGAAGCAGCTGAACTTCTGCCCCAACCCTGCGTGCACAAGCCAAGATTTCGATGAAGTCGAGCTCAGCCGCCATGGCCGTCTATGGAGCTACACGAACAACTGCTATCAACCGCCCGCACCGTACGTCCCACCGAGTGGCGGGTTCCAACCGTTCGCCATCGCCGCCGTTGAACTCGAAGCCGAGCAGATGGTGGTACTCGGTCAGCTGACCGCAGGCGTCGACGTGTCAGAACTGCACGTCGGCCAAGACGTCGTGTTGGTCGTCGAAACCCTTTTCGAAGATGACGAGGCCGAATACCTCGTGTGGAAATGGCGGCCGATCGAACCGGACGCGACATCCGGTTCTGCACCGCGGGACCAGGAGACACACGATGCGTGATCACGACGTTGCGATCCTCGGCGTTGGGATGCACCCGTGGGGTAAATGGGGGCGCAACTTCGTCGAGTACGGCATCACCGCGGCGCGGGCCGCGCTCGATGACGCCGGCCTCACCTGGTCAGATGTCGACTTCGTCGCGGGTGCCGACACGATCCGCAACGGTTATCCGGGGTTCATCGCAGGTTCGACGTTCAGCCAGGCTCTAGGATGGCGCGGGAACCGCGTCGCATCGTGTTATGCCGCGTGCGCTTCGGGGGCTCAGGCACTTGACACCGCCCGGGCACACATTCTTGCCGGTCTGTGTGATGTCGCCTTGGTGGTCGGTGCCGACACCACACCCAAAGGTTTCTTTGCACCAGTCGGCGGCGACCGTCCAGACGATCCCGACTGGCTACGGTTCCGGCTCCTCGGCGCAACGAATCCGACCTACTTTGCGCTCTACGCCCGGCGGCGCATGGAGCTGTACGGGGCGACACCCGAAGACTTCGCCCAGGTAAAGGTGAAAAACGCAAAGCACGGTTTGGCAAACCCCAACGCCCGCTACCGCAAAGCTGTCACCGTCGACGACGTCATGGCCTCACCCATCGTCGCAGACCCACTGCGGCTGCTCGACATCTGTGCGACGAGCGACGGGGCGGCAGCGATCGTGTTGGCCTCGATGGATGCCGCCAGGCGTCACACAACCAATCCGGTCAAGATCCGAGCGATCTCGACGGTGACGCCCACCTTCCCCCAGACGATCATCGAAATGCCGAACTTCGCCACCGATTCCGCTGCAGCGGTTGCTCCCCCAGAACGATCATTCAAGGACGCCATCGCCTGGGCTGCCTACGAACAGGCCGGCATCGGACCCGAGGATCTCGATGTCGCCGAGGTCTACGACCTATCGACTGCCCTCGAGCTCGACTGGTACGAGAACATCGGCCTGTGCAAGCCAGGAGAGGCGGAACGACTGCTGCGCGACGGTGAGACGGCACTCGGCGGTCGGATACCCGTGAACCCGAGCGGCGGATTGGCGTGTTTCGGTGAGGCCATTCCTGCGCAAGCCTTAGCGCAGGTCTGTGAACTGACGTGGCAACTCCGTGGCCACGCGGGTGGCCGTCAGGTCGAGGGAGCGTCAGTGGGTCTGAGCTGCAACCAAGGATTGTTCGGTCACGGCTCAAGCGTCATCGTCGTGCGATAGGTACGAGCTGCTCGCACACGGATCCTCGTGACGAGCAGGCTGTGATCGCGCTACAACCGGCCAGCACACCCAAAACCCGCCCTGCGTCCCACAGCGATCTCGGCTAACAGGCTGCCGTCGCGCCGTCACCGGTCGGCAATGCACTCAGCTACGGCCGACCGACCACCTCGTTGTCCGAGAGTTGCTGGACCGATCCCTGGTCGCGTCGCTGCGTCGTCAGGCGCGATCCAGCACACGCCCGCCTGGTCACGGAACGTTGCCGGACCGGTCCCTAATCGCGTCGCTGCGTCGTGCACGCAACCCTCGGAACTCGCCACCGAACTCGGTGGTCAATACCGCCATAGCAGCAAGGCAATGGCCACGACGATCAAAACCCCGAACAGCAGCACAACCTGACTACTGGCACGCCGCACCCGCACAGCTCGCCACGTGCTATCGGCCACGTAGTTCTCGTAGCGGACCACGTCGGCAGCTGTGACCAACGTGCCGTCAGCGAGCTTTCGCTTCGTCGTCCTGAAGTACAGCTTCAGGTTCGGATCCTTGATGTTGAGGTACTCCGACTCAGTGAACCTTGGCAACACCTGACGACGCGCGCCGGCGCGCTCCCACAGCGCCGACAGGGATCGCCATTCCTCGCGTGCTGCGGCTCCGAGAAGCAACTCGAAGTCTCCAGCGTCAACCGCGACATCATCGTGCGAGCAGATGTTGAGCAAGCTCTCGAGCAGACCCATCCGGATCAGGTAGACCGCCTCCTGGTCACCTTCGGCGAGGATCTCCTCAACGATCCCGAACACGCCGGGCAGTTCGTCGACCTCCCGGCGCTCGATAAGCCGGACTAGGTGTTGGGCAAGTGCGGCAGCCCGGACGTACTCATCCGGCTCACCCTCCTCTTCGGACCATGCCATGTACTCGTAGAGGTCGGTCGCCCCGAGAAAGGATGGGCAGGCAGCGATCAGACGGTCGAGTGCCTCGCGGCTGGAAGTCACGGCCAGGCGTCCTTGCGCACCACCGCGAGGTTAGCGATCCAACCCCTGCTCTCCAGTCCCGTATCCGGAACTCACACACCCGAATACCCAGCGCCCACCAACTCGGGCACCCCAGTCCCACACCCGGGACTCACACAGCCGAAATCGGGTTGATGGAAACGGGTTGACGGCGCGCCCAGCCGTTGAAGAACAGACGGTCGCAGCGTGCCGGGGCAGCGCAGCACGCACCGAACACAGGTTGGCCGCGCGCCTAGTCGGCTAGGGGTGCTGTGAGCTGACCGAGACGACCTCGCCCGTCATGTACGACGAATAGTCGCTAGCGAGGAACACCATCACGTTGGCGACCTCCCAGGGCTCGGCCGCTCGGCCGAACGCCTCTCTGGCAGTCAGCTCCTCGAGCAGCTCCTCGGTCGTGACCTTGGCGAGAAACGGATGCATCGCCAAGCTCGGTGCAACCGCGTTGACACGCACACCGAAGGCGGCTGCTTCCATGGCGGCGCAGCGGGTCAGTGCCATCACCCCAGCTTTCGCTGCGGCGTAATGGCACTGACCTTGCTGGGCTCGCCAACCCACGACCGAGGCGTTGTTGACGATCGCCCCGCTCCCCCGAGCCATCATGTGCCGGAGTGCAGCGCGTGTAGCCCGCATCGTTCCGTTGAGCGTCACATCGATAACTGCGAACCATTGCTCGTCGGTCATGTCGACCAAATTGGCGGTGCCTCCAAGCCCGGCGTTGTTCATGAG
>JANZZE010000222.1 GCA_026419545.1 Acidimicrobiales bacterium
ACACAGTCGCAGCGCTCTTCCGGGTGATGGGCCCGGTGCGGGTCGACGATCGGCAGGATGTGTGTGCGGTCCGCGGGGGTCGCAGCGCTCTTCCGGGTGATGGGCCCGGTGCGGGCACTGCGGGTCACCGCACTAGGCAGCGTCTACGCCAAAGGAGACGCACTCGTCCCAGGTCTCGACGCCTGGCTTGCCTCCCTCTTCGACGACGACCACCTCGACGCCACCTGCACCACACTCGCCGGCGCGTCCGAACCCAATCCCGAAGCCCAGCAACGCGAAGCACAGCTGCGGGCCGGCATCGCAGTCCGCGACCGCAAGATCCGCAACTACCGCCTGCTCCCCGACGACCAGAACACTGTGACCCTCGGCGCGGATTGGATCGCCGAGACTCAACGCGAACGCACCGGCCTCGAGCGCCAGCTCGGCGAACACCTCCCCGGGGGGCGGGCTCACCGCCAATGAGGTCAAGACAATCGTCGGTGCATTGCGGGAGCACTGCGGGACATCGTCGGCGTGCTCTCCGCAGCCGACCCCGAGGCCAAGTCCGAGCTCTGCAGCAAACTCGGTGTGTCGCTGAGCCACGACCCCAGCGGCAACTTGACCGTAACGGCCCATCCGCGTGGGTAACCGTACGTGTCGGAGGGGGGACTTGAACCCCCACGCCCTTGCGGGCACTAGCCCCTCAAGCTAGCGCGTCTGCCTATTCCGCCACTCCGACGTAGCGCCTGGTCGACCGACAACGGCCGCCCCGGCGGCGGTCACTGTAGCGCGACTCATCCCTTCTTCCGAACCGACCAGCTCAGCCGACCCATACGTCTTCTGCGACGAACGTCCCGTCGACCCGGGTGCGGAATCCGTGCACCGACGACCCGATCACGGCATTCACGCGAAACCCAGCCAACGGCATCAACGGGACCTGACCAAGGACAGCTCGCTCGATCGCCGCGTATCGTTCGAGCCGTTGTTCTCTCGACGTCAACGCACGGGCCGCTGCGAGCTCGGCATCGACGCGCGGATCGTTAAACCCCGTAACGTTGTCTCGCGACTCGGATGCGAACATTGCCGTGAGGAAAGCATCCGGGTCGGGGTACATCCCGAACCACCCGTAGTAGAACAGTTGCAACCGACCGCCGACAGCGAGATGCCGGTGTTCGAGCAGCGGACGGGTCGCAACGGTGGCAGGGATGCCGACCTCGTTGAGCTGCGCGGCAATGCCATCTGCCAAAGCTTTCTCCGGCACGGATCCGGAAGTCGGCTCTTCGACCGAGATCTCGACCGCCGGGACCTGGCCACTCGGGAACGCCTCGGCCAACAGTCGCCGCGCAGCATCCGGGTCGTAGGAACACGCTTCGCCACACGCGTCGGTGACCGATCCTGGGATACCCGGTGGCACGATGCCATTCATGAAGCTCCTCCCGGGCAACAACTCGCGAACGAGGGATTCCCGATCCACTGACTTCACGATCGCTTGCCGGAACCGGACATCCGAGAATCGTGAGTCCGAGAGATTCATGCCGAAGAACAACTCGCCCGGTAAGGGCGCCATCGCCTGGTCGCCATAGTCCGCCCGAGCTTCATCGACCCGGCCGTTCGGCACGATCACCCAATCGACCTTTCCTTCGCGAAACGCCTGGTACGCCTCTTCCTGTCCCGGGAAGCGGACCAATTCGACCCGGTCGAGCTTGGCCTTCGATCCGGGGGACCTGGCGAGCACATCGCGGTCGACCACGTGGAAGGGGCCACTCGTAACCGGGAATTGTGTGAGATCGGCTCGCTGAAATGCGGCGAGCGAGGAGATCCCGTAGCTCGGCGCTGCGAGCAACTCCGGCAGCTGCGGGAACGGTTCACGAGTGGTGATCACAAGCTTCTTGTCGGTGACGACGATGACGCCTCTCACGTCGGTGGCTTCACCTCGGGCGTATTCACGCATGCCGTCGATCACCTCGAGCCGGCTGCCAGGAAACGACGCGTCGCCCCGTTTGGCGAGCCGCTCGAGCGAGAACTTTACGTCCACTGCCGTCACCGGCGTGCCATCCGAAAAATTCGCGTCATCGCGAATCGTGAACGTCCATGACCGTAGGTCCGGTCCGTTCTCCCAGCTGGCGGCAAGCGCCGGCACAGCAGTGTTCGTCTCAGGATCGAGCGCGGTCAATCCGTCGAAGAGCAGATCCACCGGGATGAGTTCGTTGGGGTCAGTCGGCACGATCTTTTCAGGGTCGATCGTGTCGGGACCGACCAAGCCGAGCCGAAGCGTCCCGCCGCTGCCGTCGGCGCTGATGGGATGCTCATCTTGCGCAGGAGGAGCATCGGTATCGTCGGCGGTTCGCTGATCCGTCGAGCACCCGACAACCGCTGTAGCCAGCATGACCACCACAAACGCGGCAAGTGCACCTACGCACGACTGGTATCGAGGCGCTGGGCGCTGTACCTGCCATCCCCCCTGACGACTCACGTCCGTGATCAGATAGCCATCATCAACGCGAGCGCGGTCGTCGTGAACGCGAAGATCAAACCGGCGACGACTGTCATGCGATCGAGGTTCTTCTCCACCATGGTCGACCCTGACGCCGACGCCCCGAGGCTCCCGCCGAACATGTCAGACAAGCCGCCGCCACGACCACTGTGCAGCAGGACGAGGAAGACCAAGGCGATTGACGTCAAGACATGGATGACGAGCACGATCGCAATGACCACGACTCGCAACCTACCAGAACAACTCCCACACGAGCAGATCCACCCCTGCGCTCGCTTTCCGCACACCGCTCCCCACTCCCCGCTGACGGGTGCATTTTCTCCCCGTTTAGAGGAGTATCGCACCCGAGGGAGTGGGGTCAGGCTTGGTCGCGGTATCGGACGATGCGGGCGAATTCTTCGGGATCGAGGCTCGCCCCACCGACGAGGGCGCCGTCGATATCGGGCTGCTCCATGAGCTCCTTGATGTTGGTCGCCTTCACCGACCCGCCGTACTGGATACGGACCGTCGACGCCGCATCAGCATCGGCGATCTCAGCGACGACAGCTCGGATCACGCTGATCACCGACTGCGCATCCTCCGCCGACGCGGTCCGCCCAGTGCCGATCGCCCAGATCGGTTCGTAGGCGATCACCATCGAACCGACCTGCTCCGCGCCTACACCGGAGAGACCAGCCCGCACCTGACTCGCCACCTTGGCTTCGGTCTCACCGGCCTCCCGCTCCTCGAGCCGTTCGCCAACGCAGAGAATCGGCGTCATGCCGAACTTGAGGACCGCCTTGACCTTCTTGTTCACGATCTCGTCGGTTTCGCCGAACAGCTCCCGCCGTTCGGAATGTCCCACGATCACGTACTTCACGTCGAGCTTCGGCAAGAACGCCGGTGACACCTCGCCCGTGAACGCACCCTTCTCTTCGAAATAGCAGTTCTGCGCCCCGACGATCAGTTCGCAGTTCCGCTGATCGAAAATCGTGGTCTGCACCGAACGGATGTCGGTGAACGGAGGATGAATCGACACGTCGACCTGGTCGTAATCCTCTTTGCTCAACAGGTACGCCAGCTTCTGCACCACCTGGATGGCTTCAAAGTGGTTGTGATGCATCTTCCAGTTGCCACTGATAAGCGGCTTTCTCTTTGGTGCCACGTCCCTCGCTACCTCTTCGTTGGTCGTCGTCGCCGGTTTGTGATCTCAGTTGACCGGGCTCGGTTCCCCGTTCATCGGATCCCGGTGCTGGTCACAGTCGCTTGGTCGTCCAC
>JANZZE010000223.1 GCA_026419545.1 Acidimicrobiales bacterium
CATCACTGTCTCGGCAATGACTTCCTTGTGGTGCTCGATGAACTCAACGGACCTGTCACGATCGGTCCGGTGGACGCACGTCGGCTGTGCGATCGGCACCGCGGAAGCGGGGGGGACGGTCTTCTACACGGACCCGTAGCAAGCCGTGAGGCAGGGCAGGGTGCCGAGCCGGGGGATGTCGTGATGCACCTGTTCAACGCGGACGGCAGCCGTGCTGAGCTGAGTGGCAACGGGATCCGCTGCTTCGGTCAGGCGGTGGCCGATGCCCGTGGTATCCAGACCGGTGAGTTGCGGGTGGGCACCGATGCCGGCGTGAAGCGTCTGAGGCTGTGGCCCGGAGCCTCGCAGGCTGAGACCGAGGTCGCCGCCGAGATCGGTACCGCTGCGCCCGGACCGGAGCTACCTCGTCGAGTGAAGGAGCTGCTCGGGGAGTGGCGCTGCACCACGGTGGATCTCGGTAACCCGCACCTGGTGGTTCTTTTGGACGGACTTCCCAAGCTACGCGATCTCGAACTGGCCTCGACTGGTCCTCAACTCGAGCGGGAGTTCCCGGGAGGTATCAACATTGAGTTCGTCGCAGTGATCGGACCGACCACGATCGAGTTGCGGGTTTGGGAGCGTGGCGTCGGCATCACCGAGGCCTGCGGTACTGGTGCGTGCGCAGTCGCCAGCCAGCTGGCAGCGTGGGGTTACACCGGTGACGACGTTGAGGTCCGGATGCCGGGGGGAGCTGTCAATGTCACGATCGACGAACAACGGCGCATCACGCTCATCGGACCATCAGTGCGCGTAGCGTCGATCGAGGTCGATGATGCCTGAACACGATCGCACAGCAGTTCCAACCGGCAACCCTCCCGCGGCCGAGCATACTGATTCTCACCGTGGTGCGTTCGGAGCCTTCGGCGGCGAGACAACAGGGCTCATCGAGCGGTCGTTCCGGGAGCGAATTGTGATTGTCGGTGTGCAGTTCCCTGGCGATGACGCCGAAGACGTCGAGCGCTCGCTCGACGAACTTGAACAACTCGTCGACACGGCCGGAGCTGACGTCGTAGCTCGGCTCATCCAACGGCGGAACACTCCTGAACCTGCGACCTACGTAGGCAAGGGTAAGGCCGAAGAGCTCCGCGTACTCAGCGAGCATGTCGACGCCGACACCGTGGTGTTTGATGACGAGCTCACGCCGGCACAGCAGTTCAACCTCGAACGACTTCTCGGGCGCAGTGCCATCGATCGCACGGCGGTCATCCTCGACATCTTCGGGCAGAACGCCAGCAGCCAGGAAGGCAAGGCACAGGTTCAGCTCGCGCAGTACCGCTACCGCTTACCTCGCCTGCGGGGGAAGGGCCGAGCGCTCTCTCAACAGGCGGGTGGGATCGGCGCCCGGCGCGGACCCGGCGAGACGCAACTCGAAGTCGATCGGCGGCGCATTCTGCGGCGCATGCACAAGCTTGAGGATGATCTGCGGGCCATCGCCAAGCACCGCGATACTCAAAGGAAGGCGCGGCGACGATCACGGCTGCGGACGATCGCCATTGTCGGATACACGAATGCCGGCAAGTCCAGCCTGCTGAATGCACTCACCGGCGCGGGAGTGCTCGTGGAGAACCGGCTCTTTGCCACCCTCGATGCCACGACTCGCCGCGCCGAGTTGCCCGGCGGTGAGCCAGTACTGCTCACTGACACCGTCGGGTTCATTGCCAAGCTGCCGCATCAGCTCGTTGAAGCGTTCAAGTCAACGCTCGAGGTCGTAACCGAGGCCGACCTGTTGTTGCACGTGGTTGATGTGTCGGCTCCCGATCCCGACGCCCACATCTTCGCTGTGCGCAAGGTGCTGGACGAAAACGGCGCCGGGTCAGTTCCCGAGTTGCTGGTCTTCAACAAACTCGATAAGGCGCCGGCGAGCGCTGCCGACCTCGTCGCCCGTCATCCTGGATCGATCGCGGTGTCCGCGACGGCAGCGATCGGATTGCCGGAACTGCTCCAGCGAGCCGCAGACCGCCTGCGTTCGCAGGAGACGATCGTCGAGCTGCACATCCCGTTCAGTCGCGGCGACATCCTCGCGGCGCTCCATCGGGAAGGCGAAGTCCTGGTCGAGTCCGCAGGTGAAGGTGCGATGGTGGTGCGGGTGCGCCTCGACGAGGCGGCGGCAACCCGCTTCGCTGAGTTCCGAGCAGGTCGCCTCGGCGCCGGGAGCCCTTGAACGTGCTGTCGCCGGGTGCTGTCACGGGGGTGGTTTCCCGGTGCTGGGTTCAGGGCTGCGCGAGGATCTTCGAATGTGCCGTTGGGCGTTGTCTGCTGTGACAGCATCGACCGATCGGCTTGCGTCAGTGGGTCGTGGCCCGCGCTCGGTCTGTCGGCGTGATCCAATGGCCTCGCCGAAGCCGGCAATTGCAAGGCGAATTGTGGCCATTGCTCGCGCTCAGTCTGTCGGCGTGATCCAATGGCAGCCATGACGGATCTGAGCTCGGTTGGATCGGTTGGTGGTTTCGTTCCACCCCCTTACCCCTACGATCGCCTGAACGAGTTGCGCGCGATCGCAGAGCGCCACCCGGGCGGATGTGTCGACCTGTCAGTCGGTACGCCGACGGACCCCGCCCCTGACTTCGTGGTTGCGGCGTTGGCTGATCCGGCCACGATCAATGGCTACCCGCTGTCGGCCGGGAGTGATCGCTACCGCGACGCGGCAGCAGGTTGGGTCGGACGGCGGTTTGGAGTTGACGTCGACTCGAGTCAGCTGGCGGCCTGCGTTGGCACCAAAGAGTTTGTGACAAGCCTTCCCCATTGGTTACGGCTCCGGCTCCCCGACCGGGACACGGTCTTGTATCCAGCGGTGAGCTACCCGTCGTATGCCATGGGTGCGATGCTGGCTGGTTGTCGCGCGCTGCCGGTGGAGGTCGATGAGCGCGGTCGGCTCCTGCTCGACACCATCGACGACGACGACATTGCTCGGGCGCTGTGTGTGTGGGTGAACTCGCCGGGGAACCCGGCGGGAGGCCTTGAGGATCTCGGAATGGTTGCGAAATGGGGTCGGGAGCGAGACGTCCTGGTGGCCAGTGATGAGTGCTATGTCGAGTTCACGTGGAACGGGGCGGGCCATTCGATTCTCGAACACGGTGTCGATGGCGTTCTCGCTGTGCACTCCTTGTCGAAGCGTTCAAATCTTGCCGGTGCCCGGGTCGGCTTCTATGCCGGTGATCGTGATCTTGTTGCGTACTTGCTGGAAGTGCGCAAGCACGCTGGGCTCATGGTGCCGGGACCAGTGCAGGCCGCGGCGGCATTGGCGTGGAGCGATGACGAGCACGTCGAGCAACAGCGGGCCCGGTACCGTGCCCGGCTGTCCCGAATGGTTGATGTGTTAGGCCAGCTCGGCATCCCGGTGTCACTACCCGACGGCGGGTTCTACCTCTGGGTCCGTTCTCCATCGGGAGACGGCTGGGAACTCGCGAGACGTCTTGCTCAGGAGGTCGGCGTCCTGGCCAGCCCGGGTGAGTTCTACGGGGATGCCGCTCGTAGTTATTGCCGGATTGCGGTTGTACAGAGTGATCGGCGAATCGATCTGGTCGAGGAGCGGGTCGCCGCTGCGGTTGCTACCGCCGCTGCTCGGCATGCGCGCACGAACGGCTCGG
>JANZZE010000022.1 GCA_026419545.1 Acidimicrobiales bacterium
AGCTCGCTGTACAGTCCTTCCCCTGATCGGCCGGGGTCAGTCACACACGGTTGCGCTTCTACAACCTCGAGAACCGATCTCAGGGACTTCCCCGCCACTGGCGAAGGGAAGTTGCGACTTGCACCGATGGGTCGCCGCGACCTTCGCCTTTGCTGTCACCGCCTTGGCAGCCACGATCGCTGGGTGCTCACCAGACGGCGGCCCGGATCGCCACTCTGCCTCCGTCACAGGGTTAAGCCCGCCAGCACCTCCTACTGAAGAGCACGACTCAGGCGAGGTATCCGGTACAGATCCCGCAACAGTCGGACAGACCTCAACAACGAGCATCCCGCAACCTGGCGAACCGCGCTATGCCGTCGGCACGTTGCGGACCGAATTCACCGACACGGAACGAGGCCGCAAGCTCCCAACGATCATCCACTTCCCCGCCCAGGGCGCACACCGGGAACTATCGGGACCATCAAACACAAGGCGAGTGTCCGCTCGTCGTGATGGCTCATGGCTACCTCTTGCCCGCCGACTTCTCCGAGGTTTATCTCCGAGTCATTCCAGGAACGACCGAGCAACTCCTGAGCGACGCGACACTTCCGGGAGAACTGCGAATCCAGCAAGGCGACAGGTAACAGACCGCAACGCGAAAAGTGCGGTAGCTGCCATTTTGTTGCGCTCCGCGGTCGACTGTGACAACTCACCTGGAGTTTTGGCTCAAGTCCTTCACATTCCGTGACGATGCCTAGGTCATTCGAACTAGCCACCCGGCATCGGGCCGGAACAACGAGCGAAGCCAGAAGGGAGCCAGAGACCGTGTTCCGACGCCGCAGCAGACAGGGAGCAGTGACAATCAGCCGCTCGTCAAACGTGCCGCAAACGATGTTCGACTTCGGACATGGTCCGGTCCGGGCCAACCAGCACACCAATCCTGACGGTTCCACCGGCGGATGGGTGGCCGCCACGGCTCACGTCGATGACACTGCGTTCCTCGCACCAGGTGCCTTCGTCTACGGCAACGCAAGGGTCTTCGGCAATGCCCGCATCCTCGATGAGGCCCGTGTTTACGACAACGCTCGCGTGAATTCAGGCGCGGTCATCTCCGGCAGAGCGCGCGTCTACGGCAACTGTTCGGTCAACGATGCCCAAATCACTGGCGAGGCCACGATCTCCGGTTCCGCCCAGCTCTCCAACGGTGCCTGGGTCGGTGGACAGGCCAAGATCACCGAGGAGGCTCGGGTCCGCGGCACCGCCAGGATCAGCGGCTGCGCGTTGGTGGCAGGCCGCGCGTGGGTCAACGGGGCTCAGATCGATGGTGACGCGAAGGTGACTGGCGACGCAGTCCTCCACCCAGGTGCGCGAATAGGAGGGAACGTGCTGATAGAGAGCGGGTCACATGGAGGATCCAATCAAACCCACCGGGCACACGCTGATATCGACCTGGTCAATAGAGTAGGTGGCAGCGACGATCTACTCGACGAGCTCGCCTCCTTCAGCTGAAATCTGCCCGACTATCCCAACTATGGGCGGACTTTCCTTGCTTCAATCCAGTCAACGCAGGAACGCAACCAAAATCCGACTGGCTCGGCTGACCCTTTCGTCGGGTCATCCATTCTTACAAAGACAAGAAGTGCTCCCTGCTCGGCTCGGGGGTCTCGCAGTCAAGCTCCGTTCCTTGGGTACCACTTTCACGAGAAAGAGGATGAGGGGGCCGGGTGGGGGTGCGACGGGCTGACTAGCCGTTCCGCTCGCAAAGCGACGGCCCTCCCTCAGGCAGCTTCGTCGGCCGGGACGGACTCGGGCTGGCTGCGACGTCGGTGCCGTAAGAGCTCTATGCCGATCGGGAGGACCGAGAGCAGCACGATGATGATCGCGATGTACTCGATTCTTTCAACCATCCATGGGAACCGACTCCCGAGCGCCCACCCCAGCGTCGTAAACCCGGCCCCCCAGAAAACACCGCCGATCACATTGAAACTGACGAACCGCCTGTAATCCATCTTGCTTGCACCTGCGACGATCGGCGTAAAGGTGCGGACGATGGGGACGAAACGGGCTAGCACGATTGCCTTGCTGCCATGATGCTCGAAGAAGTGCTCCGCCTTGCCTACGTATTCTTGTTTGAAGACGCGAGAATCCGGCCTGCGGAACAGAGCGGGACCGACCTTGTTGCCGAACGCGTACCCGACCTGATCCCCGGCGATTGCAGCTGCAGCGCACCCGACTGCAATGACGAGAATTGACGGGAGGTCCCCACGAGCCGAGAAGAGACCGGCAGCGAACAGAAGAGAATCGCCGGGAAGGAAGAACCCGAAGAACAGACCAGACTCGGCGAACACAATTGCCAGCAGACCAGCTGTACCGAACGCCTGCAACAACTTCTCGGGATCGATCCCGAGGGCGGCGACCACGACATTGCGCATTTCGCTAGCGTACAAGAGAGGACTCTCCAAGCCAGCAACGCTCCGGAGTGCGAACCGGTTGCTCCTCCATGCCCACCCGCCTAGGCGGGTCAGCATACCTTGGCGCAAAGAAGCAAAGATCGTGATGCATGTATTGGCGTTGGTCCTGCTTGTCGACTGTCAGCGAGACTCTGCAGTTCTTCCGTAGGTCGTGAACCGAGCTATTCCACTGACCCAATGGCAGTCGATTCAGCTTGACCCACCAACTCGGGTTGGTTGAATTCAATCCACCCGATGCCCGAGCCACGCTCGCCCACGAAACGACACAGGCCGCGAGGCAACCGCGAGCGACGACCAGTCGGATCGGTGAGAAGAACAGGTGACCAAGCAATTGGCTCAACCTGAAACGCGGCCGACCTTGCCCCACCGCCATCAGGGTCCAGCGAACTGACCATGACCAGCTCAGCAGATCGGGGGATGCCACTAGGACCCAGCGTCTCAAGAACGCAGAATTCAGTGACGTAACGCAGGTGCGATCGCCCCGTCGTCTGCTGGCCGGGCAACTGTTCGTAGCCGACTGGTGCAAGCGACTGAGGTTTGGGGGTCACGGCGTGCCACCGGGACCCGTCATCAAGACGGAACGCGGTCCAGCACCAGCCCATGCTCCACCAATCGCGAATCCCCCACGAATGGTCTCGCTGGCCAAACCCCTCAAACTCGAAATGCTCGGCGCCCACATCGACCGTGCCACTCACCCGGCACGGAATCTCATAGGGAGTCACGGATGACGGGTAGGTGAACACCAATCCGTCTGTGTGCCAATCAAGCTCAAATGCGAGAGGCGTGCGATCCCCGTAGGCCTTGCCATAGACATCGGCTGGGTCATCAAGCGCGATGGCGTGGGTCTCCAAACCAAGGCTCCAGTGCTCAAGCGGCGTCTCGCAGTTGTGATCTGCCCACAACATGGCACCGTGCAGCTCGTGAGACCTCGGGTTGGTCGGGATCGGGACGGCGTTGTCAATGACGGTGACCAGCGGGCGTCCGGACCCAACGATGCATGCCCAATACCAGATCACGCCTGAGTTCGGGTAACGGCCCAACCTGACGTAACCACCGAGTGAACCGTCTTCCGTAAAGAAGTCGAAGTACCAGGATTCGTTCCACAATGGCTCGGGGCCGGGTGTATGGAAGTACTCGTCAGCCGGATCCACGGTCACGTCATACACCGGGAATCCCTCTTGTCAGCTGGGTCATCGACCAACTGCAACTTCCATGAAGGTTGGTCGCAGGGATGAGAGCTAAGGCTGGCTCAAGTCCCCGGCTGAGCTCGGACCAGACTCCTCGGCCCCCGGCACCGAACCCGGCGGAGGCGGAGGCTGAACACCCCCACCCGGCGGCGGCACCGAACCCGGCGGAGGCTGCGCAGCCGCCGAATGGACACGAAGATCTATCGCGACGCCGGCCCTCTCCAACTCGTACAACGCAGCGAGAATACGCGCCACCTCAGCTTCACTCTGCTCCTCAGAGCGCCCGGTATGGCCCAGGTAGGTCAAAGCCCCCAAATCACGGAGCAGCATCTCTGGAGACGGCCCGGGAGGCACTGGAGCGGGCGGCTGCTGTTGAGCACTGCTCACCCCGCGATTGATCGAGTCGGCGAGGTTGTTCGCGCCCCTCTTGAGGTCGTCGAGAAATCCCATCTGTTCTCCAGTCTCACGGATGCACGATCAGCATGACGATAGTCGCATCCAACCTTCACGAGATCGGGGCAGCAGCGAGCAGACGTGTTCAATCACGTTTGGGAGCCGAGGGTGTTGAGCAGAATGGCAACCAGAAGTATCGGCGGTAGGGTGCGCTCATGCCGAGCTTCCTCAGCCCTGATTGGGTTGCCGAACTCGACCGTCACCTTTCTTCGTTCTCTGCTCAAGCCGCGACTTCGGATCCGCTGACGTTGCAGTACGTCGTTTCCGGGGTAGGCAGCCAAAACGACGAGTGCGCCTACACGATCTTGATCGGTCAACCGTGCAGGGCTACCGCAGGCCGCGTCGGTATCGCCGACGTCACCTTCTTCACCAACTACGACACAGCCATGCAAATCGCGCTCGGCACCATCAGCGCTCAGGAAGCATTCATCAGGGGGCAACTCAAGGTGCAAGGCGATGTGACGTTACTACTCCTGCACGCAAGGACGCTCGAACAGTTGAACGAGGCGCTCGCCGCGCTTCGGTCGGCGACGAAGTTCTGAGAGTCGACGATGCCCGAACTCCCAGAACTCCAGGCCCACGCAGAACGACTCCAAACAGCCTACAAAGGCGCGGCGTTGGCAGAGTTCCTACCCCTGATGTTCACGGTTCTGAAAACCGTCGAACCGCCAACATCGGCCGCAAATGGTAAGAGACTGACCAGCGCCAAACGAAGAGGCAAGTTCTTACTGCTCGTCTTCGATGAGCTCAGCTTCGTAGTCCACCTCATGCAGGGCGGCCGCTTGCAGCCGGATCTGAGAGACGCTCCTCGCCCCCGAAAGGGGATGGCACGCTGGCGTTTCGATGATGGACGGAGCCTCCTTTTGTCCGAGGCCGGGAATGAACGCAGAGCCGGTGTCTGGATCGTCGAAGGAGACGCACAGCAATCCGACCCGATCCAACGTCTCGGTCCTGACGTCGACCAGATCGGACTAGATGAGCTGATGGTCCTCCTTGCGGGCGCCTCAATGCAATTGCACAGATTCTTGCGTGACCAGCGCCTCGTCGCCGGGCTAGGACGCCGCCTGGCCAACGAGATCTGCTTCCGGGCTCAGCTCTCGCCCTACAGCAACACTGCCAAGCTCACCCAGAACGAGGCGGAGCGACTCCACCAGGCCATCGGTGCCTGCATCGCAGAATCGCTCACCTTCGAACGAGCACGGGACAACATGAGCGCGTCAAACGAACGACCGGGCGCCGTTCACAACCGGGTAGGCACACCATGCCCTGTGTGTGGTGACGTCATCCGCGCTGTGACCTTCAGCCGCTACTCGATCAGCTATTGCGCCACTTGCCAAACCGGCGGCAAGGTTCTCGCTGACAACACCACCAGCCGATTTCTCAAGTAGCAGCCGGTTCGGGCGCGTTCCCACGGCGTATCAACCGCAGTCCGCCAAGACGAGGCCAGGGTCGCGGTTTACGATTTGACATCAGGTCGATCGCAAGAAGGGTGACCGCTGGCCCCAGGATGCGACTGGAATTCGTTGGATTGAGCATCACGACGGTCGTCACAAAGGGCAACAGCAGACAGAAACCCACAGAGCACCACATCTCCAAGCTCCGTGTCTTTGCCCATCGCAGCAGCACAGCAACGCCTGCAGCCGCGATGAGGAGTGCAGCCAAGAACTCATCCCATTTGCCCAAGGGTGCCCAGCCGGTCCGGTATGCCTCTATCCAACCCCCGAAAGGAACCAGTGTGAAATTCTCAGGAGCGCTCGCCCTATCCAGTCGGAGTGCCAGATACACCGACCAAGCTGCCATAGCGGTCGTGGGCACCGCGACAAGGGCGAGCCTGCGTCGGATCGGTTGGCCCACCATCCCTACAGCCATACCGAGGATCCCGAGGAAGGCGACTTCCCGAGTCATCACCGCCACCACAGCTGCCAGAGTGGCAAGTGCGAACCGCCCTCTACGGAGAGCGAGCAACACGCCGACCAAGGCCGCGATCATGAGCGGATCACTGAGGTCGAGCAGTACGCCCACCAAAACGCACGGGTTGCAGGCAAACGCAAGTCCGCCACCAGGACGTCCACCGACCACGTCGGCGAGCTGAGCCGTCAGGTAGGTGCCGACGAATACTGTTCCCAGGTTGACGGTGAAGAGTCCCCACAACAGTGCGTGCTCACCGAACAGACGGAATGGAGAGGCAGCAAGCGGGTAGGCAATTCGGCGGGCCCGGTATATGGGATGGTCAAGGTAGGTCTCGGTATCAGCCTGGAGCAGTAGGGGGTCCCTAGCGAGAATCCAGAACCGCACACCGTCATGCGGCTGCAGCATGGGGGTGACGACCTTGTCGGGCGCGAGCACACCCTGGGCCCACTGGTTGACCCGATGATCCTCCATACCGAACTGGACAAACCAAACCGGACCGCCACTGCTGGCCGCCACAGAAAGCCCGACAATGAAATAAACGAGCGTCGCGCCCGCCGCTATGGCGAAAGCAGACCGGCGCCGACTCGTTGACACATCGGCGAGCTTAACGATCGATGCTGCGGTACTCGGGGCGAAAGATCAGATGAGCCCGAGTTCGCGGACGGTGTCACGTTCCTCTTCGAGTTCAGCCACCGTCGCATCAATTCGAGCACGGGAGAACTCGTTGTGGTCAAGGCCTTGGACGATCTGCCATTCTCCACCAGAGGTGGTCACCGGGAACGAGGAGATGAGACCTTCGGGTACGCCATAGGAGCCGTCACTACAGACGGCCATCGATACCCAGTCTTCTTCGGGTGTCCCGCTCACCCAGTCACGCATGTGGTCGATGGCCGCGTTAGCCGCTGATGCAGCGCTCGAAAGTCCGCGCGCCTCAATGATGGCAGCACCACGCTGTTGCACCGTCGGAATGAAGGTGTTCTCGATCCACACGTCGTCCCCGATGACTTCGGCAGCGATCTTGCCGTTGATCTCAGCGTGATACAGGTCGGGGTACTGCGTCGATGAATGATTCCCCCAAATTGTCATCTTCGTGATCTCATTGACTGTGACGCCAGCCTTCCGCGCGAGTTGAGCGATGGCCCGATTGTGATCCAGCCGAGTCATCGCAGAGAACCGTTGTTTCGGGATGTTGGGAGCGTTGTTCATCGCGATGAGGCAATTGGTGTTGGCGGGGTTACCGACCACCAACACGCGGACATCATCGGCTGCGTAGTCGGACAGCGCCTTGCCTTGCACGGTGAAGATCGCGCCATTGGCTTCGAGAAGGTCCTTTCGCTCCATGCCCTTCGACCGCGGTCGGGAGCCGACCAGCAACGCATAGTTCGCGCCGGCGAACGCCTCTTCAGGCTCGTCGGTCTGCACTACACCGGCGAGGAGGGGGAAGGCGCAGTCTTCGAGTTCCATGACCACGCCTCGGAGCGCGTCCAGAGCGGGCGTGATCTCAAGGAGCTGGAGGATGATCGGCTGATCTGGGCCTAGCATCTGGCCACTGGCAATCCGGAAGAGCAGGCTGTAACCGATTTGACCAGCGGCTCCGGTCACCGCAACACGCACAGGCTCGTTCACGATTCCTCCAACCTTTGTCGACGACCGACGAGGTTAGCGACGGGCCTGCAGAGCCACGAAACCGGAGACTCCCCCTTGGGTGCGATCCCCGGCATACGGGAAGGATCGCACCCCGTCAACGGAAAGTAAGGAACGCCTAAGGTGCCGCTGCTTTGAGTCAGGGTTTGGCTGGTTTCGTCACCGCGGAAGCTGGATCGACTTGATCTCGAGGAACTCCTCGATCCCGAATTTCCCCAACTCGCGCCCGTTGCCGGACTGCTTGTAGCCCCCGAATGGGGCTTCAATGTTGAAGGCGCCTCCGTTGAGGTCGACCTGACCGGTCCGGAGCCGACGAGCCACGGCCATCGCTCTCTCCAAATCCCTCGATTGCACCGCACCCGCGAGGCCATAGATCGTGCTGTTCGCGATCTCGACTGCCTCGTCTTCAGAGTCGTAAGGCATGATGCTCAGCACCGGCCCGAAGATCTCCTCCTGGGCGATCGTCATGTCCCGCGTGACATCCGCGAAGATGGTGGGGCGCACGAAATAGCCCTTGTCGAGCCCCTCGGGCGGTTCCGGCCCGCCAGTGACCAGCGTGGCACCTTCGTCGATCCCAATCTGGATGTAGTGACGAACCCGGTCGCGCTGAGCAGCCGAGACCAGCGGCCCGAGGTCAGCACCGCTGTCGGCTGGGCCGACTGTCAGGCTCTCCGCTTTGGCTCGAGCCAGCTCGACCACATTGTCCTGCAGATGCCTAGGAACAAGCATCCGGGTCAAAGCAGAGCAGGTTTGGCCAGAATTGAGGAAACAGCCGAACTGCACGCCAGGCGGAACACACGCCTCAAGGTCGGCATCGTCGAGGATGATGTTTGCCGACTTGCCGCCCAACTCAAGGGCAACGCGCTTGACCGTCTGCGCGGCCAGTTCACTGACACGCTTCCCGGCTCTCGTCGACCCAGTGAACGAGACCATGTCGACCTCTGGATGACTCGCGATTGCCTCCCCGACCACCGGCCCGGTACCGGTCACGAGATTGAACACTCCAGATGGCAACCCAGCTGCATCGATGATCTGCGCTAGGACAAAGGCATTGAGCGGCGCGACCTCACTGGGCTTGAGAACGATGGTGCAGCCCGCGACGAGGGCAGGAGCCACCTTGGCGACGATTTGGTGCAGCGGATAGTTCCAGGGGGTGATCGCCCCGACGACTCCGACAGGCTCGCGAACCACCAGCGAATTCCCGATTCGTTCCTCGAATTCGAACTCCTCGAGGAGCTTCACATGGGTCGCCATGTTTCGGGTCGGCAAGCCCGCCTGGATGAGGTTCGCGTACATCAGTGGCATGCCGACCTCGCGGGAGATGAGTTGGGCGATCTCTCCACTGCGAGCCTGAAGCCCTTCCGCTATGGCCTGCAGGTATTTGGCCCGGACATCCTTGCCGGTTGCTCCCCAGGTGGCGAAGGCGTGCTTGGCAGCGGATACCGCCGCCTCCACGTCACTCGCTGTACCTTCGGGCACCCGCCCAATGACCTCCTCGGTATTGGAGTCAATGACGTCGATCTGTCCCGAGCCGCCCGGATCCACCCATTCGCCGTTGATGTAGAGCTTTTCGTGGTTGTACACGATCCCCCCTTTCCGTCGGAAGCTCACGCTATCGGGGCCACGATTCTGCGCGGTCTACCGCTAAGCGCTTGAGGTTGTGTGGCCGTATGGTTGTGGCCATTCCAACGGGACCACGATTCTGCGCGGTCTACCGCTAAGCGCTTCCTGTTGGTCGTCCCCACTCCCCGGTTGGCTTAACGCAATCTGACCTTCCCATTGAGCGTCTGGCGGCCCCGTAGGTTCCCGTCAGGCAACATCCGGCCAATGGTGCCCCGGTCCGATCTCCCCGTTCAGCGTCTGGCGGGTGCGGCACCGCGATCTCCTGGCTTCAAGGCCAAGTCACTACCGTTGGATTGCGTGATTCCAGTCCCGTGGCGCCGATTGCTCGCCGCGGCCTTCCTCAGCACGGCTGTCTGCCTAGCCGCCCTGGCATGGAACTATCGCTCAACCTACGACTACATGGGCGGATTGGTCGATGCCGCTCCCGACGCGGCTGGCATCAACCTGATGAACCACGACTTCCCCGACGGATCACAGAGCAAACAGGGCGGAAATCACGATGGCGCCTTCTTCTATGCCATCGCTCGGGACGTGACTGATCCACTGACCGCCGCCCGCTCCCTCGACCGACCTCGCTACCGGCTTCAGCGCATCCTGTTCCCGCTCATGGCCCGCGCCATCTACCCCGTGGGTGTCGGCGAAGGACTCGTGGGGTCGCTGCTAGTGGTCGGCACGCTCGGCGTCTTCGGCGGAGCCGTGGCAATGGGCGTACTCGCCGCGACCCTGCGAGGTCCCTGGTGGCTCGGGGCCTTGTTCCCGTTTTTCACCGGATCGATGCTCTCGCTGCGGATCTCCACACCGGATCCGCTTGCTGTCGCACTAGCCCTCGGCGCAATCGCTGCTTCGCTCCGCTCTCAACACCACACGGCGGTCGCGCTCGGCATATTGGCCGTTCTCACCAAAGAAACCTCACTGTTACTCCTCGTCGGATTCGCCACCTGGAGACGAGACCGACCCGGACTATGGCTTGCCGTTGGCCCTTCGATCGCCGTGGCGTCATGGTTTGCCTTCCTCCATGCCTTGGAACTGCCCCCGGGGCGCGAACCCGAGGTAATCGAGTTCGGTCCGCCATTTGCCGGATGGCTCGATGCAGTGCGCTTCTGGGCGAATGTCCCTTCGAACCGGGACGAAACACTCTGGTATCTCGGGGCATTCAACATTTGGACCGCAACGTTGCTCGGTATCACATCCGTGGCTTGGCGAGGACTCCGTCACCCCCTCGCCTGGCCGATCGTCACACAGCTCGTCTTGCTCGTGTTCTTGACCTGGATCCCGCTCGCTCCTGAGCGGAACGGCACCCGCACGGTGCTACCGCTGTTGGCACTGTCGGTGGTCACGATATGCACGCCGGGAGTAGAACGCCCTTCCTTCATCTCGGTAGCTCTCCCGAGCAGCAGCGCAAAGTCATAGGTGAACTTCTGAAGCTCCTTTCGGAGGTGGTCTCGTCCGTGGCCCGACTCCGATCAGCCGGCATTTCGGACCATCGCCAGCCGATCACCAGCGGCCTTGACCGCCCAGGGTGCGAAGTGACCGAGGAGCAGGTCCGATCAGCGACTCGCTTCGTACCCGCCAAGGCCGAGATTCGCGTAGATCTCCCGAGTCGCGGTGGAGCGGTTCAAGGTGTAGAAGTGGATGCCCGGAACGCCGCGATCGAGCAGTTCCTCGCACAACCCTGTGGCAACGTCGACGCCGATCTTTCGCACTTCGACCGGGTCATCAGCCACTGCAGCAAATCGCTCAGCCAGATCTTGCGGGAACTCGGCCCCGGCGAGTTCAGCGAATCGCTTGACTTGCCCGGCGTTGGTCACGGGGATAACTCCTGGGATGACAGGCGTGGTCACGCCGAGCACTTCTAGTTCGTCGAGCATTCTGAAATAAGGCTCCGATTTGAAGAAGAACTGCGTGATGCCGAAGTCGGCTTCTTGGAGCTTCAAGGCGAGATATTTCCGATCAGCCGATCGGTCCCCACGGGAACGAGGGTGAAGCTCAGGGTGCGCGGCCACGCCGATCGAGAAGTCGCCCACTTCTCTCACCAACGCGACCAGTTCGATTGCATAAGTGAGATCATGGGGGTAGTCGGTTCGGTCAGCTGGTGGGTCACCGGCTAGTGCGAGGATGTTCTCAATCCCGGCTTCGCGGTATTCCCCGAGCAGCGCAACGAGTTCCTCACGTGTATGGGCGATACAAGTCAGATGCGCCATCGCCGTTATTCCGGTGTCGCGCTGGATGTGGATGACGACGTCACGCGTGCGATCGCGAGTTGATCCGCCAGCTCCGTAGGTGACCGACACAAAGGACGGGTTGAGTGGCTTGAGCTCCCCAATCGTTTTTTCCAGCTCACGCGCCGCTTCGTCGGTCTTGGGCGGGAAAAACTCGAAGGAGAACGTTGGGCCGGCGGCCAACAGGTCGCGGATCTTGGTCATACACGAGTCAGGCTAGCGCTCAACCAGGTGACGCTCGGGTCCAGAATCCAATCTGAGCGGGAATCGGGGCCGGTAGGCCACCGATCGAAACCGGCGCCGCACGACAGAGCGTGCACTGCTCTCGGGTCTATCTCGGGGGTCCAGTCGCCACCGATCAAACCATGGCTCCAACGCCTAGTGAATACGTGAAACTCCGGTGTTTCGGTCGCCGAGGGATCAGCCTCCGAGCACCCTCCACTCGGCCGCCTCAACACAGTTGCGCAACAACATTGCCCGAGTCATCGGGCCCACGCCGCCGATCCGAGGGGTCAACCAACTGGCGACTTCCGCAACGTCCTCGGTGACATCTGAAAGTAGCTTCTTTCCTTCGAATGACACGCCGGCAGCAACCACGACCGATCCAGGTTTCACCATCTCCCTTGTGATGAGTCCAGGCGACCCTGCTGCTGAGACCAGGATGTCAGCCTGCCGTGTGTAGAGGCCGATGTCAGGTACACCGGTGTGCACCACGGTCACCGCAGCATTGGCGTTGGGGCGCTTCAATGTCAGGAGATTGGCCAGAGGTCTGCCGATCGTAAGGCCGCGTCCGACGATGACCACATGCCGTCCAGCGATCTCGATCCCATAGTGCTCGAGCAAGGCTTGGATACCGGCAGGCGTGCAGGGCAGCACCGCGTCGACTCCTTGCACGAGTCGACCGAGGTTGACGGGGTGGAGCCCGTCGACGTCTTTGGCCGGGTCGACCCGCAGGAGGATCGACTCATAGTCGAGGTGCGGGGGGAACGGGTACTGCATCAGATATGCGTCGACCCGCTCATCGGCATTGAACTGCTCGACGACCTCGAGCACCTCCCGCTCCGTGGCGTTCGCACGCAGGTGGACATGGTGTGAAGCGATGCCAAGCTCTTCGCAATCGCGATGTTTCATCGCAACGTAGTTGGCCGAGGGACCGTCGTCGCCAACAAGAATCGTTCCCAGACCCGGGGTGTGACCCTTTCGCGACAACATCTCGATCCGATCGGCGAGTTCCATCTTGATCCTGCGAGCAACGACCTCGCCGTCAAGCATCTGTGCGGTCATGGACCTGATCCTACGGTCGCGATGTCGCCCAGACCTATGTGTGGAGTGGTGACGCGCTGGATGGGCTTATGAGGATCAACGGGCACGAGGTTCACTCCCGTGCTAAGCATCAGGCTGACAGGGAGGTGCTCGATGAGCGACATGGCGCAAGGCCCTGGCTGGTGGAAAGCCAGTGACGGGAGATGGTATCCACCCGAGCAGTTCCCAACATCCGCGCCACCCACGCAGACTCCACCCGGACCTGGGCCAACAGCCGGAAGTCCTCCTCCGCCGAAATCCTCAGGAAAGGGATGCTTGATCGCGGCAATCGTGCTGCTGGTGCTCCTTCTCGGCGGCGGAGCGGCGGCGATGATTGGCCTCGGTTGGCTTGGATCCAAGGTCAACGAGGCCGCCGAGAGCGGTGATTTGTTCGGCAAGGACAGCTGTGACTTCATCGACACCGGTGGCATCGAATCGGTGCTCGGCGGCAAGTACTCGCTCATTCAACTCGGCGGAGTGACCAAGATCGCGGTCCCGGCCCTCGACGCTCGGGTATTGGCAGACGGCACGACTTGCTGGGCATCCCCCGAGTCATCCACCAACAACGAACAGAATCTGACAGTCCGGCTGGCCCGGCTTGAGACCACTGACGCTGCCGCCCGCTATCAGCAAGAGCTGGCACGAGCCAAAGGCATCGAAGAGGATCGTGGGGGCGGCGTCACCGTCGGAAGCGAGTCCTACCTAAACAAAGAGGTGAACGCAGGCGACGAGGCGTTCTGCACAACTGGCGATCTCGCAGGGTCCTCGGGCGTCCTCGTCCGTCGCGGCGACACACTGATCTATGTGTCGATGTTCGGAGATCTTGATGCGAATGGTGCCTCGGGGGTCTCACTCGAGCCGGGAGACAGCAAGATCAAATTCGCCGCTGACGACAGGCACTGCGAGCTCGCCCAGAAGATCGCAGCCAAGGTCAAGTAGCTTGCCGTTCGCCACATCATTAATCACCCTCGGGTACTTTTGTCCCCGCATGAGGGGAAAAATGCACCCAAGGGGATCAGTGGCGGAAGTGGCGCTCACCAGTGAAGATCATGGCCAACCCAGCATCGTCAGCCGCGGCGATCACTTCTTCATCACGTACGGAGCCTCCCGGCTGTACGACCACTGACGCACCTGCCTCGATCGCCGGTTCGAGGCCGTCCGGGAACGGGAAGAACGCGTCGCTGGCATACACCCCTCCCTTTGCTCGGCCCGCGGCCTTCTCACACGCGAGTCGACCCGCGTCGCGCCGGTTCTGCTGACCACATCCGATTCCGAACGCCTGGCGATCTCGCACCAAGACGATCGCGTTCGATGTCACCCGCGCAACTAGCCTCCACGCCATCACCACGTCGTACCACTGTTGGTCAGTCACCTTCGCCTTGGTGACGACCTGCCAGGCGGATGGATCCGCGGTCACGCGATCTGGAGTCTGTACGAGGTACCCACCATCGATGGACCGTAGGGTCCGCTCGGCTGTACCGGGTGGCGTGGCCTCCAGGATCCTCAAGTTCCGCTTTTCCATCAGTCGGGTCAACGCGTCACCTTCAAAACCCGGCGCAATCAGGACTTCAGTGAAGACCGACTTCAACGCGTCGGCCATCTCCTCGCTGACGGGGCGGTTGACCGCCACGATGCCCCCGAACGCCGAGACGGGATCACACTCGTGGGCCCGGCGATACGCGGTCGTGATGTCATCCGCGATAGCTGCACCGCAGGGGTTCGCGTGCTTGATGACAACCGCAGCTGGTTCGTCGCCGAGTTCATGGACCAGCCGCCAGGCTGCGTCCGCGTCGTAGACGTTGAGATAGGACATCTCCTTGCCGCCATGCTGGATGGCGCTGGCCCACCAACCGGACTCGCCATCAGTCGTGTAACGGGCGCCCAGCTGGTGCGGATTCTCGCCGTAGCGCAAGACCTGCGCCCTTCGCAGGGTCAGCGAAATCGAGGGGGGCAACCATGTTTCGACGTCCTCGGATGCGCCGTGGTCGTCATTGGAATCAGCTTGCCGGTCATCACGACTTGGCCCAGTCTCCGCCAGCCACGCCGCGATCGCGGTGTCATAGGCCGCAGTTGCGGCGAAGGCGGCCTGCGCCAAACGGCGGCGTGTCTCGGACGAAAGCGAACCGGCTGTCCGCAGTTCGCTGAGGATCGGTTGGTAATCAGATGGGTCGGTGACCACGCCGACGTACGCGTGGTTCTTGGCAGCGGCCCGTATGAGCGCGGGCCCACCGATATCGATCAGCTCAATAGAAGGATCGCTCCGGAAGGGATAGAGATTGACCACGACAAGGTCGATGCCTTCGATTCCGTAGGTCGCCATATCGGCCAGGTGATCGGGATTGGACCGGTCAGCCAGGATGCCACCGTGCACCTTCGGATGCAGCGTGACGACCCTGTGGCCGATAATCGCCGGAAAACCGGTCAGTTCGGCGACTTCGGTAACGGGGATACCTGCGTCGGCGATCACGCTCGCGGTTCCCCCACTCGAGAGCAGGTCCCAGCCAAGCTCGCGGAGTCCTTGGGCCAGCTCAACCACTCCGGTTTTGTCGTATACCGACAGCAACGCCTTCATCGGTCTCTCCTTCGGATTCGCTCCCACAGCGCGCCAGACCCAGCGCTCGTAGCCACGACGCTCTCGCCCTACCGCAAATCACTGACGGATCCCCGCTCGAGGATCTTCTTGATCGTGTCGACATAGAGGCGCCGCTCGACCGCCTTGATCCGTTCATGGAGCGACTCCTCCGTGTCGCCCGGTTCAACCGGAACTGCCTCCTGAGCCAGGATCGGGCCATCGTCGACCTCTGGGGTCGCGACATGGACGGTACACCCGGTCACTTTGACGCCGTAGGCCAGTGCATCCCGTACGGCGTGCCATCCCTTGAAGGCGGGCAGCAAGGCAGGATGGGTATTGATGATTCGCCCGCCGAACGCGCTGAACATCGGCTCAGAAAAGATGGTGCCCCAACCCGCCATGACGACTAAGTCGACGCCATAGGACTTCAACACGTTCGCAACCCGAGCTGAGTAGCCATCGCGATCGAAGTCAGGTCCGAAGCTGTCCCGTTCGACCAGTTCCCAGGTCACGCCGTATCGCGCGGCAATATCGATTGCGCCGCAACGCCGGTCAACCACGACGACCGCGACCGGAACACCTTCTTTGAGCATTGCTTCGAGGATCGTGCCGCTCCCTGAGGCCAGCACGGCCACTCGCATCGTCACGATGGCAACCTAGCTCAGCTCACTGCGCAGCGAGACACTCGAACGGCAAAGCCAGTTACCTGTATCCGCGCCTGCCGATGGTTGCCGGCGCGTCGCAACACGACACGCCCACAGGTATCGCACCCCAGCCAGGAATATCCCGCCCTTCCAATTGTTGTTGCGAAGCATGACCCTGCCAATCGCAAAACTCGAGCGTCCCGCTCTCGCCGACGCCCTTGTCGCCTCAGGTCCCGACGCGCCCACCTTGTGTGAAGGCTGGTCTGCCTACGACCTGGTCGCCCACCTGGTGGTCCGCGAAAACAAACCGATCGCGACGATAGGGATTGTCGCAGCGTCCCTCGGCCAGCTGCATGAGCGCGCGATTGAGCGGACCAAGTTGCGCTCGTCGTTCGAGTCCTTGGTCGAGCGGTTCCGGAGCGGCCCGCCACTTGCCTGGAAACTGGTCGACGACCTGTTCAACGGACAAGAGTTCTTCATCCACCATGAAGACCTCCGCCGGGGTGGGGGGAACACGGAGCCACGACCCGCCGAAGAGATCGCCGGCATCGAGGACCAACTCTGGCGTCTGCTCGAACGAGGAAAGCGATTCGCCGTGCGGGGGATCAAAGACGTCGGCGTGGAACTCACTCGCCCCGACGGGGCCGCCATCACTGCGCGCCGCGGCGAACCAAAAGCGATCATCGCTGGACGACCGGGAGAGATCCTGCTCTACCTCAGCGGCCGCAAATCAGCAGCACACGTCGAACTGCGAGGCGATCCCGACGCAATTGCTCAGGTTGAAGCGGCACGACTCGGTATCTGACTGACCAGTCGAGATCCGCTGAGTAACCCGCTCCGGTGACGCTGGAGCTCGCCTGCGGGGCAGGACTATGTGTGTGCAAATGCGTGTGAAGATTGGGAAACCCACTCCGAGGACCTCCGAGGCTCGAGCCTTTGCTCCATCGGTGTTTGGTCCCTTCAGGGGCCGCTTGTCGACTGGCCTCAGACAGCAATGGGGAAGTTGCTACTGGCCCTGCTGCGGATACTGCTGCCCGTAACCCTGCTGCGGATATTGCTGGCCATAACCCGGGTATTGCTGACCGTAACCAGGGTACGGTTGCCCATAACCCTGCTGCGGATAACCACCGGACGCCGGTGGTCCGCCCTGGGGATTGCCGACATACTGCGAGCTACCAAAAGCCAGCATCGGCAGAAAGATGATGCCAAGGAACGCAAGCCCGAGCCCGTAGATAGGATCCTTGCCGAACGCCTTGGCCACGTCCATGTAAATGATGATGATGGCCACGATGCTCACGCACGGGATGAAAAACAAAATGATCCACCAAGGCTCACGACCAGAGATCTTGACCAAGCCCCACATGTTGACCAACGGCACAAAGCCCCACCAGCCAGGCAATCCTGCCTTCTGGAAGATTTTCATTAGACAAAAACCGTAAAAGAGGTACAGCGCGACTGCGAACAGCAGGTAGATGAGCAAGAGCGCGGCAATGGCCCCGCCTGACACTTCAGTTTCATAAGTCGTACCAGCCAACTGCTGTCCGATCGTTGCGAGCATCCCGACCTCCCAAATGGCGTTTGATCCGCTGCCAGGCTAGACGTCATTTGATGCCGATGCTCGGATCTCCGCCCTTCCTACGAACACCGGTGACGCAACGGCAGAGAACGGCACGTGAACAGACCGAGCTCCTTTGGGGGAAACGCTCGAGTGCGCCAGCCCGAAGACCTAGCGCAGGAGCTTCGAGCACGAGCGGTCACACTGGATTCCTGAGAGACGCTACTCAGCTCCAGCCGTGTTCACGAACGATCTGGACCATGAGCTCACCCGCCTCTGTCGGATTCTGGCCAACCTTTGCGCCCGCCGCCTCGAGCGCGGCGATCTTGCCTTGTGCAGTGCCCTTGCCGCCCGACACGATTGCACCGGCGTGTCCCATTTTTTTCCCGGCTGGTGCCGTGACACCTGCGATATACGCCACGACTGGCTTGGTCATCTTGTCGCGAATGAACTCCGCGGCTTCTTCCTCGGCTGTGCCGCCGATCTCGCCGATCATCATGACCGCTTTGGTCTCTGGATCGGCCTCAAACCGTTCAAGACAATCGATGAAGCTTGTGCCCGGGACCGGGTCGCCACCGATGCCGACGCAAGTCGTGACACCGACGCCTTGGAGCTTGAGCTCGTAGAGCGCTTGATAGGTGAGGGTTCCCGACCGACTCACGATCCCAACCGGACCACCGGGTTTGGCGATGTGACCGGCCGTGATACCGATATTGCATTTACCGGGGCTGATGATGCCAGGACAGTTCGGCCCAAGCAGCTGAACCCTCGGAAAATCCCGCTTGAGCTTGTTGAAGAACCAAGCCTCGTCGTGCATCGGCACACCTTCGGTGATGACGACGATGAACTCCACCCCACCTTCGGCTGCTTCGATGACTGCATCCTTCACACCGGGCGCGGGGATGAAGATGCACGAGGCATTGGCCCCGGTCTCTGCGACTGCTTCGGCAACCGTCGCGAAGATCGGGATGCCCTCGACATCAGTGCCGGCCTTCTTCGGGTTGGTTCCGGCAACCACTTGGGTGCCGTAGTCCCGGTTCAGTAACCCGTAGTACCGCCCCTGGCTCCCCGTGAGCCCCTGATAAACGACCTTGGTGTTCTCGTCGACAAAGATCGACACCAGATCCGTCCTTCCCTCTAGTTCGCCGCGCCAGCGAGTTCGACCGCTTTGCGCGCGGCCTCCAACATTGTCGGCGCCATCTGCAACTTGGCGCCAAGGTGTGGTTCGAGCAGCTTCCGCCCCTCGTCTGCGTTGGTGCCGTCAAGGCGGATCACGATGGGGCTCGCGATGTCGATGCGACCCAAAGCGGCGATGATGCCGTTGGCCACTTCCTCCCCGCGGGTGATACCGCCGAAGATGTTGATGAAGATCGATTTCACCCGGGGATCGTTGTCGATAATCGCGAGCGCGGCTACGAACTTGTCGGCATCAGCACCGCCACCCACGTCGAGGAAGTTAGCGGGCTCGCCACCGACCTGGTTCACGACGTCGAGCGTGCTCATTGCCAGGCCGGCGCCGTTGGCGATAATACCGACGTTACCGTCGAGGCCGACGTACTGCAGACCGGCACGGAACGCAGCTTCCTCTCGTTCATCCCGCACCTGGGTTCGTTCATAGTCACTCCAGTCGTGGCGGAAGGCTGCGTTGTTGTCCAAAGTCACCTTGGCATCGAGCGCATGGACTGCGCCGTCGGTCCGCAAGATCAGTGGATTGATCTCCACAAGATCCGCATCACCTTCGGTGAAAGCGCGATACAGCTTCAGCAGGATGTCGACGGCGCCGTTCTCAGCAACAGGGTTGAGTCTGGCAGCTTGTACCCAATCACGGCATTGGGCCTCGCTCAGACCGTCGACTGGATCGATCCAGATCCTGGCGATGGCATCTGGGTCCCGCTCCGCAACGGCCTCGATCTCGACCCCACCTTGGGCCGAAAGCATCCCAAGGTACTTCTTGGCTGAACGATCGAGCGTGAAACTGGCGTAGTACTCCTCAGCGATGTCGGAGGCGTGCTCGATCCAGACCACCCTCACGGTGTGGCCTTTGATGTCCATGCCAAGGATGTTCGTGGCGTGCGTCCGCAGCTCATCTTCGTCGTGGGCGAGCTTCACGCCGCCCGCTTTGCCCCGGCCCCCCACGTGGACCTGGGCCTTCACGACGACCGGGTATCCGACCTCCGCTGCAGCACTGACTGCCGCCTCGACTGAATCGACCAGACGACCGTCTGAGACCGGGATGCCGAAAGCCGCGAAGTACTGCTTACCTTGGTATTCGAGAAGATCCACGGCCGGACACCGTAGTCAAGTACCAGACAGGCGGCGAAACGACCTGTTGATTGGCTGATTTGAGCGCTGGCTCACTGCGATGAAGTCTCTGTGGTCGTGCTCGCTGCGCCAGTCGCGTCCACAGGTGACGTACTCGGCGAGGTCGAAGATGCCGTGGAGTCCGCGCCACCCACAGCGGGGAGAGATGAGCCGGGAACCGTTGTCGTCGCGGTCTCTGGAGTGCACACCTGCAACAAGTCGACCACGAAGACGAGTGTTGCGTTTGCCGGAATGTCCCCCTGGCCTTGCGATCCGTACGCGAGATCAGCAGGAATGACGAGTTGCCGGCGTCCCCCCACCTTCATCCCAACCACGCCCTGGTCCCAGCCTTTGATGACCTGGCCAGATCCCAACGTGAACTCGAAGGGCTCGGCCCCGCGATTCCACGAGGCATCGAACTCCTTGCCCCCCTCGTAGAGCACCCCTACGTATTCGACCTTCACCGTGTCACCAGTCTTGGCCTCAGCACCGTCACCTACGACAAGATCTGTCTGTTGCAGGGTAGTAGGCGCCGGGCCATCGGGCGGCGTGACATTCGGCTTCTGGTCGGGCGAGGGCGTGGTGACCGTGGGGGGGCTGCACTCCTTGGCAGGGGCAGTAGTCGTCGTGGTAGAGCTAGGCGGAACCGTGAACGCGACCTCGGGCTCGGACTTCCCTCGGCCGCAGGCCGCCGTCGACTGCACGAGGAACAAGACAGTTGTGAGAACGAGCAGGCGTCGCATCAGGTCCTTCTTTGGTCTCATCGTGGGGGAAACAGAGCCGTCGACTGCGCCGCGGGAGACCCGCAAAGAAACACGCTAGCCAAGGAGGCCAGGCGACGAGAATGCGAGATCGGCTCGGTGCATCACGATGCATCGTCTTCACGACGATCAAGTTCTTGTTCCAGCCAGGCGGTGATCTCGTCGATCGAAGCTCCCGGCGTGAAGATGGCCGCTACACCTGCTCGTTCGAGCTGATCGATATCGTCATCGGGCACGATGCCTCCACCGAAAACCAAGACGTCCTCGAGACCTCTGGACCGGAGTTCCTCGATGACCCGGGGAAACAAGGTCATGTGCGCGCCAGAGAGCACCGAAAGCCCCACAGCATCCGCATCTTCTTGCAGCACCGACTCAGCGATTTGCTCCGGGGTCTGGAACAGCCCCGTATAGATGACCTCAAAGCCGGCATCCCGAAGCGCCCGCGCAATGACCTTGATACCTCGGTCATGCCCATCGAGTCCCGGTTTGGCGACAACCACGCGGTAGCGGCGTTTCACATCGCCGGATGATAGGGAATGGAACAGAGACACCGTCGAGCACGAGCAGACCGAGTCATTCTTCGACCTGACTCTTGCCGCCAACTGTATCTGGCCTAAGGCCCGATGCATCCGCGATCATCAACTCTGTATCTGGCCTAAGGCCCGATGCATCCGCGACCATCAACTCTGTATCTGGCCTAACGCCCGATGCATCCGCGACCATCAACTCTGTATCTGGCCTAACGCCCGATGCATCCGCGACCATGGCGGGCAATGAACTCTTTTCAACCGATCACGAGCGCTCCAGGTCAACGACGCCTACCAGCCTCGAATCCAGAGCAATGAGCCCCGTCAAACCGACCACGATTTCTCCGCGCACGCTTGCCCTCGTCGCTGTGAGCGGTGTGATCGCCGCCGTCGGCCTGCTCATAATCGTGTTGATATCAGTTCCGAGGTTGAGCGAATCCGGCCAGATCGAGGTGAAGCTCGGCAGCGACAAGTTCGACGCGGGCAACAAGCAAGCGCGTGCCGAAAGCATCGCTTCCGGCGGCCCATTGCTGTTCAGCGACGTGGCCGGTGGGCAACGGGACATCATCCTCCAGCACCTCGGCGACGACCCTGACATCGGGTGGTTCGCCTTCGAGGCCCGGCGCCCTGGCCAGAACCGTGAGTGCTTCCTCCGCTGGAGTGCCGATCGTCAGGAGTTCGAGGACCCTTGCGACGGCGGGGCCGTCCCGGCTGACGGCGCCGGGCTCGTCCAATTCCCAGTCGAGATCAGTAACAAGGGTCACGTGATAATCGATCTCAATCCGGAACGGCGCCGAGTCGGCACCACGAGTACCACCATCGAGGTCACCGGCTCGGTGCCATCATGAGACGGGTCAAGCAAGCCCACGTCGCGCGACCAGATGGTAGCCGAACACCCCCAGGAATGGTTCGGCTGGCGAGAACGGGGCAAGCCGCCCGACACAGCGCAACCAACGCCGTCGACCCCCACACGGCAAAACCGAGACTCGTCAATGGGTGATCCGGTCAATCAGCGCCGACGCCGAATAGTTCGACCAACTGGCGCTTCTGCACCTTGCGAGTCCCCGTACGGGGCAACTCCGACACCGCCACGAATCGCTGTGGGACCTTGTACTCGGCAAGACGCTCGGCGGCCCAACTCGCGAGATCGAGTTCATCGAGGGTGGTTCCGTCGGCTAGTCGGACGACTGCCGCAGGGATCTCGCCCACGCGCTCGTCTGGCAAACCAATGACAGCCGCTTCGAGGACAGCTGGATGCTCCTCGAGCGCAGCTTGTACCTCGTTTGCGTACACGGAGAACCCGCCGTGCTTGATCACGTCCTTTTGGCGACCCACGAACATGACCGTGCCGAACGGGCCACGCCGAGCGAGATCGCCGGTGCGAAGCCAGCCATCTTCAGTGATCGCGTCGGCTGTGGCTTCGGGTGCGTTCCAGTAGCCCTTCAACACGCCCGGGCCCTTCACCCAGAGCTCCCCGACTGAACCAGGAGCCACCTCACGACCGTCCTCATCAACCACCTTAAGCTTGTAGCCGGGAAGCTGGATACCGACCGACTCACCGAGCCCGATGTTGAGCATCGGTGGCGAGAGCTTGGCGGCCACCCCACCAGCTGATTCGACGAGGCCATAACCCTCGACGAAGAGCGCCTCCCCGACTGGTCCGACCAGCGGCAAGGTCATGGTCGCCCCGAGCTTCTTGAACGTCGCGGCAAGCTCCGGCGGCATCACGTCTGCCCCAGAGCCCCAAAGCCGAATGGACGACAAGTCTCGCTTCTCAGCACCGGCTTCCAACATGAGCCGGTACATCGCCGGTACACCGATGAACACCGTGGCCCGTCTCGACTCGATGGCATCAAGCACCTCGTCAGGCCGGAAATGCGGTATCAGGTACGCGGGGATCCCTGCACAAGCCAACGCCGTCAGGATCACGAACCCCATGATGTGGGCGATCGGAAGAGCGAATACTGCTTCGTCTCGATGCAGCCGAGTCGGCCAAACTACCCCAGCCACGACTTGCCCGATCAGCGCCCGATGGGTAAGCGCTGCCCCCTTGGGCTTACCCGTGGTGCCTGACGTGTAGAACAGCGCTGCAACATCCTCGGGCCCGGCAGGCACGGCAGTCCGCATCGGCTCGGCGCCATCGACATCATGGGCACTGTGAATAATGAGGGCTGCGCCGGAGTCGCTCATCACATGTGCAATCTCCTCCGGCCGCATCTGTTCGTTGAGTGGCACCGGGATAGCGCCCGCACGCGATGCTGCCAAACAGAGCAAAAACATCTCGTAGCTGTTCGGCGTTGCGATGACGACGCGGTCGCCAGGAGCAACCCGGCTTGCGATCCCGCCGGCCCATCGTGCAACCCGCTTGGCCCCTTGGCGGAACGTGATGCGAAGACCTCCCCCGGCTTCTTCGACGAGACGGTGGTCACCATGGATCGCGGCGAGTGTCTCCATCAACGTCCCGAGGGTCTCGTCCCGCCGGAATATGACCTTGACCCGCCTGAGCGCTTTCACCACATCCTCACCAAGACGCGCATCAGCACGACGGAGTTCTACTGGCGACGGAGGGTCAAGCGCCAGTCCACCGCCGTCCCGATCAGCGCCGCTCGAGTGGCGCCCAGGAGAGCAGCAGCTGGCGGTCGCCAGCCATGGTGAACCGCACCGTTGCGACAGCCTTCTCGCCTTGACCTTCGATTCGCAGGATCACACCGTCACCGAACGTCGGGTGGCGCACGTCGTCTCCTACCTCGAGGCCAAGTTCATCTGATCGGGAACGCTGCGGCGGCGCCGACTGCAGCGCCGCCTCCACAAGACGTTCCCGGTGGGACCGTACTTGGTGCTCATCGTCGTCAGGGTCGAAGGAACCCAAGACGCGCCGACCTTCTCGACCAAGGCTCGTCCGAGAGCTCCCGTAGTATTGCGGCCGATCCCTTCCGCGGCTAGAAGCGCGGCGACTTCCCTCGATCGTCCGGACCAACTGCTCTGGGATCTCATCCAGGAAGCGGCTCGGTGGGTTGTACTGCGCGGCGCCGTACAGAGTGCGGGCCCAGGCGTGAGTCAGGTAGAGGCGTTTCATGGCACGCGTGATACCCACATAGGCGAGGCGCCGCTCTTCTTCGAGCTGATCAGGCTCGCTGAGCGCACGCAGGTGTGGGAACACGCCATCCTCCATCCCCACGATGAACACGTTGGAGAACTCGAGGCCCTTAGCCGAATGCAAAGTCATCAGCACCACCGACGAGTCATCGGCGTCGAGATCGTCGGTGTCGGCAACCAGCGAGACCGATTCGAGGAACTCGACGACATCGTCGAATTCCTGGGCCGCGCCGACAAGCTCAGCCAGATTTTCGATGCGCCCCTCTGACTCCACCGAGTGTTCTGCCTCGAGCTCAGCCAAATAACCAGATCGTTTCAGGAGTTCTTCGAGTACAAGCGCTGGGCCGTCTTGGACGTAGTCAGCCACCCCGTCGATGAGGATCAAGAATTTCTCGATGCCCCGCAGGGCCTTGCCCGTCACCCCAGCCTCGTCTGCCCGCCGCAGCGCCTGCATGAAGGTGTAGCCGTGGGATGCCGCAAAGGTGTCGACCCGAGACACTGACGACTCGCCGATGCCGCGCTTGGGCGTGTTCAGCACCCGCTTGATGCTCACCTCGTCAGCGGGATTGACAACGGCCCGCAGGTAGGCCAGCGCATCCTTGACTTCGCGCCGGTCATAAAAGCGGGTTCCGCCGATCACCTTGTAGGGGATGCCAGCTCGCATGAGCCGCTCTTCAACGACGCGGCTCTGAGCATTGGTCCGGTAGAAGACGGCCATGTCTTCCCAACGCTCACCCAGATCATGAAGGCGTGACATCTCACGAACGACGAAATCCGCTTCGTCGTTCTCGTCGTCGGCGTGGTAGCGAACGATCGCATCACCGTGGCCGGCCTCCGTCCAGAGCTCCTTGGGCTTCCGGCCGATGTTGTTGGCGATCAACGCGTTGGCGGCATCGAGAATGGTCTGAGTGGAGCGGTAGTTCTGCTCGAGCACGATCACCGTTGCATCCGGAAAAGCCTCTTCGAACTCGAGGATGTTGCGGATGTCAGCCCCACGGAACTGGTAGATGGAGTTATGGACGAGAAGGCCCCCGGCGAGATAGGTGTGGGTGTCCCCGACCTCTAGATCGAACACTGGTCCTTCGTACGCGACTTGGTCGACCGCGTCGACGACGGCCTGCTGTAAACGTGCGTCGTCGGTCTCTACGAGCACAAGCATTCCTGGGTGCAGATGTGAAAGCGGCATGTACTCGTAGGTGACGCCTCCGACCTCAATGCGCCGCCGAAGAGGTAGGCCTGCGTCGGATGCGAGCAAACGAGCACAGGCGAGAGCATCCCGGTAGTCGATGAACGATTCGCACAAGCCCGGCCCCCGAACCAGGTGTTCACCGCGACCAGCGAACATGGTGAGTTCGATCGCCCGGAGTCGAGAGCAGTGTGGGAACTCCGGATGCAGCAGCCGATCCGCCATCACCTGCTTTGCAGCAATGTCTGGGGCATGTCCAGGAGCCAAATCGGCTAGCCGGGCAGGCAGTCCATTCCTCGGACTCTGCGGATCGATCAGTTCGAGGAGCCACGCTTCATCTGCGGCCGGTTCCGCACCGTCGTTGCCGCACTCCGTGTGGCACACATCCCAACCAGAGCGCTGGGACCAGGTAAGCCACAACGCCCGTTGCCCCGGGAGGGACTCAATGCGGGCCGGAACGATGTGGTGAGGCGTGCCAGTGAGCACCCGGCCGCCAGCGTGGATCCTCACCAATGGCCCGCAGTACTGCGAACGGTGAACCGCGCGTATGCGACCGCCGGCCAGCGCCATTGATCCTGAGGTGCCAAGCACAGGATCACCGACTTCAACCTGTTCGATCGGGCATACACCGTCGACGGTTCGGATCGGGGTGCCAGGCGGAAGACATTGGTCGCTGTCACCGACGACACATACGTTCCGGTGCTCGGCACCGAGCAGGAGCACGAGGTCGTTCTGCACCGGGTTGGTGTCTTGATATTCGTCGACGAGCACGTGCCTGAACCGCCGTTGATAGTGGTCGAGGATCTCGGGATGGCGCCGAAGCAGTTCGACCGTGACGCCCAATAGGTCATCGAAATCCATTGCGCCCGCTTTGCGAAGACGGGCCTGATACTCGGCGTAGATCTCGCCGATCTTGCGCTCGAAGATCGACCGAGCCCGTTCACGGAAGCTCTCGACACCGACGCCTTCATTCTTGGCTGCCGAAATGCTGGCGTGGACCGAACGGGGAGGGAACTTCTTCTGGTCGATGCCGAGATCTCGGATGACATAGCCGGTGAGCCGCACGGCGTCGGCTTGGTCATAGATGGTGAAGCTCGACGGGTAACCGAGCACCGCAGCGTCGCGCCGCAAGATCCGGACACACGCGGCATGAAAGGTCGAGATCCACATCTTCTCCGCAACTGGCCCGACGAGCTTGGCAATCCGCTGTTTCATCTCGTCGGCCGCCTTGTTCGTGAAGGTGATCGCGAGGATCTCAAAAGGAGAGACACCTTCGTCGCGGATCAGATGAGCGATGCGATGGGTGAGGACCCGAGTCTTGCCCGAACCCGCCCCTGCAATCACGAGCAGAGGGCCAGAGGCGTGCAGGACGGCTTCGCGCTGTGGCGGGTTCAGCCCACCGAGGAAGTCGGGACGCGAGCGTATTAGACCCGACTCGTCCGGAATCTCGTTCGGAATGGGGTGATCTCCTGAGCCGTCACCTGGGCTCGCTCCACCATCCGCAGCCAGCTTTGCCGGCGGGTCAGTTTCGAACGGAAAGGACTCAGTCATGCTCGGCTCACCCTACCGGTCCCCGCTGACAGCCTTGGCGCTGCTGCGGGGCTCGCTCGTTGATCGATCCCTTCGGTCTGCACGTTGCCAGGAGTGGGGGCAATCACCTAGGTGGCGGGGGAGTCACAACAAGCGATCTCGGAGAAAATCGAGTACCCGGTTCAAGGCGTCATGGGTGGGGTGGCCTCGCTCGTCGACAAGGTCCTCCGTGAGCACCGAGTGCGCCTGCTTGCGGATGCCATAGGGGTTACCAGGGGACGAGTCGATTTCGACGCCGATGAATCGGTCACCGAGTTCACGCCGGAGCGACTCAAACCGTTCAGGAGGGCTGAGACGATCGCCAGTGAACCGGAGGCCAAGCACGCAGACGCCATCGTCAAGGGTTCGGTGCTTCACCCGGGCAAGGTCCTCGGGCGACAGATGGAGATCGCGCTTGGCAGCAGCACGAGGGCCGATGGGAAGCGACGGCTGGCTGAGGACCGGTGCGATCAGCGACTCGTCGACCATCATGCCCAAGGCGAACCCACCGGTGAAACACATGCCGACAGCACCTACTCCCGGCCCTCCACATCGCTGGTGCTCCGATCGCGCCAGCGCTCGGAGCCAATCGGTCACTGGTGCGGTCCGACCGATTGCGAACGCAGCAAACTCCTTCGAGATGCAGGCCGGCACGATCGAGCGCATATATGCGGACACCGATGGCTTGGCGCCAGGTGCCCCGAACAGCACTGGCATAATCGCGCTACACCCGATGCCGACGACCCGGCGGGCGAAGTCGGCGACCCGCGGGGTGATACCGGGCATCTCTGCCATGACGATCACAGCTGGACCTTCACCCGAGCGGTAGATGATCCGGGTCTTTCCATCATGGGTGAACGAATCCTGCTCGAAACCGGTCAGTGTCTCGTCGGTCACCGGGCCCGACCTTAGCGGCATGCGTCAGACTCAAACCGTGACGGCCACCGAGCGGTCCCATCCGAGGGCCACCAGCGCCTTCGGCGACGCGGCTGAAACCTGACTCGATCCGCAGCCGCCAACAAGCGGTACCTGACCTCTTCCCACGACCCCACCGATGTCACAACACCTTTCACCCGGCCATTCCGCTTCGGGGTCCAAGCCAGCACAGCAACCGACCGCAAGGCTTGGCGCGATCTGGCGCGCCGCGCGGAAGATCTCGGTTACGACGTCTTGACGGTTGCCGACCACCTCGACGACCAGTTCGCCACGATCCCGGCGCTGATGGCCGCGGCCGACGCGACCCGGTCGATCCGGCTGGGCTCCATCGTGCACGCCGTCGACTACAAG
>JANZZE010000224.1 GCA_026419545.1 Acidimicrobiales bacterium
GGTCAGGACGAAGGTCATGCTGTTGCGGTGACCACCGAGGTAGTTCACCGCCACTTTGACCTGATCGGGTCCGGGAAGGCCACGCACACCGTGGACCAACACGCGGTCGGGCCCTTCCTGCGTCAGGCGTATCGAGTTGAGCCGAACCGTCGCGTCGGGGTTGTAGTACTCGAGCCCTTGGATCTCATAGAGCAGCTGCGCGGTCACCGTGTCGACAGAGACGAGGCCGCCAGTGCCGGGGTGCTTGGTGATCACCGATGAACCGTCGGAGCGGATCTCGGCGATTGGGAAGCCCAGGTGTTCGATACCGGGAACCTCCTGGAAGAACGCAAAGTTGCCGCCGGTGCACTGGGTTCCGCACTCGATGATGTGACCAGCCACGACAGCGCCGGCCAGTTCGTCCCAGTCGCTGCGGTCCCACCCGAAGTACCACGCGGCTGGCCCGACGGTCACCGCTGCATCGGTGACCCGGCCGGTGATGACGATATCGGCGCCGCGAGAGAGTGCCTCGACGATGCCCCACGCGCCGAGGTAGGCGTTTGCGGCGATGGGCTTGACCCCCAGTTCGTCGAACTTTTCGCCAGTGTCAAGGTTGGTCAGGTCGTGGCCGGCTGCTTTGAGCTCGCCGAGCCGATCGATGAGATTGTCACCCTCGACGTGGGCGACCCGGATGTCGACTCCCAGTCGTTGTGCCAGGTCCCGTACCGCAGCGGCACACCCCGCTGGATTGAGACCACCGGCGTTGGAGACCACTTTGATGCCCCGCTCGGCACAGGTGGCAAGCACATCTTCCATCTGTGTGAGGAATGTCTTGGCATACCCGCCAGCGGGATCCTTGAGCTGGTCTTTGGCCAGGATCAGCATCGTCAGCTCAGCGAGCCAGTCGCCGGTCAGCACGTCGATGGGCCCGCCCTCGACCATTTCCCGAGCGGCGCTCAGGCGGTCACCGTAGAAACCGGAGCAGTTTGCGATGCGCAGTACGTCCGATGCGTCGTCGCCTGTCATCGGGTCATTTCTACACGGCAGCTTTCGGTGGTGCCGATTCGAGTCCAGTCGCGGCACCGGTCGCCGCCGATTGGCTCAGGTTGGTGGTTCAGTCGGCGGTGTTGTCCAACCGGACGAGGACCTGGTGCGCGTCGACGCTGTCGCCAACTGACACGAGCACGTCGGTGACCACGCCAGCCGCAGCCGTGTTGATCTGATGTTCGACCTTCATGGCCTCGAGCACGACGAGTGTCTGGCCGGGCTCGACGGACTCTCCAGGTTGCACCAGAACCGAGACGACCTTGCCCGGAACCGGGGCGGTTAGTCCGCTGACCGCAGTCGAACGCGTGTGTTCATCGAATGTGCCGATCTTGGTGAACACCGACTGGCCGAGCGGCGAGTTCACGAAGATCCGACCGTCGTGGAAGTCGACGGTGACTGGCTGTCCGCGTCGTCCGAAGTGCAGCATCCATTGCCCGCAACCGAGGTCCTCGAGTTCGACAAGGGTCTGGGTCGTGCCGGCCGGCCCTCTGATCGCGACGTCATACAAGTTGATCGGCGTCCGCGGGTCGTCGGCTCGGCGCCTGCGGGCCAGGGGATGGTCGCGGGCCACCCGGCAATAGGAGAGGTCCCAGCGCTCGCCCCGCCGCTCGTAGGACACCGATTGTGCGGCGAACCCCTCTGCAGCATCGAGCAGTCGCCAGGCGACGTCGGTGGTGAGCTCCTTGGGAGCTCCACCGACGTTCCGCCACCCCGTTGGGGCGAATGACCATGGACCGGAAGCCGTCCGCTGCTGTTGCTCGACCAAGGCGGCCGCCGCGAGGTGGGGGCCGATGATCGTGTTGAAGCGCTGCCAGCGGCGCTCGACCGCAAACGGGTCGTCATCGGCAATTGCCGGAGGGTGCCGTTCGACGAAATCGGTGTGGGTATCACCAGCGAGGAAGGCGTCGGCGTTGAGGACCTCGATGAGGTAGTCGCGATTGGTGGATGGGCCATGAACTTTGAGTTCCCGCAGAGCGCGGACGAGCCGGCGGGCAGCCTCGGATCGGTGGTCGGCGTGGGCGATGATCTTGGCCAGCATCGGGTCGTAGTGGGGCGTGACGACTGAGCCGGTCTCAACACTGCTGTCATAGCGCAACCCGGGCGTCGGCCCGGGCTCCCACCGGTGAATGCGCCCCGTCGACGGCAGCCACCCTTGCTCGGGATCCTCGGCATACAGGCGGACTTCGATGGCGTGCCCACGGAACGTCACGTCTTGTTGACTGAAGCCGAGGGGTTCTCCGGCGGCGACCTGCAATTGCAGGCGTACCAGATCGAGGCCGCAGATGGCCTCGGTGACTGGATGCTCGACCTGCAGTCGCGTGTTCATCTCCAAGAAGTAAAAGCTCGGTTCGTTCGACCGACCGCCATCGCCGAGGTCGGTGGTGTCGAGCAGGAACTCGACGGTGCCCGCGCCCACATAACCGATGGCATGAGCAATGGCCGTCGCGGCCTCGCCCATCCGGGCCCGCAGCGACGGCGACACGGCGGTTGAGGGAGCTTCCTCGATGATCTTCTGGTGCCGCCGCTGAATCGAGCACTCACGTTCTCCAAGGTGCACGACCGTGCCGTGCGTATCCGCGAAGACCTGTATCTCGATATGACGTGGTGCCGGCAGATACCGCTCAGCGAACACCGTCGCGTCACCGAACGAGGAGGCCGCTTCTCGGCGGGCGGAGTTGATGGCGTCGGCGAGTTCGTCCGGCGATAACACGAGTCGCATTCCCCGGCCTCCGCCGCCTGCTGCCGCCTTGACGAGGAGGGGATAGCCGATCTCCGCCACTTGTTCGGTCCAGGCCATCGGGTTGTCGCCACTGATGACCGCGCTCGGCAAGACGGGTAACCCTGATTCCACCGCTACGCGCTTGGCCGCGACCTTGTCGCCCATCTTCGAGATGGTCTCAGGCGGCGGACCGACCCAGATGCGCCCGGCGTTCATGACCTCCCGCGCGAAAAGCGGGCTCTCGGAGAGGAACCCGTAGCCAGGATGGATGGCGTCGACCCCTTGCCAGGCGGCGGCGTTGAGGAGTTCCTCGCGGTTGAGGTAGGTCTCTGCGACCGATGCGCCCTTCAGTGGGACCGAAACGTCCGCTTCGCGCACATGCGGTGCGTTCCGGTCCGGATCTGAATAGACCGCAACCGTGCGGATGCCCATCTCACGTGCGGTGCGGATGATGCGACGTGCGATCTCGCCCCGGTTCGCGATCAGTAATGAACGGATCTCAGGCATCGCTCCTGCCGGTCCTTTCGGTCTTCTCACACCCGGAAAACGCCGAATCGGTCGGCGCCAGCGATAGGTGCACTGTGGATGGCGGAGAGCGCAATCCCGAGCACCACTCTCGTGTCGCGCGGATCGATGATTCCGTCGTCCCACTGTCGACCAGTGGCGAACAACGCCGTTGATTCCTTGTCGATCTGTTCTTCGACCATGGCCCGCATCGCTGCGTCAGCTTCCTCGTCGTAGTGTTCACCAGCGCGTTCGGCTGCCGAGCGCTGCACGATCGACATGACGCCGGCGAGCTGCTTGGGACCCATGACTG
>JANZZE010000225.1 GCA_026419545.1 Acidimicrobiales bacterium
GTCCCGCCACTTCGGGTTCCTGTGTGCCCGTGCGGTCACGACTGGCTTCGCTGTCTATCTGATGGCGTCCATGGTCCGGCTGAGAGCACCGACGGTGGTGGGGCTCTGGTTCGCCTTGTGGAGCATCGTGCCTGGTATCGGGTACGTCCTCGCCGCGCTGCCGCTGGTTGCCGCGGCGGCAGTTCGTTCCCTGCCGCTTGCCGCGATCCTGTTCGCCGGCAGTGTGGTTCTGCAGATCCTCGATCTCCGGTTCGTTCAAAAGCCCATCGAACACGCGACGTTGCGGATCGGTCCAGCATCGACTTTGCTGGCGGTCGTCTTCGGGGTCCAGCTCTACGGATTCGGCGGTGCCATCGTGGTGCTGTATCTGATCGGGATGATGGTCGCCATCGGTCGGGAGCTGCGTGGGGGTGAGGATCGGCACGACCTCTACACACAGCTTCGTCGCCTGCTCAACGAGCAGGATGACTTGCTCGACGAGCACCGGTCGTCAACGCTGCCCCGAGAGCTGGCCGGGTAGATGCTCGACGCCCAGGATGAACCGCTGGACGAGCACGGTGCCGTTGGTAGCGGTGGGCCGGGTCGCGGGCCTGAACGGAGGAACGGTCCGATGTTCGGGGACACTGACGCGGCGATACCCTCCGGGCGTGAAAGTGTACACCCGCAAAGGCGACGACGGGACGACGGGCCTGTTGTTCGGTGGCCGCGTGCCCAAAGACTCTGAACTCCCGGCCGCGTATGGCGCGGTCGACGAAGCGCAAGCCTTTATCGGGTTGGCCCGAGCAGAGTGCGATCCGGGTTCGGAGCTCGATGAGCTGCTCGTGTCGGTCGAACGAGACCTGTGGGTGCTCATGGCGGAGCTGGCAACGCTCCCGGAGAACCGCAGCAAGTTGAAGCCTGGGAAAGACGCAGTCGACGAGATGATGGTTTCTCGTCTTGAATCGGTGATCGACGACGTGAGTGCTCGATTTGATCCGCCGGCCGAGTTCGTCGTACCGGGCGGCAACCGGGTCTCGGCCTTGCTCGATGTGGCACGTACGGTGGTGAGGCGAGCCGAGCGCAGCGCGGTTCGCGCCGTCACGGAGGGTAGCTCGGTGCTGCCGTACTTGAACCGGCTCAGCGATCTGCTCTGGACCCTCGCTCGATGGCAAGAGGGCGAGTCATTGCGAACGCGATCGGCTGGCTGATGAGCGGGGATCGTGTCCTAACAGAGTCCGGGACTGCCATCACGTTCCGGGTCGAGCGCTCGGGCGAACCGGAAGCGACGGTTCGGGTTACTTGGGTACCGTCCGATGACCTCGAGCGACTCAGCTCCTTCGGTCTGGATGGTTCGGCGATGTCTGCACGGGGCTTTCGCGGCCAGCCCGACGAGGTCTTGGTGGTACCCGGTTGTGCTGGAAGCGAAGGTCGGGAACTCGTCGTTGCTGGGCTCGGGCCAAGTGACGAGATCGCCCCGCGGGTCATCCGTCGCGCTGCCGCAGCGGTGGGCCGCGCCGTTCGCAGGCATCGTGTCGTAGAGATCGATCCACTCCCCCCTGGAACTGGTGGCAGTGCGAATCGGCCGTCGTCCCACCAGGCCCGGGCGCTCCAAGCGCTGGCCGAGGGCATCGTGCTCGGGACGTATCGGTTCCGCCGGTACAAGACCGATGACGACGATCGGCGGCTTGCCGAGGTGGTCGTGCGCGGCCGCGGTGTCGGCGCAGCGCGAGCGCTTGAGGTAGGCGCGAGGTTGGCGGCGGCGACCAACTTTGCCCGCGATCTGACCAACGAACCGGGCGGATCGCTCACGCCTGAGCGATTCGCGGAGATCGCTTGCGACCACGCTGTCCGGCACGGTTGTTCGGTGGAGGTCTTCGACGAGGTCCGTATCGCTGAACTTGGGCTCGGCGGCCTTCTCGCGGTGAGTAGAGGCTCCGAGCAGCCGCCGCGCCTGGTCGTGATCCGCCATGACCCACAAGGAGCTCGGGCTCGTCTTGCGTTGGTCGGCAAGGGCGTGACTTTCGATTCGGGCGGGCTCTCACTCAAGAACCGCGAAGGCATGATGCACATGAAGGCAGACATGGCCGGTGCCGCAGCGGTGCTTGCCGCCGTGTCACTCGTGCCGGCGGTGGCACCCAGACTCGGGACCTCGGCCTATCTGCCGCTCACCGACAACATGACGGGTGGTGATGCCACCCGGCCGGGCGACATCTTTCGTGCCCGTAACGGCAAGACAGTCGAGGTGCTGAACACGGATGCCGAGGGAAGACTCATACTTGCTGATGCGCTCGCCCTTGCGTCGGAGGATCGTCCCGATGCCATCCTGGACCTGGCGACCCTCACCGGTGCCATCGAATCTGCCCTTGGTTCACGGATCGCCGGGCTTTTCGCCACCCACGATGGCCTGGCTGACGAGGTGCTCGCCGCCGCCGACCGGGCAGGCGAGCGTGTCTGGCGGATGCCGCTCCCACTGGAGTACCGCAAGCGGATCGAGTCGGATGTCGCCGATCTGCGCAACATCGGGTGCACCGCCGATGGCGGAGCAATCACCGCTGCGCTCTTCCTCCGAGAGTTCGTCGCGTCCGGTATCCCGTGGGCTCACCTCGATATCGCCGGTACGGCATGGACCGATTCGGACGACGGTGAGTTGGTCAAGGGGGCCACGGGATTCGGTGTCCGCACACTGGTGGAGTTGATGACGGTGTTCTCGCGCCGGACGGTGAGGGGCCAGCCGACCGACTGGTGGAGTTGATGACGGCGGTTTTTCGCGCCGGACGGTCAGGGGCCAGCGGACCATCTCAGCGATCTCGCCGACGTGACGAGGCGATCGCTTTCGGTGGTCTCGTTCCCGGATCGCCCAGCCGCCTGGCGCTTGTCGTATTCCTTCTGCGCCCATCGCATCGCATCGAAGGCGAGTGCTGGGTGGAACTTCCAGCGGTGCAACTGGCGCTCGGCTTCGGCAAACGGCTCACCCAACTCCAGCAGCGACAATGCGAGCCGTCGGGCCCGCTGCCGCATTCGTTCAGCTTCAGGATTACGCAGCTCGCGTTCCTGCCATTGTTGGTGTTGACGCCGCAGCGACTCGGGGAGCCGGGTGATTTGCCGTTGGTTGAGCGGGGGGAGCCGTCGATGCACCGCCAACGTTCCGGTTCCATCGAAGCGCGCTGCACCGAACAGGCATGACCGCTCGATGGCGTTGAGCAACGAGTTGATCCGGCCCCCGTTGCTGGCGAGGCCCAGGATCCGGGCGGTGTCGAGAAGGTTCAAGGTGAAGCCCGACGGTGCCCGCTCGAGTCCATCGGCGAGGTGTCGAATCAGCCACACCGTGCTCGGACCCATCACGCCTAGCCAGAATCGCTCGACGTAGGCCGAACGCGGGTCGTGGCCGACCGTGTCGAGCACTGGGTCAGGCCAAGGCACGACCGAGATCGTCTCTCCAACGACGGTGAGGGCAGTCGGCATGTATCTCTTGCTCCTGTGTCTTGAGGGAGCAGTCTGGGCTCCTCCAGCCACTCCCAATCTATTTCATGTCATTTCAATCTAACGGTTACACACGGGTACCGT